>NZ_BAAJNZ010000002.1:0-209942 GCF_057545565.1 Furfurilactobacillus sp. W61-4
TGTATTGCTTCGAACCGAAGTTCAAAGACCCTACACATTTGATTCGTCGAAACGTTGTTCAGTTTTCAAAGATCTACCTGTCTGTTACCGAATTGGTCTGTATCAGACAACTTATTTAGAATACCAGTTTTTTGTTGCTCTGTCAACAACTTTCAATAAGTTATTTTCAAGCTGTATTGAATTGGTATATCCGCCGTTAAGAAGAAAAAACATTCATTTCCTTTTTGACGACGTTTATTAGAATACCAGTCCTGAACCTATGGGTCAATCATTTTGTTGCAATATCATTTGTTTTTAATGTTCCCCCATCAACTTCGACCAATCCCTTGTTGATTTCCAAGTAACTGCCCTCCCTCATTGTCCGACAAAACCATATCCTGAGACGCAAAAAGACACGCCTCAGCGTGTCTTTAAAAAAAAGGTACCGTTAATCTTGGTCAAGATTGTCTTCGGCTCGCATCGTTGGAAATAGTAGCACATCCCGAATTGATGGCGCATCGGTTAACAACATAACTAACCGATCAATCCCAATCCCTAAACCACCCGTCGGAGGCATACCATATTCCAATGCTTCAACAAAATCTTCATCAATCAATTGGGCCTCGTCGTCACCAGCATCATGTTCCTTCGCTTGGGCTTCGAAACGCTCGCGTTGATCAATCGGATCATTTAGTTCCGTAAAGGCGTTGGCGAACTCATTACCCATGATATAGAGTTCAAACCGGTCAGTAAACCGTGGATCATCTGGATTCTTTTTAGCCAGTGGTGAAATCTCAACCGGATGACCATAGATAAAGGTTGGCTGCACTAGCGTATCTTGAACCTTATCTTCAAAGAACTGGTTAATAATATGACCAACTGTCCAAAACGGTTCATAATGAATGCCATTCTCAGTGGCTAATTGGCGCGCCTGTTCAAGATCCATCGGCTGCCAAAAATTGATTCCCGTTTCGGCCTTAATGGCATCAACCATGTGGACGCGTTTGAATGGCTTGGCAAGATCAATTGTCGTTCCTTGATAGCTCACAACGGCATCTGCGGTCACCGCCTTGGCAGCAGCCTTAAAGATTCCCTCAGTTTCATCCATCACATCATGGAAGTCCCAATAAGCGACATAAGACTCTAACATCGTAAACTCAGGATTATGTTTGGTGTCAATACCTTCGTTACGGAACACACGGCCAATTTCATAAACCCGTTCCATGCCACCCACGATCAAGCGCTTTAGGTGCAATTCTAAGGCAATTCGTAAGTAAAGTTCAATATTTAACGCATTATGATGCGTGATAAATGGTCGCGCTGCCGCACCACCAGCAATATTATGCAATACCGGCGTTTCGACTTCTTGGAAATCCAATCCATCCAGATAATGACGAATAGCCGAAATGATTTTCGTCCGCTTCTTGAATCGATCAAAGCTATCATCATTAGCAATCAAGTCAAGGTACCGCTGCCGGTAAATTTGTTCTTGGTTGGTTAAACCGTGGAATTTATCAGGCAGTGGCCGTAGCGCCTTACTCAAGAAGGTTAACTCCTGGGCACGGACAGTCAACTCGCCCATATCCGTCTTAATGACATCACCTTTAATGCCGATAAAGTCACCGATATCCGCCCGTTTAAATACGTGGTACATCTCTTCGCCAATGACATCTTTACGAACATAAATTTGAATGCGTCCACTTCGATCCTTTAAATCGGCAAATCCCACTTTCCCCTTACCACGTTTAGAGACCATCCGGCCGGCAATCGTGACAACATGGTCTTCATCGGCTAGTGTTTCCTTGTCTTCTTCGCCAAACTGCTCATGTAATTGAGCAGCTAAATGCGTCCGATCGAATCGATGACCAAAAGGCTCAATCCCTTGATCGCGCAACTCTTGTAGCTTTTCGCGGCGCACGCGCATTTGATCATTCATCTCTGTATCTTGTTTTGCCACATTAATCCCTCACTTCTGTCAAATTAACACTGTCCCTATTTTACACTAAAAGTTAGCGCTGCCGAACACTTTCCGAAGTTTCCCGCGCTTGCCGATCAGCTAATTGCACCATAAATCGATCAAAGAGTTCCATCATTTCGCTTGCGGTTTCGGCATTATTCAAGGCAACTTTTGTTCGCGCGGAATGAGCGATCCCTTTCAGATAGTATCCAGCTTGACCGCGAAATTCGCGCGAACCGATGTGATCACCCTTTAGATCCACTAGTCGCTGCAAATGTTCCTTAGCGATGGCAATCTTTTTAGCTGCAGTGGGTTCTGGCAGCAACTCGCCCGTTTCCAGATAATGAGCCATCTGGCCTAAAACCCATGGATTACCTTCTGCGGCCCGGCCAACCATTGCCGCATCCGCCCCCACTTCTTCAATCATTTTCTTGGCATCTGCCGGCGTTTGTATATCACCATTGCCCATGAATGGAATATGAATCTGCTCGGCCACTTCGTGCAAGATATGCCAATCGGAATGACCTTCATAAAACTGATGACGAGTGCGTCCGTGCATCGCCAAGGCCGCAGCGCCACCACGCTCAGCCGCTAAAGCATTGTCCACCGCATAAAGATGATCGGGATCCCAACCGGTACGCATTTTGACGGTCACTGGCTTTTTAACCGCGTCTGTCACGTAAGAAACCATTTCATAAACTTTGTTGGGATCTAACAACCACCGCGCACCTGCATCTGTTTTAACGACCTTGTTAACCGGACAGCCCATATTGATATCGATAATGTCCGCCTCAGTCTGCTGGTCCACATATTGAGCGGCTTGGACTAAAGTTTCTTTTGTCCCGCCAAAGATCTGAATGCTCATCGGATGCTCAGCTTTCGAAACACTCATCATCGATAATGTTTTTTGATTCTGATACATAATGCCGCGATCCGAGATCATTTCGCAGACCACTAGACCGGCACCAAACTCCTTACAGATAACGCGAAAGGCTTGATTCGTCACCCCCGCCATTGGTGCAACCACAATTTGGTTGGGAATTTCAACGCCACCAATTTGCCATTTCATTTTCTCACCTCCACAATTCTAGGCCTGCTGTTCAGCAATAATTGCGGTCAAGTCTGCTTCACTAAACTGATAACGATTGCCACAAAAACGGCAGACCGCCTCAGCACCATGATCCTCATCGATCATGGCTTGCAACTCGTGAGCCGGCAAGCTACTCAAATCGGTAGCAAAGCGGTCTTTCGAACAGTCACACTGGAAAGCCACGGGAACTTTTTCCAAAACGTTTACCCGCGACTCGCCAAACAAGTCATTTAAAATATCTTCTGGTGTCTTCCCATCGCGTAGCAATTGGGAAACTAACGGCATATCTTTTAAAGATTGCTCGAGTTGAGTAATCGCCTGATCATCTGCCCCGGGTAGAACCTGAATCATAAAACCACCGGCCACCCCAATCGTATTGTCGTTTTCCACAAACACTGAGACACCAACTGCTGACGGGATTTGTTCCGACTGAGCTAAATAGTAGGTGAAATCATCGCCGATTTCCCCACTTACGAGGCCAACCTGCCCCGTGTAAGGTTGATCTAAGCCTAAATTTTTGGTGACTGATAGGAAACCATTGTGTCCCACGGCGCCACCAACATCGATATGTCCGGCCTCATTAAGAGGCAAATGGACGTGCGGATCGATAATATATCCTTTAACAGTTCCTTTGGCATCTGCATCGACCACAATTCCTTTTACTGGACCATCCCCAGCTACTTTAACGGTCATCGTTTCTTGCCCCTTCAATAAAGAAGTGCCGAGTAATAACGACGCCGTTAACGTCCGCCCTAACGCGGCCGAAGACGCGCTCCACGTGTCATGACGCCGTTGTGCTTCGGCAACGACTCCTGTACTGTTCACGGCATAGGCGCGAAAATTCCCGTCGTCAATTATACTTTTTACTAAATAATCGTTCATTTCAAACTCCCTCATTAATTGGCCATCACTCGCAGATGGCACCGCCAAAAATTTCTGAAAGCAAGTATACCGCACTCGATAAAAAAAGTCAGTTCCGCATGAACTAGTGCTTTGGTGATGCGACAAAAAAATATCCCGCCAAAATTGACGAGATATTTTTTCTGTAACCAACTTAAATTATTCGTTTGAATGTGAATCCGAGTCTGATTGCGCTGATGATGTTGGTGCCTCACTAGCAGATTCTGGTTGACTGGAAGCCGATTGTGGCGTGTTTGTCACCGTTGAATCACTGGTGGATGCACTGAGCGCATCATCATGAGCTGCTGCACGTTGCGCCTCACGCTGTTCGAGCGCACTCTTAGCTTGTTCAAAGGTGGCTGCTTCGGCATCAGCATTGGTCTGCTGAGCTTCTGGCATCTTACCCGTCTTAAACAAACTTAAGATCTGCTTCTCATCCAACGTTTCATATTTCAGCAGTGCTTCGGCAATCAACTTGTGCTGTTCACGGTGACTCTGAATGATATCGCGGGCTTCTTGATAACCTTCGCTCGTTAAACGACGAACTTCTTCATCAATCAGCGCAGCGGTCTCCTGTGAGTAAGGTGGTTGTTGACCATATTGAGCACCTAAGAATGGTTGACCATCACTTTCTAACGTAACCATCCCCAACTTATCACTCATCCCGTACTGAGTCACCATCGCACGAGCAATTCCGGTTGCCTGTTCGAAGTCATTAGATGCACCGGATGATTCAGAGTTGAAAATAATGGCTTCAGCAGCACGACCACCCATCAATCCGGCAATCTGCTCTTGGGCATCTTTTTTACTCATCAACATCTGGTCTTCGCGTGGCAACATAATTGCGTAACCGCCGGCGCGACCACGTGGGACAATCGTAACCTTATGCACAACTCGCGCATCGTTTAAGACCAGACCAACAATCGTGTGACCCGCTTCATGGAACGCCACCGTTCGCCGTTCTTGATCAGAGATAACCCGATCGTGTTTAGCCGGACCTGCAATAACTCGATCTTCGGCCTCATCTAAATCAGCGGCGTCAATCTGCGTCTTACCGCGACGGGCGGCCAACAATGCGGCTTCATTTAAAAGATTGGCCAAGTCGGCACCCACAAAACCAGGTGTCTGTTTTGCAATCTCTTTTAAGTCCACATTAGCGGCTAATGGTTTGCCCTTAGCATGTACTTTCAAAATTGCTTCACGACCCTTAACGTCGGGACGACCGACTAAGATCTTACGGTCAAAACGACCTGGCCGTAACAACGCCGGATCCAACACGTCAGACCGGTTTGTCGCGGCCATGACAATGACGCCTTCGTTGCCCGTGAATCCATCCATTTCAACTAACAACTGGTTCAACGTTTGCTCACGTTCATCATGACCACCGCCCATGCCAGTTCCCCGTTGACGACCAACTGCATCAATTTCGTCAATAAAGATGATCGATGGGGCACTCTTCTTAGCTTGGTCAAATAAGTCACGAACCCGGCTAGCTCCGACCCCGACAAACATTTCCACGAAATCAGAACCAGACATGGAGAAGAACGGTACGCCAGCTTCACCGGCAACGGCCTTAGCCAGCAACGTTTTCCCTGTACCAGGCGGGCCCTCAAGTAAGACCCCGGCTGGGATGTGAGCGCCTAGTGTCGTGAATTTATGCGGATCTTTCAAGAACTCAACCACTTCGACTAGTTCTTGCTTTTCCTCTTCTTCACCGGCAACATCACTGAACCGAATCGTATTACTCTTCGGGTCAGCAGGTTTAGCTTTGGATTTCCCAAAGCTTGCCACGCCGCCACGGCCACCAGCACCACCTTGGCCCGCCTGACCCATCATCATGTAAAAGAAGAAACCAATCAAGATGACAGGTAAAATTAAGCTGATTAAATTAATCCAAAAACCACTGGATTCTTCCGGCTTAGTATCCATCTTGACATTGTGCTTAGACGCCGCATCAGTTACCTGTTGGACACTAGCATTATTCTCCAAAATGGAACTGGTAAAGTTCTTGGCAGTCGTCGTTTGACTACTACCGATTCCTAGACCAGTACTGCCGGAACCAGAAACCTTTTGCGCCTTCCGGTACTCACCGGTGATTTTATAAACCCCACCGGCTGGTTGTACCTGAAAGTTTTTAACTTTGTTTTGCTTTAATTGTCGGACAAATTCGCTGGAACGAATGTTCTGGGTTTGAGATCCGGAGTTGTTGCCAAAAAAGAAATATAAAATTCCCATAAATGACAAGAAGATCACGATCCAAAACAAACTATTCCGAACCGGCCCATTTCGGCGTGTATTCATGCATTGCCTCCTGACGGCATAGACGTTATTCAGACCTCGTTCGAGGGTCTGAGCAGGGGTAATCCCTGTTGATGAAACATACTATATCACAATTGACCTATCTTGACCAAATAAAAATCACGCCTTTTTCGGCCAATTTTATCGGGTGCCAATTTTTTACTCGGGCTGGTCCCCTTCATACACAGATGGTTTTAAAACACCTACATATGGCAAATTGCGGTAAAACTCTTTGTAATCAAGGCCATAGCCAACCACGAATTCCTTTGGTAATTGAAAACCCACATAGTCGGCTTTAGCCGCTACCACTCGACCCTCAGGCTTATCAAGCAACGTGCAGACCTTGATATCCTTAGCCTGCCGCTGCTTCAACAGATCAATCAAGAACTGTAGCGTACGCCCAGTATCGATAATATCTTCCATAATGATGACATTACGCCCAGCGACATCAGCGCTAAGATCGTGGACCAATTGAATCTCACCGGCTGAAGCAACACCACCGTGATAACTGGAAACATCAATAAAGTCCACTTCGGCCATAATGTCCATCTCGCGCATCACATCAACCGTCCATAAGATCGCACCCTTTAGGACTGAAATTAAAATTGGCCGCTTATCTTGATAGTCCTCGGTGAGTTGCTGCCCCAGTCGGTGAGCCGCTTCCTTAATGTCCTCAACACTATAGAGTGTTTTTTCAATATCGTTATTCATCTGCTACTCCCCGTCTAGTTTTATCGACAATTCAATTAATGCGCCATCGGTATCAACAGCCACTTTTCGACCAACTAACCACAGCGGTCGTCCGGTGTTAGTCGTCACAATTAACTGCGATTGGCGTTGCTCCACAGGTACCTTTTGATCGATCAAAATTCGGCGAACCTGTTGATGATGTCCACCGTGCAAAGCCAACTGATCATTTTTCTTCGCCAACCGAATAACTAATGGCCACTCAGATGCCTTGACGCGAACATGAACGCTGTGATGCTGTGGTTGCATCGTCACGACTTGCTGGGCATCAACAGCGACCAGCCAGCCGCCAGTGTTTAAGGACTGTCGTTTGTTTAATGTTACCATAGTTTTATTTTCAAATTGAAGCGGCCGGTCAATTTTCTCAAGGCTTGTTCCTCGTCTTTGAAAGAAATAGTGGTCATAACGACGGACAAGTTGCCAATTTTTGTCTAAATTGAAATGGGTCTGCGGCGGACCACTAGTCAATCCGCGGGCGGCATTTTGCCAAGCACCAGTGGCAATATCAACCGGGCCTTGCTGTCGTAAGAAATCTTGTTTCAATAAAAAACTCGTCGGTAACTCATGGTGCACAACTTTGTCCACCTGACCACTGATTTCAGCCAAAATTGTTTGAGCTTGACCGCGTAAATAAAGCGTCATCTGCTGCTGATCCGCAATTGACTGACTAAAGTCGGCAACAAAACGCGGATTTTCTTGTTCGATCAGTGGCATGAGTTGATGGCGCACTCGATTGCGTGTCGCCACCAGCTCTTCGTTTGTCAAATCTTCAAAACTCCTAATCTGGTGATCGTTCACAAACGCCCTAAGTTTCGCCTTGGGCACACCTAACAAGGGGCGAATCAAATGTCCACTCGCAAAAGGACGTCGCCATTCAATGCCTAAGGTACTCGTAAATGACCGGCCCTCAATCATCGCCATCAGTGCTGTTTCAACTTGTTCATCTTGCTGATGCGCCGTTGCTAAAACATTGGCTTGATACTGCGACATAACTGTCCGGAAAAAATGGTAGCGCACCTGACGTGCAGCCGCTTCCAAGCCTGATTTAGGATGTGCTTGTTGTGGCCAGTGCTCGACAACTAACTTAATCTCACTACCAGCTAAGTACCGACGCAGATAGTCTTCTTCGAGGTCACTTTGAGCCCGTAACTGATGGTTGACGTGCGCCACCACTAACTGTGGCCGCTGTGATTTTGGTAGTTGACTGAACAGTGCCAGCAGGGCCATCGAATCAACACCGGTAGACACGGCTAAGACGACCGTATCCGTCGGCTGCCACAGATGATGTGTGCGATTAGCTTGCAAAAACAACTGCATCACTTCGTCGATATAGCTCCCCTCCTCAAATTATCTTTAGAAAAAAAGCATCACGGTTTTAAAAACCGCAACGCTTCAGTACACTGCTATTGCTTTAGCTACGGCGCCCACCGCGACCGCCTCGTTTGCCTTCAGTGTTGTGCTTTAAAGTTGCCAAGCGCTGCTCGCTATCCTTTAAAAAGCTCGCCATCATTCCATCGAAGCTGCTGTCAACCGGTTGCGACTTACGTCCACCCCGACTGCCATGCGCGTTGGCACTGTTTGACCGCTTAGGTGCTGAGGCATGAGGCCGGTCATGATGCGACTCAGTATTGGATGATTGTGTTTCAAGTGCTTTCATTGATAAGGCAATCTTGCCCTTGTCCATTGACATGACCTTAACACTAACCTCATCACCAACACTCAAGACATCATGAATGTCTTTGACATAATTATTCGAGACTTGACTAATGTGAACGAGGCCACTTTGATGATCGCCTAAATCGACAAACGCACCAAAATTAGTAATCCCCGTCACTTTCCCTGTCACCTTACTACCAACTTCCACTGCCATAGAAAAAATAGCCCTCCTGAGCACCTAAACCTACCGGTAAAATTAAAATTATTTTAACATAAAACAGTCGCAGGTATTCACTGCGGCTGTCGGTTTGCCCATTTTCAGTTAATTTTATTTCGAATTACTCGGCAGATTGTAGACAATTTCGCCGTCTTTCGAATATAAATATTTCGACCGAATCAGTTGCGTTAAATAGTCGTCGTTATGCAGCTGCTTCACCCTTTGATTCAGTTGACCATGTTCAGCCTTGGCAGTGCTCAATTGCTTTTGCGCGACCGTCGTTTGCTGATTAATTTGGTGAAGGCTGGCCAAATTTCTCCCATAGGCCCATACACACAAGACTAACGCGACAGCAAAACCAATTAAAATTCGAATAGCCCGAACACGACGTTGTTTACTCAAGGCTAATTTTTGAGCCTGATGAGCCACTTCACTAGCGCGTAAACGCTGTACATAATCGTTATTCAACTGATGAACCGTCTGTTTATCTTGCATGTCATGCCCCACCGTCAATGGTCAACTTCGACTACATTCAATCAACTTATTAACTAGAGTATAACAACGGCTAAAATAGATGTAAATGACAAAACCATTACACCTCAACGTTTCAAGGCATTTCTAGGGGAACGTACTTTCGTGATGCAATTAAAATTGTAATTATGATTCTTCATTAAAGTCTCGAGCATACGCCTCATCGATGACTTTATACATCTTATCAGCATCATCTTTTTTAACAATTTCCATCAAATTTAATACTTGGATGGTCAGGGTTTTATTGCCAAACGAAATAACTAACTTATCATTCACATTAACATTACTGGATGACTTCGCTTTGTTTCCATTAATTGTAATTCGGCCTTGGTCAGCAATTTCCTTCGCCACTGTTCGCCGTTTAATTACACGTGATAATTTCAAAAATTTATCTAATCGCATCTTTCACCTCGTCAAATTCTGACTTAATTTCGTTTTGCTAGTTTTAACAATCGTCTTCCGCCGGGCAAGGTTAACCACTCTCGCATCGAAAACAATTGGCCCCACAACGCTAGTCCAACAAACACGCTTATCCCCAGTGTCACACAAATTGCCACCATCAAAATAGCTGACCCACGCGTCAGTGGCAGCCATGACTGGCACAGCCAACTGGTCAAACCTGCCAGTCCGCCCATTGCCCCCACAATCCCCGCTAATTTGCGAACGAAGCTGCCCTGGGTCAACGCTAGTCTCATCGATGTTGGACTACCTAACCATAATATTAACATCATTGTCGCCAAACTAATCACGGTCAGCCAACTAGCGCCATTAATTCCCCACATGAAAACGGCCCAATAGTTGAAACAGCCCTTGACAATGAGGCCGGCAATCAACGCAACTAGCGACAGTCGATACTGATTCATACTCTGCAAAATGCTATTATACGTGCTGATTAAGCTCGCAAAAATGATACTGATACAATAAATCGCTAAGGCTAGGCTACCAGTCTCACTGCCAAAAAGGACTAAGTTTATGAGTGGCATGAGCACGACTAGCCCGATTGTAGCAGCAGCGGATAGTGCCAGGCTAATGTGGATCAACATGGTTAGCGTCGTTTGAATAGCTTGTTGCCGTTGTTGGCGCCAGGCAACGCTTAAAGCTGGTAATAAGGTGGCCGAAAAACTAGTTGCGACAACCAAGCCTAACTGAATCAGTGGTTGGGCCCGATCATAAACCCCTTTTAAGGATTTAGCAGCTGGATCAGTAAGTCCACCCGCAACTAGACCACGCTTCACGGTAAACGAATCAACGAGCTGCAAAAGGATGACCACCGCTGCGAACAAACAGATCGTGCCGCCCTCTTGCCACAAACGTCCCATCAAAGTTCGCCAGTGATCGCTGCTGGCGACTGGTTCCGCTGCAGATGAGGGCCTAAATAGCTTTCGATATGTTTGTCCAAAGACGAGTAGGGCGGCAACCGCCCCGAATAATGCCCCGCTCATGGCCCAAGCACCCATTCGATAAACATTCCAATGCTGATGTGCAGCTAGCCAGGCGACAACAATAATGACCACCACCCGCACGACCTGTTCCAACACTTGTGAAATCGCGGTGGGCCGCATATTAAACTGACCTTGTGCAAAACCGCGGCCGACAGCCAAGAATGGCAAAAATAACGCCATGCCGGCAACCACCTGAACCAGTGGTGTTAAACCAACGTCACCCATCGCTGCGGCAATGCCATAACTCCCCATAAACAAACCGATAAACAAGCATAAGCCAAAACCAGCTAAGATCACAAAGATTCGACGGGCAACTAACTGTTGGCGCCATGGGTCTGCCACCTCAGCAATTAATTTCGAAATAAATACCGGTAGGCCACTTAATGCGAAGGTCATGGCAATTCCATACAATGGATAAACTTGCTGATAAACATAGAAGCCCGTATTCCCAACTAAATTTTGCAATGGAATTCGGTACACGGCGCTGAGCACTTTAGCAACAAGCGCCGCTAACGAAAGTAATAACGCACCATTGACTAACCCACGACGAGCTGTTTGGGTAGGCTTGTCCGTCGATTTGGCTTGTGGATGTATCTTCATGCGGACTCCTTTACTCAAAGATTCTGTAGCCAAAGCTTAATCGACCGCGTCCGTCGACGCCGCTTCAGCGGTTCTCATTTCCGTTTGAGCAGTGACCGTTTCAGCTAATGCCGTCACAAAGGCGCTCAGTGATGCAAGCCACTGGGGCTCCGTCATCTTAGGTTGAATAACTAACTTGACGACCAATTGTCCCGCATGATCACTTACTGTGGCGCGTAATTTTGTTTCGGATAAGGCTTTAAAAATCGCCTCTCCCGACAAAATGCGACTACCTTCTGCAGACAAGGTCACCAAAATCACATCATCGGTACGCGCAATCTTACTGATAAGTGCCGCATCAGCAGTCATCTTTAAATGACCAGCGGCTAGTAAGTTAGCAACCGCTTGTGGATAATCGCCAAAGCGATCAATTAAGTCTTCATCAACTTCCACGTACTGAGCTTCATTGTCTAATTCACGAATTCGTTTATAAATTTCAATCTTCTGCCGTTCGTCAGCAATGTATTCAGAAGGAAGATATGCTTCAATGCCCAATTCAATTTCTGTATCTGACCGAACTTGAACAGATTGCCCACGTTTTTTGGCAACGGCTTGCGAAAGCATCTGAGTATACAAGTCATAACCAACCGAGTCAATAAAGCCGTGCTGCTGCTGCCCCAACAGGTTTCCGGCACCTCGAATAGACAAATCACGCATTGCAATTTTAAACCCTGAACCTAATTCAGTGAAATCACGAATCGCTTCCAACCGCTTTTCACTTTCTTCGGTCAAGACTTTATTAGGTTGGTAAGTAAAGTAAGCATAAGCCACCCGATTGCTGCGACCGATTCGTCCACGCAATTGATACAACTGAGACAATCCCATATGATCCGCATTCTCAATAAACATGGTATTCACGTTGGGAATATCAACACCCGTTTCAATAATTGTGGTGGTGACTAACACATCGTACTCACCGCGAATGAAATCGTATAGAACACTTTCAAGCTGTGTTTCTGTCATTCGGCCATGGATATATGCCACCCGAGCATCTGGAACGAGTTGTTTCACATTGTCGACCACGCGTTCGATATCGTCAATGCGATTATGCAGATAAAACACTTGACCGCCGCGGGCAAGTTCTCGGTTGATGCCATCTTGAACGGCGACCGGATTAGCCTCCATCACATAGGTTTGAATGGGGTACCGGTTCGCAGGTGGCGTCTCAATGACGGATAAATCGCGAACACCAATCATCGACATATTCAAGGTTCGCGGAATCGGCGTTGCCGTCAACGTCAAGACATCAACAGACGCGCGCATTTGTTTAATCCGTTCTTTGTGCTTAACGCCAAAGCGTTGCTCTTCATCGACCAATAACAATCCTAAGTCCTTAAAAATGACATCTTTGGATAACAAGCGATGTGTCCCGACGACAATGTCGATTTCACCACTCGCCACACCAGCAAGGGTTGCTTTCATTTGCTTGGGGGTATCAAACCGAGACAATATCCCGATTTTAACGGGGAACCCATCGAAACGCGCCGTCATCGTATCATAGTGTTGCTGTGCCAAAATTGTCGTTGGGACCAGAAAGGCCACCTGTTTACGATCTTCAATCGCCTTGAAAGCTGCTCGCAAAGCCACTTCTGTTTTGCCGAAGCCGACATCGCCGACTAGCAAACGGTCCATTGGCTTGGGCTGTTCCATATCATGCTTGATTTCATCAATACTCCGCAGTTGATCTGGTGTCTCAACATAAGGGAATGCCGCTTCAAATTCCGCCTGATAAGCATCATCAGGGGGGAACGCGTGACCTTTTTGCGCGGCTCTGGCAGCATATAGGTCAACCAGCTCGTCGGCAATATCTTCGATTTTACTGGCAACTTTACGTTTCGTCTTCGCCCACTCGGTTCCACCGAGCTTATTCACCCGTGGTTTTTTATCTTCAGACGAAACATACTTTTGAATCAAATTTAACTGCGTGACGGGAATGAAAATCTTCGCATTATCTTGGTAATCGATCGTAATGTAATCTTGGTGAACCCCATCCACTTCCAAGGTTTGCATTCCTTCAAAGCGGCCAATCCCGTGGTTGATATGAACCACATAATCGCCAGGTTTTAATTCTGTATAACTCCGTAATCGTTCGGCATTAGCTAATGTTTGCCGTCGCGGTCGCTTTTTGGTGACTTTGGCAAACATTTCATTCTCAGTCACGACGACCAAGCCAGCAGCCGATAACTCGAACCCATTTTGCAAAGTGGCCGGCACCACTTGAACAGCGCCCTGGGTCAAGTTGCTGACCTTATCTAAACTAGCTTTAATCTCAAAATCATGTAAGGTGTCATTGACCTTACTGATCCGGTCTTGGTCATTGACCATGATAACCACGGTCTGGTGTTGTTTTTGCCAACGTTCAATTTCCGTCTTTAAAACCGGTAACTGACCGAAAAATTTCTGCATATCCCGGCTAATAAAATTCGTCAACTGATCAAAACGCATATTGCCCATGCCTTTTTGAAAAAGCGAGAAAAAGACCTGCACTTGTTTGATCTCACGGATCGTTTGCCGAAAATCATGGCCTAGTGGTTGATCCGGTAACATCGATTGGGTGCGCAAACGATCCGTGATCCAGTTGGCTTCATCTGTCGAAATTTGCCGATCCGTTTCAATTAACCGATTGTAATCATCGAATAAAACAAGCCCATCATTTGACAAATAATCTAACAACCCTGCTGGCGCTTGATAAAACAAAGACGCATACAGTCCTAATTCTGGCACCGTGCTTGGTTGAGCATCATCTACCAGTAATTCCTCAAAGTGGGTCGTTAGCTGTTGGCGCTCATCGCCGCTTAATGTTTCCGCGTAGCTATCGACAAGCTGCCTTAGTTTCGCTTTACCGCTGCTTAACTGAGTCGGCGTCATCACTAGTTCTGTAGCTGGTAACACTGTGATCTGATCGATTGTTTCGATACTGCGTTGATTCTCCGGATCAAAAGTCCGCAACGAATCAATTTGGGTATCAAAAAAGTCTACTCGAACTGGATAATCAGCATCCAACGGATAGATGTCAAAAATTGATCCACGAACAGCGAAGTCACCAGGACGGGCAACCAATTGCTCATGTACATACCCCATCTGATGAAGTTGGTTTTGTAAGTCGCGTAGTTGATAATCTTGACCCGTTACTAAAGTAAAGCTCGCCGCGGCAAAATCCTCGGGCTGTGGTAAATATCGGCGCAACCCAGCTAAATCACTGATCACGACAACCGGCGTTTGCCGCTGTAGCGCATGCAAGGCACGAACCCGGTCAGCACGGGCCTCAGGTGAACTTACTGCAATTTCAGTGGCTAACATTTCTTCGGCGGGAAAGTTAAACACCTGCTCATCGGGTAGTACATTGGTTAAATCGTCGGCCAACTGTCCAGCATGAAAAGCTGTATCCGTCACCATCAGTAACGGCTGCTTTAAATCAGCCAGTAGTGTGCTAAGCAAAAGCGAACGGGCTGAACCTGCCATGCCAGTCACTAATTGACGACGTTTGTTGGTTCCAGCCAGAATTTGTTGATATTCTGGCGCCGACCGCATAAAATCTTGTAATTCCATAATCTTCCTTCCGTGTGGCAATCATTAAACCGCACCAGCCGTTGACGCTTAATTAAATGAATTCATCACCTGATCAAATTTCGTCCCTGACAACCAGGCTTCAACGGCTGCTTGAGCATCATCCATTCCAGCGCGAATTCCCAAAGTTTGCGCCGGGGTAAAGCGCCCTAAAACGTAGTCAACGACACTCGCTGAGGCAGGATGATCAATGCCAACGCGAACGCGTTTAAACGCTGGTGTACCTAAATGGGCGATCAAACTTTTAATGCCATTATGACCGCCGGCCGATCCTTTTTGCCGCAGCCGTATTTTCCCGACTGGTAAATCCATGTCATCGTGAATCACGACTAAATCATTTAAATCCACGTGATAATAGTCCATCAATGGTCGAACGGCGCGCCCTGAATCATTCATATACGTGGTTGGCTTAACCAATAATACTTTCTCATGACCAATTAATGCACTGCCTACGAGAGCTTCTTGCCGTGCCCGTTTAAACGTGACGCCATATTCATCAGCCAATTGATCAACAACCATAAAACCGACATTATGCCGCGTCCGTTCATACTCAGCACCAATATTTCCTAACCCGACGACCATCTTCATTTATCTGTCCTTGCCCCACTCTTAATTACTAATGTTGTCTTTCTTGCTATGCAAAAGGGCTGATCGATTGGCTTCCCTCTCAATCAGCAATATTCGCTTCAGTTAAAATTGATTTCAGACTCGTATTATAGCACATCCTCGTCTCAAAGCGCCTAGTCGACACTGGTCTAGGACGACTTAATGCGGTATTTCACAAGAGGTCCATATGTTATACTTACAGCGGTTACAAAATAAAAATTTAGTTATAGAGAGGATGATTATTTTGGCTACAAATCATCAAAAGGTATTGCTTGTTGGTGACGGAGCAGTAGGTTCAAGTTATGCTTTCGCCATGGCTCAGCAAGGCCTCGCAGAAGAATTCGTCATTGTCGACGTCTTGAAAGATCGGACTGAAGGGGACGCCTTAGACCTTGAAGACACCTTGGCATGGCTCACGCCAAAGAAGATCTACTCTGGTGAATACAGCGATGCTAAAGACGCTGATCTCGTTGTGATCACAGCTGGGGCACCACAAAAGCCCGGTGAAACTCGTTTAGATTTAGTGAACAAAAATTTAAAAATCTTGTCAACAATCGTTAAACCAATTGTTGACGCTGGTTTTAGCGGCATCTTCTTAGTTGCTGCTAACCCGGTCGACATTTTAACTTATGCAACTTGGAAGTGGTCAGGCTTTGACAAGAGCCGGGTCATCGGTTCAGGTACTTCATTAGATACTTCTCGCCTACGGGTTGCATTAGGCAAGAAGTTCAACGTGGACGCGCGTGACGTTAATGCTTACATCATGGGTGAACACGGTGACTCCGAATTTGCTAACTTTGACGAAGCAACGATTGCCGGCAAGCCATTACTACAAATCGCCGAAGAAAATGGCGTTTCACGCGATGACTTAGCCACAATTGAAGATGAGACGCGGCACAAAGCCTACGAAATCATCAACCGTAAAGGTGCTACTTTCTACGGCGTTGCAACTTCATTGATGCGGATTTCCCGGGCCATTTTACGGGATGAAAACGCGATTTTGCCAGTTGGTGCACCGCTAGACGGCGAATACGGCTTAACGGATACCTTTATTGGTTCACCAGCTGTCATTAACGGTCAAGGAATTGATCGGGTAGTTGAAGTCCCACTATCCGCTGATGAAAAAGAAAAGATGGCCGCTTCTGCAGCAACCTTGAAAGAAGTTCGGGAGAACGGCTTCAAAGAAACTGGTCTATAATTTAAATCAGCTCATTAGTATCATGAATAATGGTATTCTACCCGATGTCTAACTTAGGCATCGGTTTTTTAGACGACTTTTTTAATTTAAATCTGTTCTGACACCATCCTTGCTGCCCGATTGCAGCTAAGGTGTGGTATGATGAAAACAACATTCTTACCATTTTTTAATTTTTGGAGGTTGCTGCATGTTATTAAAGACGCTCGTTAAACCTTACGACAGTATCACCACAGTGCGCGAGGATGTCACTTTAGAAGAAGCCCTAAAAGTATTAGAAGATTCCGGCTTCCGTTGTGTGCCGATTTTAGACGAAACCGGTAAAATTTTCCGCGGTAACATTTACAAAATGCATATCTATCGACACAAGTCACGTGGTGGAGACATGAGCTTGCCAGTTACAACCCTGCTCAAAAATGCCACGAAGTTCATTTCCATCAATGATGCCTTTTTTAAAGTCTTTTTCTCAATCAAGGATTTGCCTTACATTGCTGTATTAGATGAAAATAATTATTTTTACGGTATTTTAACGCATACGCGGTTGCTAGACATGTTGTCACAGAGCTGGAACTTCAACGTGGGCAGTTATGTCTTAACCGTGGTCTCCCAAGGTGAACGCGGTGATTTAGCCAATATCTCAAAAATCATCACGAAATACACCTCGATTGCGTCGTGTATGACATTGGACGTGCAAGCGGGTGAATTGGTCCATCGAACCCTCTTCACCCTACCGGCCGACGTTGACGAGGAACGCTGTCAAAAAATCATCAAGGCATTGAATCGTAAGCAATTCCGCGTTTCTGAAGTGGAAAACTTACAACTAGAATAATCAATTGTATAAAAATAAAAATCAGAGCGAAGCCAGCCAGGTGGTGTCGAGCACTAGTTGAAGTTGACTAGTTGGCGACTTTTGTCAATTAGTCTGCCTTGGGCTAGGTCCAGACAACAGGCTGGTGTAACTCCATAAAAATCGGCATCACTCAGCCTACTTGTTCAAGCTGAGTGATGCCGATTTTCATCTGTTCATTTACAGGCAGGGTTTAATCACGTTCGACTAAGCCAACACTAATACCTAAGGCTCGATTGACCCGATTCATCACTGCATCATCTAAATGCGTCACGCGATCCCGAAGACGTTGCTTATCAATGGTGCGAATTTGTTCTAATAAAATCACCGAATCCTTGCCAATGCCATTACCTTTAGCCGGCACACCAACATGGGTTGGCATCTTCGGCTTACTGATCCGTGCGGTGATCGCCGCAACGATCACCGTCGGGCTGTAATGATTGCCAATATTGTTTTGCACGATTAGCACCGGTCGCATACCACCCTGTTCTGATCCCACCACGGGGGACAGGTCGGCATAAAAAATATCCCCGCGCCTTACTTCCACGTTTGCCAACTACCTAAGAACCTCTCTTTAAGTCAATATGTAAATGGAGCGACTGCTCCATTGCTACGAAGACAGACTGCTTACTTAACGGTCTAAGCGAGCAACCTCTGCCTCCGTTGCGGAAAATTCATCAGCGATTTCCTCATTCAATTGACCCATGGCCAAGTAGCCTTGCGCTAATTGATTAAAATCAGCTGATTGGTGATTCTCCAGAAAGTGACCGAGAACAGAATTAATTAATTCATTCGGGTCCAAACTGAAAAATTCACAGTATGCATTGAGCTCAGTTAGCGTCGCATCATCAAAACTAACTGGTACCTGACGTCCATCCTTTGCCATGCTGACTCCCCCGCATCCATCCTTCTACCAATCGCTTGGTGCCTACATTTTAGCATGTTTTAAGTAAAAATTATCAATTACACAGAACTGTAATATTTGACAGTCGTCAGCTAGCTTTCATAAACCCGTTGGATGCGCATATTGAGATTAGTCGCAATCTCATAATGAATGGTTCCCGCATATGAAGCGATGTCTTGCATTGTAATTGTCTCTGCCCCATCTTGACCAATTAACGTCACCAACGTTTCAACCGGATATTTGTGAGGCAGTCGGACCATTAATTGATCCATGCAGACGCGGCCAACAATTTCGCAGCGTTGACCGTCCACTAAAACATAAAACCCTTGCATCCGTCGCGGATAACCATCCGCATAGCCAATTGGCAAAGTTCCGATCCATTCATCCTGCTTAGCGGTATAGGTCGCCCCATAACTGACCGAATCCCCAGCCGCCAAACGTTTGACAAAAGCTAGCCGCGTCGTAAGACGTAACGCCGGTTCTAACGGATATGGGCTGGTCAAACTGCCGCCTGAAGGATTTAAACCATAGATACCCACGCCAAACCGAATCATATTGCCATTACAAGCTTCATGCCATAATGATGTGGCGGTATTAGACACATGCACATAACGTGGACGTTGCGGTAGGACCGCCATCATCGCCTGCCAACGCTGCACTTGATGATCAAAATAACGATGATCAGCTTCGTCGGCCGTCGCAAAGTGAGTAAAAACCCCTTCGAAATTAAATTTGTTCGAATATTGGGTTAAAACAGTCAATCCATCAGCTAATTCAGTCGGCTTCTGAAAGCCAATTCGGCCCATCCCCGTATCTAAAGCAAGGTGGACGCGCAATTGCCCGTTAAGCATTGGGGCCGCATCAGTCAACCACTGCTGATCACCAACAGTTAGCGCAATATCCTGTTTACAAGCCAGCTGCGCCCAGCTGACCGGTGTAATACCCAATACCAAAATGGGCGCTGTGATACCAGCTTCACGTAAGGCCAACGCCTCATCTAAGATGGCCACACATAGCCCGGTAGCGCCAGCCGCCAATGTTGTTCGCGCCATTTCAACTAGTCCGTGACCGTAGCCATTGGCCTTGATAACAGCAAACATTTCGGTGCCTGGTTTAGTACGCCGCAATTCGGCCTGAATGTTGTGTTTAATCGCGGCAAGATTGATGTGCGCAATGGTTGGTCGATGCTGTCCAATAATCTGTGACATCGTTGTATCTGTCAAAAGAATTGCCCCATTTCAAAAATCTAAAAATCGTCCGATCTAATCCTAATGGGTTTCGGGCTGTTCAAGAATCACTTGAGTCATGACTTGCGTAGCCGTGTGAGAGATAGAAATGTGTGCTGGTCCGTTAAAAGGATGCATCGTCAACATTGGCTTACCCAACTGATCGTCAAGAATTTCAAGGTCCTGAAATCCGACCGCATGACCGAGACCCGTTCCTAGTGCTTTACTGTAAGCCTCTTTAGCAGAAAAACGGCCCGCTAAGAACTCCAGTTTACGCTGACCTTTCAGTGTCGTCATCGCCAATTGTTCATCCGCTGTGAGCACTTTCGCCGCAAATTTTGGAAACCGTTGATTCAAATCCGCTACCCGTTTGATATCTGTTAAATCAATTCCGGTACCAAAAATCATGCTATTCGCTCCTGTCTCTCGTTAACTATCAATTATACCTACACTAATGACGTCTAAGCGAAATTATAGCATAGAACTGCCGACCAATTCGGTGCCAATGTTGTAAAAATCAGAGCGGAACAAGCCGGACTAGGCACAGACATCAGGCTTAGCGAACATAAAAAAGCCCCTGTCGGCGATCAACCCGAGCAGAGGCATGAATGAATATTAACAATTAGTTATGCTTAATGGAGTAGCTACGCTTGCCACCGCCGTTGCGGCTGCTATTACCATTGCGTGAACCGGAACGATGATCATAATGTCCACGATTACCATTTTCACGTTCACGCGATGAGCGACTGTTGCGACCATTGCGGCTGTTATTACCACCGCGATAATTGCGGCTACCGCCATTACGGCTCCGACCACCGCCGCCACCATGACGACGTGGTAATGGCCGTTCAGGCGTAATATGAACAGGCACATCGTGTTCATCGCCTGGCGTTAGATTACTGAGCAAGGCGGCAACCAATTCATTGGCATCGTAGTGCGCTAATAAATCAGCCGCTTCTTGATCAAACTTTTCCGTATCTGCATGTTCAACCAACTCAGCTACTTTCGTTTCAGCAGCGGCCAATTGACCAGCAAATGCTTCGGCAGCCGAAGGTGGCTTCAGTGGTAACATCCGCACCTTCGTTAGCTTTTCAATCTCACGCAGATAGTCCATTTCGTTTGGCGTTACAAAGGTCAAACTAGTGCCATGGTGTCCGGCACGGCCAGTCCGGCCGATTCGGTGAACATAGCTTTCAGGATCCTGTGGAATGTCGTAGTTATAAACATGGGTTACCCCAGAAATATCCAACCCACGAGCAGCCACATCCGTTGCAACTAAGATATCCAGCTTACCATCACGGAATTGTTTCAATATTTGTGAACGCCGCTGTTGGGTCAAATCGCCGTGAATCCCGGCGGCATTATATCCTCGGGCTTCCAAACCTTTCGACAATTCATCGACCCGGCGTTTCGTTCGACCAAAGACGATCGTTAGATCAGGATCCTGAACATCAAGTAACCGCGTCATTAAGTCAAACTTTTCATATTCTTTTGACTTCACGTAGAATTGATCGACTAAATCGGTGGTTAGTTCCTTAGCCTTAATCCGAACTTCTTTAGGGTTACTCATGAATTGAACCCCAATACGACGGATCTTGTCTGGCATCGTGGCTGAGAACAACAAAGTCTGCCGCTTTTCAGGCACCATCTTGATAATACTTTCAATATCGTCAAGGAAGCCCATATCTAGCATTTCGTCAGCTTCATCTAAGACTAACGTTTGCACATGGTCTAAACGAATCGTCTTTCGATTAATATGATCAAGCAACCGTCCTGGTGTACCAACAACGATCTGTGGATGGTTCTTCAAGCTGTTAATTTGGCGACGAATATCTGCGCCACCATAAACCACTTGCACCCGAGCTCGTTCATATTTACCCAAGCGATATAATTCTTCTTGCGTCTGAATCGCCAATTCCCGTGTTGGTGACACGATCAACGCCTGCACGTTTGGGTTTTCGGTATCGATACGATCCAAAATTGGTAACCCAAAGGCGGCCGTCTTCCCCGTCCCTGTTTGAGCCTGACCAATGACATCATCACCAGCCAAAACCAATGGAATGGTCTGTTCTTG
The DNA here is from genome assembly GCF_057545565.1 of Furfurilactobacillus sp. W61-4. Taxonomy (NCBI): domain Bacteria; kingdom Bacillati; phylum Bacillota; class Bacilli; order Lactobacillales; family Lactobacillaceae; genus Furfurilactobacillus; species Furfurilactobacillus sp. W61-4. The sequence continues at coordinate 21,876 of NZ_BAAJNZ010000002.1, forward strand.
GATCGGGGTTGCTTCTTCATAGCCACTTTCATCAATGGCTTTTAGCAGGTCTTTATTCAGACCTAGTTCTGCAAACTTCAAATTAGTTCCTCCTCAAATCAAAAGGTTTCGTCAACACTAGCAAAAATCCGTCTGCTAAAGCGTGAAAACGGCCGTCCTGATTCGTTTTTTCTTGTGTGATATTCAATTTTTAACACGTGCACGTTTAAAAAACGCAACTGTAATAGTTTAACGCGTTACGCAGTGATAAGCAAATGTTTCAGCATCTGAACCAGGCCAATTTAAGTTTGCTGAGTTATGGCAATCGCGTTAATGTGCGAAATTAAAAGAAAACAATGACATCCCCAATAGTGATGTCATTGCGACTGTAAAACTCAATTTAATTTTGCAACGCCGTCAAAACCGTTTCCAAGTGCAAGCCATGACTAGCCTTCAAGACAACCTCATCGTCGGCAGTGACGTTGGCCAATAAGTCAGCAGTTAGCTGATCTTTATCTGCCGTTGAATAGTAGTGAATAGCTGTTGCCGAATAACTAGGCGTCAATGTTTGCGCTAGTGCTCGCATATGCGGACCAATCAGATAAACTTCCTCAATTTGATCTGGGACTAATGCCTCAGCCACAGATGCATGCAGCGCATCAGCATCTTGACCTAATTCAAGCATGTCACCAAGAACCGCAATGTGGCGACCCTTGGTTGGTGTTTGCGCAAACAAACGAAGGACATCTTTCATCGCGGTCGGATTGGCATTATAAACGTCACTTAAAATGGCCTCACCTTTGGCACCAGTCAACCATTGTGTCCGATTCTCGGTGATGGCTACCGTGCCTAACCCCTTCACGAGATTCGCTGTCCGAATGTGAAATAACTGGGCGATGGTCAAAGCTGCTAGTGCATTATTAACGTTATAATCACCCATCAATGGAATCGTAAATGTTTCGTCAGGCCATTGGTTCACAGTAAACGTCGTTGTGTGCAAATTTGAATCTTGGTTAATTTGCGTTGGATATAAATCGTTAGCGCTTTGTTGTCCAAATGTCCGCTGTTCATTAGCGATGCTTTGGGCACGACTCACGAGTAGCGGTTCATCACCATCGTAAACAAAGCGCCCGTCAGCCTTCAGTCCGTGAGTAATTTCCATTTTTGCATCGGCAATCTTGTCTCGCGTGCCAAAAAACTCAATGTGTGCTTCGCCAATCATCGTAATCACCGCGACATCCGGTGCGACTAATCGACTCAATTCATCTAGTTGGCCGAAACGATCCATCCCTAATTCAACGACCAAAACTTCTGTATTTGCTTCCATTGAGAGGACCGTAAATGGCACACCGACTTCATTATTATAATTAGCGTAAGTCTTAACAACATTGTATTCTGTGCTAAGCAAACTAGCCGTCATATCTTTGGTTGTTGTTTTTCCGTTGCTGCCAGTAATTGCAACCACTTGTGGATTAATCTTAGCCAACCAATAAGCGGCCAATTGTGTCATCGCGATTAGCGGATCATCCACAATTAAAACTGGAAAATCATGTGGTGCCTGGTCGGCTTTATCCGCGGCCCACAAGCTCGCTATTGCCCCATGTTCGCGCGCACTATCAATAAACTCGTGCCCATCGTGCTCGCCGCGAAGCGGTACAAATAGCGACTCGGCAGTCAGTTGGCGGCTGTCAAAGTGGACCGACGTTACCGTAATATTGGCTGACTCGCCTAAATCATTTTGTGCATCAACTGCTTTCGCAATTTCTGCTAACTGCATTTTCATGATAAACCCCTCATATCACACCATTTAACTGGCTGTGTTCACGCCATTTCAACTAAATTGCATGATAAACTACATTAGTCAATCAATCACAATTGTTTATGATTATACCATATCTCATAATCCAACTAAATTTCTTGCAAGACGTCATTCAACACGGCACAATTAAATTAAATTCTTTAATGGAGGTTCTCATGCAAAACGTGCTGTTCGTTTGCCTCGGCAACATTTGTCGATCGCCAATGGCTGAGGCCATGTTCCAACAACTTATCAACCAAGCTAATTTACAAACTAACATCCAGACTGAATCAGTCGCCACTAGCAACTGGGAGGAGGGCAACCCGCCCCACCCTGGTGCACAACATATCTTAGCTGAACACGGGTTATCAATTGCCAATCATCGGTCTCGCCCCATCACCACTGCTGACTACGAGCAAGCTGACTGGATCATTACGATGGATCGCCAAAATGTCGCCAATTTACGAGAATTATTGCCTACCAACCAACATCATAAAATCCATTTGGCCTATGATATCATTCCCGCCGAAGTCGGCAAAGAAATTCCCGATCCATGGTATTCACACAACTTTGCCTTAACCTATCGTCAGCTGGCCGAAGTGCTCCCGCTATGGCTAGCTAAAGTTCAAGAAAGTTTGTCATGACCCACCACAGTTTTTCAAACTATCCTGCTAGTCCCAAGCTGAACATTTTATAATGTTCAGCTTGGGACTTTTCGTTGCCCCCTGGTAAACGTCTCACTCAATGCTGTTCGACTGTACTTCACCTTATTGTCACTGCCTATTGGCCACCCCACTTTTCTAATCTCCAAACTCCCAACAATTTGTGAAGAACAAAAGTTGTATCCATTATCCATTATTTGTACCCTTATCTTATTACTACTATGAAGGGGTCTTATCATGAAAAATGGCATTTTGTTTGAAAAGAAGCGATAAACACGGGGATTCCCACTGGTCGATTACGACCGAGGTGCCTCTACCAATCATTTAACTATCTTATTAATTGTCACAATTTTGGCCTCGCTCATGATTGTTTTCGCAGATCCAATTAAGAATGTATGGCTCAATTTTATCTTTGAAAATATCGTGCCCTTTATCATATTTATCATCGCCTTTAATACTCTGTCTGGTTCTAAGATCCGCCAATTGTTTAGGCGCTTAACTTGGCGCGATTTGGGATTCGGACTGGTCATGCTAATTGCTGGTTCAATTTATAGTATTGGAGCGATTAACCTGTTAAAGGAGCTCCACTATCACACAGTAGCCGACTCGACGACAAGTGTCCTACTTCACACAGCTAAAAATGTCATCCTCGAAAAGTTTACAGTATTGGAAATTGGCGACCTTCTAGAAACTTTTTCTGAAGAATTTTTTGCTCTATTTTCATTTTTAATTGTTGCAGCTCTTATCCAAAGACATACACGGCTGTCGAGAAATAAAGCTCTTGTAATCTCCTGGATCATTTCCATGTTCATATTTGGCGCAATGCATTTTAAGGCCTATGATTTCCATTTCCTCGAAATGTTTTTTGCTGTTGGCGTCTCTCGTTTCTTCGATACCGGTGTTTATATTCGAACCAAAAATATTTTTATCACTTTCCTATCACACTTTTTGTTTGATTCATTTGGCTTTTTAGCTGTAACGCTTAGAGTCTTGACAGGGCTTTAAGTAGTTATACCTTGCAAAATTTCAAACACCTTCGCTGCTAATAATGCATGCTTGGGTGTTTTTATATCGTTGACAAAGCCAGGCGAATACCAGTCCTTGTCACGAGCCACTTACAATTTGATCTTGAGAGTTTCTAATCATTTTCGTTGGTTAATACTAATTGACCGATAAAATCTGCTCCATGATATTTGTAGAACCAATTAACTAAATTATCGCTGACTGGTTTCATAGTTGAAGGAGCCAAAAAATCAAACTTGTGTAATGCAAAAAAAAAACAAACAACGGCGTCTGCCATCATTTGCTTCAACATAGACATGACCGATATTTCATCAGCCAGTTTAGTTTATGCTAACTTAGTTAAGTTTACTTCAAACCATACTTCTTGTTGAACTTGTCAACCGCACCATCGGCTTGAGTGAACTTCTGCTTCCCAGTGTAGAATGGGTGAGAGTCAGAAGTGATTTCAACCCGGATTAATGGGTAGGTGTTGCCATCTTCCCATTCAGTGGTTTCTTGAGAAGTTGCCGTTGAGCCTGAAATGAACTTAAAACCAGTGGTTGAGTCCATAAAGACAACTTGGTGGTAATCTGGATGAATGCCTTGTTTCATGAGTGTAATCTCCTTTGCCATGAGTCATTTGCTGAGTCATAGTTACATGTAATCAACCCAAACAATATACCATGAATGAACCTAACGCGCAAGGTTACTAATACTCAAAGACGCCAGCATCGGTATCTTCAATAATCTGGACTTGTGCGCCTAATGCTTTAAGCTTTTCTGAAATGCGATCATAGCCCCGTAGAATGTTTTCTGCGTTGTTAATGGTCGTTTTACCATCTGCCATCAAAGCAGCGATAACTAACGCTGCACCAGCACGAATCTCACCAGCCGCAACCGTGGTACCAGTCAAGCGGTCACAGTGATTAACCACGATCATCTTATCTTCCAACGTGATGTTCGCACCCATGCGATTAAGCTCAGCAATGTGTTTGGTGCGCTCTGGGTAAATCGTGTCGATAATCAGACTAGAGCCATTTGCTAAACCCATCAACGGGGTAATCGGTTGTTGCAAGTCGGTGGCAAATCCTGGATAGGGCATCGTTTTGACTTGAATTGGCGATAAGTCACTCGATTTATGGACATAAATACTATCTTCACTGATATCCAACTTAACCCCAAGCTCCTGTAACTTGGCTGTGAACGCCTCAAGGTGTTCTGGAATGACATTTTGAATATTAACCCCTGACCCGATCGCTGCGGCCATGGACAAGTATGTCCCAGCTTCAATTCGGTCAGGAATAATTGTGTGGGTGTTCGTCGCTTGAAGCGTTGGTACGCCCTCAATTCGAATCACATCTGTCCCAGCTCCGCGGATTTTTGCGCCCATATTATTTAAAAAGGTCGCCAAGTCAATGATTTCTGGCTCTTTGGCCGCATTTTCGATCACTGTCAACCCGTCAGCTTTCACCGCTGCTAAGATGATGTTCATCGTTGCACCCACGGAAACCAAATCCAAAAAGATCCGTGCCCCATGCAGCCCTGCACTAGCATCAATATGCACCGCGTCATCAATTTCTGTGACTTGGGCCCCTAACGCTTTAAATCCTTTAATGTGTTGATCGATTGGTCGCGGACCGATATTGTCGCCACCAGGGAACGACACAGTTGCCCGTTTAAAACGACCTAATAAGGCCCCCATAAAATAATATGAGGCCCGCAAACTCTTAATTGCTTTGCCAGGCAAGGCGTTTTCTTCAATCTGGGTTGGGTCAATGTCGAGTACGCCATTTTCAAAATGGGAAGACACGTTCATTGAATCGAGAATTGCCATTAAATTATGGACATCCAAGATGTCAGGCACCGAATCAAATTGAACCGGTGTATCAGCTAAAATTGCTGCCGGGATCAAAGCAACCGTGCTATTTTTGGCACCGCCGATAGTCACCTCACCAGATAAATGGTGACCTCCTTGGATGATCATTGATTTCATGCGTTATTCCTCTCTCAGCACATCAGCTGCTCCAAGCAACCATGTGTTTACACTTAAATTTATCTACTGCTTCATTTGCTCAACCGCCAATGGGGAGCACGCAATTATCTTCAATACTAATGAACGAACCTTTAAAACACAATAAGAGGATTCGCTTCTCAGTGTATTTTTAGAAAATGTTTTAGAACCAAAAACATCCATTAAGTGATCGAATAAGCCAAGCTTTCAATCGAACCTAATGGATGTTATTAATTATCGTAGAAATTCAACTATTGACGACTAATGTGTTCATCATCAGCAGCTTTCACAAAGGCTTTAAAGAGCCCTTCTGGACGATCAGGACGGGATAGAAATTCAGGGTGATATTGCGCGGCCACAAAGAATTTGTTCGTCGGCAATTCGACCACTTCCACCAACCGGTTATCCGGAGATGTTCCTGAAAAGACTAAACCATGTGCAGCCATCTGTTCACGGAAAGCATTGTTAAATTCATAACGGTGACGATGGCGTTCAGAAATAACCTCTTCGTTATCGTAAGCGGCGGCTGTTAATGTCCCCGGCTTTAATTTGGCTGGGTAGGCACCAAGTCGTTGTGTGCCACCTAGGTCCTTGACATTTTCTTGATCAGACATTAGATCAATCACTGGGTATGGTGTGTCTGGATCAATTTCCGTCGAGTTAGCGTTCTTTAAGCCAACAACATCGCGAGCAAATTCGACACAAGCCATTTGCATCCCTAAACAAATGCCTAAATATGGCACATCATGTTCACGCGCATATTTGATGGCCAAAATCTTGCCTTCGGTTCCACGGCCGCCGAAGCCGCCTGGCACCAGAATTCCGTCCGCGTCAGCCAATAACTCATCCACATTATCGGCGTTAATCTGTTCGGAATTGAAATGATTGATTTTGACATCCGCGTCGACCACGTAACCGGCGGATTTCAAGGCTTCGTTAACCGAAATATATGCATCTTGAAGATCGGTATATTTCCCAACCAAGTCAATCGTAAGCGTCTTGTGTAGATTTTGAACGTGTTGTTCTAATTGCCGCCATGCGGTCATATCGGCGGCGGGTGCATCAACTTGGAAGTGGTTCAAAACGATGTCATCCATATGTTGATCTTGCAGTGCTAATGGCACCGTGTAAACCGTTGGCACATCCATCGACTCAACCACGGCGTCAGGCTCAACATCACAGAAAGAGGCGATCTTGTTACGCATCGATTGCGTAATTGGTTTTTCCGTCCGGACAACTAACATGTTAGGCTGAATTCCTAAACCGCGTAATTCCTTAACACTGTGTTGGGTTGGCTTTGTTTTCATTTCACCAGCGGCCCGCAAGTATGGAATCAACGTCGTATGAATATAGAAAACATTGTCGCTACCAACTTCAGTCTTCATTTGTCGCAACGCTTCGATAAATGGTAATGACTCAATGTCACCAACCGTGCCACCGATTTCAGTAATCACGACATCGGCATCGGTAGTCTGACCGGCTCGCATGATTTTTTCTTTAATCGCGTCGGTAATATGTGGAATGACTTGGACGGTGGCCCCCAAATAATCCCCACGGCGTTCCTTTTGTAAAACTTCTTGGTAGATTTTCCCCGTTGTAACGTTTGAGTATTTATTCAGGTTAATATCAATAAAACGTTCGTAGTGGCCTAAATCCAAATCAGTTTCCGTACCATCATTGGTGACAAAGACTTCACCGTGCTGATATGGGCTCATCGTCCCTGGGTCCACGTTAATGTATGGGTCAAACTTTTGAATCGTAATCTTTAACCCACGATTCTTCAGCAGCCGCCCTAACGAAGCTGCAACGATCCCTTTCCCAATTGACGAAACCACACCACCGGTGACAAAAATGTATTTGGTCATCTAAATAAATGCTCCTTCTCTTATTTTGCGGGGAATACCTAACAACGAAAAAACTCCCAATTCAAAAGAATTGGGAGCCTTGATTACAACTTAACTGTGCCCGTTCACTGAACGGTGCCCAAAAAATATAATACCGACTTTATGCATGTGGGTCAAGAAAAAAGATCAGAGCGTGAGCCAGACTGGTTGAGACCGAGCAACAACGGACAATCGTAATTGGGCGGTCTTGGCCCGGTTACGGTTGTTGGTTGTGCACAGGACTCAAGTCTGGCGAGCGCGTTTAGAAAGAGTGTGAGCCAGACCGGGTGAGTCCGAGCAACAACAGACAACAAAAAAATAGCGTCTACAGCCATCGCCATAGACGCTACCTTCTAAATGAGACATCCGCACAACTAGAGGCTCCTATTCAGGATCTTCCTCATCATCGTCGTTTTCTTCGTCATCCTCATCGTCGTCATCATCATTTAATTCGGCGAGTTGACCCTCGATGCCATCTGGTAACTCTTCGTCGGTGTCATCATTTTCGGTATCATCATCGTCATCGTCAAAATCATTGTCTTGCGTATCTGGTCCATCCTGACTGTCATCATCATCTGATTGGCCAAAGTCGTCATCTTCTGGATCGTCATCGTCGTAGTCAATGACATCATCGTCATCAGCAGCGTCCGCCAAAAAGGCATTAACCTTACGGCGCTTTTTACGTTTTGGCTGATCTTCGTCTTCTTCACCATTAATGGTGGCTTCATCGATTGAGTCAAATGGGTACCACGTCCGCAGACCCCATGTGTTATCTCCGAGGGAAATGAAGCTGCCATCAACGTTTAAGTCAGTATAAAATTGTGCCAAACGTGCGCGAACTTCTTCATCACTAGCACCGAGGTACGTTTGAACCTCGTTGGTTAGGTCAGCAAAGCCCATTGCTTCACCGTGCTGTGAGAGAATTGCGTGAGCAACTTCAATCATCGACAATTCTTTTTTATTTTGACCTTCGAAAATTTTAAGTTCCAAAATCAGGCCCGTCCTTTCGAGAGTGTACATCTTATCATAAGGTCTTAGACGGCAAATTGCAATCTAATTTGATAATCCCCAATCAAGCTTTTCCCAGCCATTAATTCATAATCGACTGCGATGCGACCAGCGCTTAAGTCATCATTGAGCCGCACGTTTAATTGCGCCGTGGCTACCTCAATGGACATCGTGCCATATGGTGTTCGATAACTGGTCGTCACTGCCTGACCATCCAGGAAATGTAACCGCAATCCATTATCGCCACTACGCGTCAGCGTAATATCCTCTGAACTAGTCAGCTTAAATGTCACTGGCGTCGGCGTCCCGTTATCATCCTCCACATAGCGTAAATAAAGCGTATCGTTAACCATAACCAATCGGCCGGGCAAGGTGAAATCAAACTGTTCCGTTTCACCAGCCTGCGTGATATTTGTTTGCAAATAAACTGTGACTGTCTGTTCAAACTGTTGTGCCACCTTGACCCCCACTTTCTGCTAACCGTTTAACTCCAGGACTAAATTATACCTTAATCTTAACCAATTCGCTCAGATGACGTTCCAATTAAACCTTCAACCATGGTAACCGTGCAGACTTGGCGTTGTTTCGGTATAATAGTCGCAGTGATAAAAACGCTATCATCCTTAATCCTTATGAGAAATCAGGTGTTTTTAATGACCGATGCTCTAAGCCTCGCCCAAACGACTATGCTTCTGTCACAACATTTCGCCAAGCATGAGGGCTTAGCCACTTTTGCGAACATGAATGCATTGCTAAGTCTAATTGAACACGAATCCCAACCCTTGTTACACTTTTGGATGCTCGACAACAACGTGATTATGGGCTTACGGGATGCCGATTTACCCCATCTCGAACAAGCCTACCCGATTTTAGAAGAACACGGTTACGTTGGTTTTGTGCGCAACTCTGGCGGTCTGGCGGTGGTTTCAGATCCCGGCGTCTTAAACGTCAGCTTATTCTTTCCACCTAGTTTGCTCAAAATGGGCGTCAATGAAGCTTACGACCAAATGAAATTGCTCGTGGATCGTGCGTTTCCTGAATTGCCCATTGAAGCGGGAGAAATTCCGCGTTCTTATTGTCCTGGCACCTATGACTTGAGTGTCAACGGACATAAGATCGCCGGAATGTCACAACGCCGCCGCAATGGTGGCACTGTGATCATGTTATACCTCAGCGTCAATGGCAATCAGAATGCCCGGGCCCAGTTGATTCACGATTTCTACACGGTCGGGCTCGGTCACGAAGAAAATAAGTGGGATTTTCCAGATGTTGATCCTGGCACGATGATGAACGTTGGTGATTTGTTACCCCAATCGTTAACCATTGAAGAAGCCCAGGCCCGCTTTGTCAAAGCCGCTCAGATAAGTGGCACTCAGTTAGCCAAACAACACTTGGCCGATCTGATGGTGGAGCCAGAATTTGGTGCTCAAATTGACTTTGAAACCAAACGCTTATTGCAACACCAACCAACATTTAATCAGCCGGATCAGACAGCAGACTAACTCAAAATTCAGTTGTTTCAAGGAGAATGCATGGACTATCAAAGTCAGTTACTACCTCGTGAAAAAGTCTTTCGCGATCCTGTTCATAACTATATTGCTGTGTCGCATCAGGTCATTTTGGATCTGATTAATACCAAAGAATTTCAACGACTTCGCCGCGTTAAGCAACTCGGCGTGGCCGAAGAGGTGTTCCACGGTGCTGAACACAGCCGTTTTGGCCACTCCTTGGGAGTCTATGAAATTGCCCGACGGATCTGTGATAACTTTAAAAATGACTATCCAAGCCAAACACCGGGCGACGGTCTGTGGAATGATGATGAACGGTTGGTTACGTTGTGTGCTGCTTTACTTCACGACATTGGTCACGGTGCTTACTCGCATACGTTTGAACACATCTTTCACACGAATCATGAAGCGGTCACCGCGCAAATCTTGACATCCCCCAGCACTGAGGTCAATGCGGTTCTGCGCCAAGTCAGTCCGGAATTCCCCGCACAAGTGGCTAGCGTGATTCAGCACACCTATCCAAATCCACAGGTCGTTCAAATTATCTCGAGTCAATTGGATGCTGATCGAATGGACTACTTATTGCGCGACGCTTACTTTACCGGAGCCGATTACGGCCGTTTTGACCTAGCTAGAGTGTTGCGCGTTATGCGCCCTTACGAAGGCGGAATCGCCTTCACGATCGACGGCATGCACGCTGTCGAAGACTACATCTTAAGTCGCTTTCAAATGTACCAACAAGTCTACTTTCACCCAGTGTCTCGCGCCATGGAAGTTATTTTGGATCACTTACTTTTACGTGCCAAAGACTTGTACGACAATCAGCCAATTCGCCAAGAGGGCTTTCGGCCACTTTTACTAGAGCCGTTCTTCAACCACGATTGGACGTTAACCGACTATTTAAAACTTGATGATGGCGTCTTAAATACTTACTTTCTCCACTGGGCCGATAGTGATGATGATATTTTGCGCGATCTGGCTCGGCGCTTTTTAAACCGCAAACCGTTAAAATCCGTTGAGTATGACAGTGATACGACAGACTTACTGCCGATTTTGCGCAATCAAATTGAAACTGTCGGCTACAATGTTACCTACTACACGGCTACCAACGATAGCTATGACCTGCCCTATAATGCAAACCCGCACCACTCCCGCAAACCTGCCGCGGAGATTCAACTGATGCAAGCAGATGGCTCTACGATTGAATTATCTGCGCTCAGTACCTTGGTGGCAGCCATTACTGGACGCGAATCCGGGGATCAGCGGTTTTTCTTCCCTCGAGAAATGCTCAGCCAACATGCTGAAAGTGACCTTTTTAACCCTATCTATCAAGAATTCCAGACTTATATTAAAAATGATCAATTGATTCATCCATAAGGAGCCTAACCCATGACTATTAAATTAATTGCGATCGACATTGATGGCACACTACTCAATGAAAATGGTGATCTGAATCCAGCGACTATTTCAGCAGTTCAGGCCGCCCGCGATGCTAATATAAAAGTTGTCTTGTGTACTGGACGACCGCTAACTGGCGTCGCAGGTTATTTGAAACAACTCGGCTTATCCGGTGACGATCAATACGTCATTACCTTTAATGGCGCGCTTGCACAAACCATCAGTGGTCGGATTCTCGTTCACCATACGCTGGATTATCAACAATACCGCCAATTAGAAAGCTTAAGTCATACCTTAGGCACCCACTTTCACGTCGAAACAGATCAAGCGATTTACACAGCGAATAAAGATATTAGTCCGTACACCATTGGCGAAGCTTATTTGGTCAACATGCCCATTCGCTATCGGTCGGTCGATGAAATGCCGACCGATCTAACCCTATCGAAGGCGATGTTTATTGATGATCCAAAACTAATTGAAGCCGCTTATCAGGCGTTGCCTGCCGAGGCTAAACAGCAATTTTACTTTGTTCGCAGTGAACCTTATTTTCTTGAGGCGATGAATCAAGCCGCTTCGAAAGGCAATGCCATTACTGGACTAGCCAGCGACCTTGGTTTAACGATGGCGGAGGTCATGGCGCTCGGTGATCAAGGCAACGATTTGTCCATGATTCAAGCCGCCGGACTAGGTGTCGCCATGGGCAACGCGATCCCTGAATTAAAGGCAGCAGCCCAAGCGGTCACTTTGACTAACCGTGAAGATGGCGTGGCCGCCGCCATTCAAAAATACGCACTAAATCAGGCATGATTGCGCCAAAGTAATCTTCAATTTAATGAATTCAAATTAAAAGGACCACTATTCGCAGTGTGTAACGTGAAAACATTGCAATAGTGGCCCCTTTTAATTTTTCGACCGATATTTTACATCAGCTTACAAGGTTAGGATAACCGCTAAGCCGATCAAAATCAGTCCACTAACCCACAGCCAACCATTCCAAGCTGATACCCGCAACGGTTCATTCTTTTTTAAGGCAATATCCTTTTGATCAACACGGTCATCTGGTTGTGGCTGCTGCTTTTCTTTATATGTCTTTCGACGCCGACGAAATCCCGTAAATAAATGGGCATGGGATAACTGCATCACTGCACCAATGACAATCAAAAACAAACCGATCATAAAATACGCGTCGGAGATCTTAACCAAGGGGACATGGCTTACCCAAGCGACCACCCCAGCGATCAAAAATAGCCCCAGTCCACCTAATGACCATCCGATGGGTGTGTTTTTTGGCTTCATTTCTGTTCCCCCAATCTTTTATCATGATACAAAAATACCGCAATTACTTGCGGTATAAAAGTCTTTTAAAAATTAGCATCAACCAATCCTAACTAAGGCGTCGTCAATAGATTGGTCACTTGTTGGGTATTGGTATCGTATCGATAAATTCCCGTCAAGTTGCTAACCTCCGGATCTGGCGCTTGGGAACGGACATCAATTTGATACTGTTGGTGACCCAAGTCCGATACTTGGTATTGCCGACTGCCATCTGTTTCCTCAAAGCCCATCTGTTGGCGAAAGGCACTTAAAATTGTTGTTTGGTTAACTGAGGAGGGCTGTGTTACAGGCGCACTCGTCTGATCTAGCTGCGACTGAACAACAGCTGATGACGACGCCTGACTGGTTACAACTGAGCTGTTAGCGTTACTTTGTTGAGCAACATTTGCCATGCCGGCTGTTGAGCTTATTTGGGCAGCGTCATTCGTTTTAGCGCTGACTTTAGCAACCGCATGGCCTGAACCAACCACCGTCGCGTCCGCGTTGACGGAGCGATCAGTACCCACATTATCCACATTGCTTGTCTTCGCTACCGAAGACGAATTCGTGGCTGCTGGATCAGCTGAGTGTAGCTTTGTCTGACTCATTGGTGACGTCTTAGCCACTTTACTAGTTGCCACTTGCGCCGTCGTGTTCGTTGGCGACGCACCAGTACTACTGCAAGCCGCTAGACCTGTCGTACTGATGACGATTAAACTACCAACGATCATTTGTCTAAGTAATAAATGTTTCATTTCTCATACCCCCGGCTTGACTAACTTGAAGCCCTCTCACTAACCTCAGTATACCATTCAATGACAAATATTACGTTAATATTTCTATCATGTTACAGCACATTAGGAAATCTTAACTTTGACCGCAACCAAATAGCCCCAGCTGATGGCCGTATTATGGCGAAATCAGTTGGGGCTAAAGTGATGTTATTGTGTCCACTAATGCGTGCGGCCATCACGATGGAAACGCGTCTTGAATAATGGACTAACCGGTTTGTTTTCGTTGATGCGTTTGATGGCATCCCCGACTAGTGGTGCAATGGAAACCTTGACCAGTTTGTCAAATTGCTTTTCGGCAGGTAAGTTTATCGAGTCTGTCACGACAACCTGTTTAAACGGTGATTCTTTGAGACGCTCGACCGCCGGCCCTGAAAGTACCGCATGCGAACAACAAGCGTACACTTCCTCGGCGCCAGCCTCCATCAAAGCCCGCGCACCTAACGTAATCGTGCCAGCAGTATCAATCATATCATCGATCATGATACATTTTTTACCTTTAACATCACCGATGATATTCATAATCTCAGCCACATTAGCCTTAGGACGGCGCTTATCGATAATCGCAATCGGTGCTTTCAAGAACTCTGCTAGTGCCCGGGCCCGTGTCACCCCACCGTGATCAGGTGAAACGACGACGGCATTTTCAGCAATATGGTTCGTGATGAAATAATCTGCCAACAACGGTGCGGCCATCATGTGATCAACTGGAATATCGAAAAAGCCTTGAATCTGAGCGGCATGTAAATCAAGAGCCAAAAGTCGCGTGGCCCCAGCTTTTTCAAACATATCCGCAACCAATTTAGCAGTAATTGGTTCACGCGACCGCGCCTTTCGATCCTGGCGCGCGTAACCATAATAAGGGACAACCAAGTTGATCGTGTTCGCACTAGCCCGGCGTAAAGCATCGATCATAATCAATAATTCCATCAGATTGTCGTTAACCGGTGCTGAAGTTGATTGAATCAAATAAACATTGTCGCCACGGACACTTTCTTCAATGTTGATGCGAATTTCGCCATCGCTAAATCGATCGACGGATGTTTTGCCTAATTCAACACCAACTTCTTCAGCAATTTTCTCCGCCAGCGGTCGGTTTGAGTTTAGAGCAAAGATTTTTAGCTTTGGGTCAAAGTATTGAGTTGCCATGTTTCCTCCACGCGGATGATGTGATCACAGTCTTTTGTCGTTCTAATCGTACCCATTAACTTGCTTAGACGCAAGCATCTACTGTCCGGATTTAATTAAGCATCTTCTGGCTTATGGGGTAAGCGATCCCAGTAATCTGGTTTATTGGTCTGCCGGGCTCTGGCAATCGCCATATCATGGAAAGCCACATCTTTGGTGATTGTGGAACCAGCTGCAATAAAGGAATGATCCGCCACTTGTAAAGGCGCAACTAGATTTGAGTTACTTCCGATAAAGGTGTGATCGCCGACGACCGATTCGTGTTTAGCAACCCCATCATAATTGACAAAGACCACACCACATCCCACGTTGATGTCCGTTCCTAAGGTGGCATCACCAACATAAGTGAGATGCCCCACCTTCGTCCGATCACCGATATTAGCCTTTTTAATTTCCACAAAGTTCCCTAAGTGAACGTCATGACCAATGTGCGCTTGAGGACGCAGATGGCTCATCGGGCCAATGTTTGAACCGGATTCCATTTCGCTATCTTCAATTAAGGAAGAAGTCACCGTGACATGATCATGAATCAGACCATTGCGAATCTCAGAATTGGCACCAATGAGACAATCCTCACCAATTTCAGTGTGTCCTTTTAATTGAACGTTTGGTTCAACAATCGTATCTGCACCAATTTTTACGTCAATATCCACATAAGTATGTTCCGGATCAATAAAGGTCACGCCATTAGCCATGTGTGCATCATTGATTCGTTTGCGCATGACCTTCGTCGCTTCAGCAAGCGCTTGGCGATCGTTAACCCCCATCGACTCACTAAAATCACTCATCCGGTAAGCACCGACACGCTGACCCGCCTGTTTCAAAATGCCAATCACGTCTGTTAAATAATACTCGCCTTGCGCATTATGATTAGTGACTTGATGCAGGGCTTTAAACAGTGCCTGATTATCAAAGACGTAGACGCCGGTGTTAATTTCGTCAACCGCGGCTTCTTCAGCCGTTGCATCCTTTTGTTCCACGATCTTTTCCACCAAGCCAATATCATTACGAATGATGCGGCCGTAGCCGGCTGGATCGGGCGCAATGGAAGTCAGCACTGTGCCAACATCACCCTTAGCTTCATGATAATCAAATAGCTTTTGCAACGTTTCAGCTCTAAATAAAGGCGTATCCCCACTTACAATCAGAGTCATCCCGTCTGCATCACCAAGGATCGCTTCAGACTTTAAAACAGCATCGCCTGTTCCTAGTTGCTGTTCTTGTAAAATGTATTTAGTCCGATCACCCAACTCATGTTGCACCTCTTCGGCACCAAACCCAACCACGGTTACAATTTCATCCATGTTGGTTTGCTCAACCTGAGTCAAAACATGATCAACCATTGTTTTACCGGCCACCCGATGCAAAACCTTGTATAACTTGGACTTCATCCGGGTGCCTTTACCTGCTGCCAAAATAATTGTATTCCGAGAACTCATGCTAACTCCTTTAATTAACGTTCGTTGCCAAAGACCCGGGCAAGATAATTGCCGGGAGTGGCTTTAATTGGTTCTGATTCACTTTGCAAAGTTTCCACGTGCAGTAACGAAGTAAAGCGCTCCGACTTGCGATCGCCATTAAAACGACCTTCACCAAAGACCGTGATCCCGGCCACTTCACTATCTAGTTCACGTACCAAACTGGCTAATCCAGAAATCGTGCCGCCGCCTTTAACAAAGTCATCAACAATCAAGACCCTTGAACCCGCCGGCAACGCTCGTTTAGCAATCTGCATTTTTTCGATTGCCGTTGATGAACCTGAAACATAATTGACACTAACCGTTGCGCCATCGGTAATCGCGCCATCTTGGCGAGCAATCACAAATGGCACGTTTAGCTGTTCGGCGACAGCCTGAGCGATCGGAATCCCTTTCACTGAGACAGTTAAAACTAGATCAATTGTCTGGTTCATATACTGCGTTGCAATCAGACGGCCAATTTGCCGTAACACTTCCGGTTGACCCAGCAAATCAGAGAGATAGACGTAACCTCCCGGCATTACCCGATGTGAATCAGACACCATTTTGCATAAATTATTAATATAAGTTTCGGCATCTTCTTTCAAAATATATGGAATAAATCGTGCACCACCAGCCGCTCCCGGCAAGGTTTCTAGCAAACCAGTTCCACGTTCTTGAAAGGTCCGTTTTAAAATGGTGAGATCCTCACTAATGGAGGACTTTGCCGACTCATAGCGCTCAGCAAAAAAAGACAGCGACACCAAAGTGCGCGGTCGTTCCAGTAAATACCGGGTCATATCGATTAAGCGATCTGATCGTCTAACTTTCACGTTGAATTACCTCATCCTCGTTCTAAATTTATGCGAACAAAAAGCGTTCTTTCCTTGGTTAATAATAGCACAACGTTCGGCTTTGTTCTTGATAAAATTTGCGTAAGCCCGAACTGACCGTTCAACCCCAGTAGCGAGTTTCTCAAACTTTTTAAAGCAAACGGCCTATCAGTTTCTAGACCATCGACTTAAAACCAAAAGAAACTGTCCTTTTCATGATGAGAGGACAGTTTCTGATGTGCAAACAAGATTAATCATGGGTAGCTAACCGATTGACACCTAACCCAATAAAGTAAATAACAACCTCAATCGTCGCAATAAAGAATGACACAGGCCAATTCGTCCAGTAGCTCAAGGCCAATCCTAACCACACACCAATGAGCGCAAAAATCATGGACAAGCCGATCATTGTACCAACGCCATGAACGAAATATTTAGCAGCCGCAGCCGGAAGGGTCAATAGAATAAAGATTAGCAGCGAACCCACGATCTGGGCGGCAACGCTGACGGAAAAGGCCAACGCAACCAAGAAAAGAATCGAAAGTAGCGTTCCATGTACGCCAGCCACCCGCGCACCAATCGCATCAAACGAATCGAATTTAAGCGAACGATAGACAGCTAGAATCACGATCATCACAACGATTGCCAAGATAGCGACTTGCACGACTGAAGCACGGCTGATTCCAATTACTGATCCAAATAAGATGTTGGTTGCTGAACTGGCATTTTGATTTGATAACGCTAGAAACAAAATGCCCAGCCCAATAGCTAACGCGGAAATGGACGTAATCGAGGCTTCGCGCCGAGAGGCTTTCTCGCTCAATTGACCAACCGCCACTGAACTGACTGTGGTGAACAATAGCATTCCTGCCAATGGGGTCCAGCCGATAAATAAACCAAATGCGGCTCCAGCAAATCCAATTTCTGATAGCGTATGGGTCAGAAACGACATGTTACGAGCCACCACAAAGACCCCTACCAAGCCACTCACCAGCGCGATCAGTGTTCCAGCAGCGAATGCATTTTGCATGAAAGGATAATTAAGCATGGGCTGCCTCCAATACTGATTCCTTCAGATCGGCTACCTGGCCGAGTTGATACCCCCCGGCTTGCATAAGTAAATAATGCGACGAGAAGGTCTTCGTTAATGGAATATCGTGGGTGACAAACAGCACCGCGGCTTGGGTTTCTTGCTGGTAGCGTTTTACCAGATTCAACAATTCATACTTCATATTGTTATCTAAACTGGCTGTTGATTCATCTAAAATCAACAATTGTGGTTTCCGAATCAGGGCCTGCGCCAGATAGGCTTTTTGTAATTCACCACCAGAAACTTTTCCCAGTGGCGTCCGCGCAATGCGCGTTAAATCGGTGGTGGCTATGGTTTCGTTTATCCGCTGTTTCTCGGCATGACGCCACCAAGGCCGCCAATTATGATCTAGCGCTAGACCAACAAAATCACGAACCGTTAGTGGATATTCCGCATCAATATTGCGAAATTGCGGCACGTATCCAATTGTCACACTTGCTCGGTTTGGATGCCAAATCACTGAGCCGCTGGTTTGTCGCAATTGATGCAATAAAATTCGAATCAGGGTTGTCTTCCCGACGCCATTCTCACCTAAAATACTCAGGAATTCTCCTTGATGGAGCGTAAACGACAAATTTTTAAAAACTGCCTTGTTCGGAAACGTCATCGCTAGATCCTCAACAGATAGCAGAGACGCGGCATTATTTTCCACTGATGTCACTCAATCGCCTCTTTTTAGTTAACCGTTATCCTTGATCATTGGCCAAGTATCGGATTAACATTCAAATTTAAAAAGTAATGATTACAGTTTAATAGTGTAGCGAATCTCAATCGTGAATGCAATTAAGAAATTAACTGGATTTCAGTTTGAGCCCTCATCAATCAGTAAAGGTCTAACATGGCGACATTAGCCAGTGAACGTTTTGTTGTCGACCAGAAGACCTCACATGCAATCCGAAGCCCGGCTAGTCAAGACGGGATCACTTTCTGGCGCAAACGTGCTCACCAGACCTGAGCCCTGTGCACAACCAACAACCGCAACTGGGCCAAGACCGCCCAATTACGATTGTCCGTTGTTGCTCGGCCTCACCCGGTCTGGCTCACGCTCTGTTAAAAAAGATTGACGACATTTAGCTTTCACGTTACAGTTAAGCCAACAAATTTCGATTTAAAAGAGGAGGACGTCCGCCAATGCGCAATTAAGCCTGTCGTCATAAAAAAACAAATACTGGCAAGTCGAGTACGCTAATTTAGAGCGACGCGACCGTTCATGTTTGTTTTTTGGGTGATTGAGGCTTTAGCGTGGGGACGTCTTTTTGTGTACCCTTTTTCATGAGCTTCAATCAACCCGCAGCTGTCATTAAAGGAGTTGATTTAATGTTCATTTTACAAGCAACTAAGTTACAAATCTCGCGTCAACGCGAACTATTGACTGTCGACCAATTAGTCATTAATCCCGGTGATCATATTGGTTTGATCGGTGCTAACGGTGTCGGAAAAACGACACTACTTGACGTCCTGACAGGCTCCTTAGCTCCCCAAGCTGGCCATGTCGATCGCCGCGTGACACCAACGATTGTGACACAGCTACATGACCTTTCAGTGAAAAGCGGCGGTGAGCAAGTCAAACAAGCTTTAATTGCCGCCTTTCGTGATCAACCGACTTTCTTAATCCTAGATGAGCCGTCCGCCAATTTAGATCAAACCAATCGACAATGGCTTATTGCCCAACTGACTCGTTATTCAGGAACGCTCCTCATCGTTTCCCATGATCGACAGCTATTAAATGCCATCACGACGACAACTTGGTCATTAGCCGATCGACAGCTAACCACCTTTGCTGGAAACTATGCTGCCTTTCAAGCCAATCAGACTGCCCGGCGCCAACATCAACAGGCCGCCTATCAAGCACAGCAACGGCAACAACGGCGCCTCGCCAAGGCAGCTGAACATCGTGAACAAAAAGCCGCCCGTGTTATCAAACCCAATCCGCATAAACACAGCAAAAATGAACTCAAAGACTTAAAATCAATTTTGAGAAACAATCAAGGTAAACTCAGCAAAACGGCCAGTCGTTTGCAAGCTCGAGCCACGTTTGAGTCAGTTTCAAAGCCAAATTCCACGCCAACTGTTACCTTGCGCATTCATCAATTTGCGTCATTAGGTCGTCATACACCGCTTGTGATTGAACATTTTACCTTGTATGCCGCTAAACACCAGCTAAGTACAAACCTTAATTTGACGGTAAAAGCAGGCGAACGTGTTGGCATAGTTGGCCCTAATCAAGTTGGCAAGACCACATTGTTACGCGCAATTTTAACGAACAATGACCGGGGAATCACTGTCAATTCGGCGGTTAAGTTTGGTTATTTTGCGCAAAACATGAGTCAGCTTGACTTAAAAAAATCAGTTTGGAAAAATGCGGTTGCCCATAGTGAGCAGCCGCGAGCAACTTGTCAAACCGTTCTAGCTCAGTTTGGCTTTACCGATAGTCAGTTGGACCAGGTCGCGTCACACTTAAGCGGTGGTCAGCGTGTCAAACTCGCGTTAGTGGCCGTACTTCTCAGTGACGCCAATGTCCTGTTATTGGACGAACCCACCAACTTTTTGGATCTGCCGACCTTAACCGCCCTAGAAAATTTTCTAGCCGATTACCCTGGCACTATTTTATTTATTTCACATGATTATGAATTCGTTAAGCATATCGCCACTCGCCAATATGAACTAACTGCCGACGGACTCACCGTTCAACCCCTGGCTAACCAACGGGTGAACCCTGAACCGACAGCCAACCAAACACTGTTGGATAAATTCCATCATGAACTGTCCATCATTCACCCAGACAGCGCTACTCACACCATCAAATAGGCCAAAACGAGGCCGTCAACGACTGTTCAAATGTAGACAGTCATTGACGACCTCGTTATTTTTGATATCCAATTCTGGTTTAATGATCCAGCGATCGTGTTAAAAAGGCGATCACTGTTCGACGATAACGGTCTGGATGGGTGCGAATGGCGCGAATATGCGGCGCTTGTTCATCAATCATCAGTTGCTTAGGATCATTGGCCGCATCATATAATGCATAAGCATCCTGCACTGGAACGGTTTGATCCTGACCACCATGAATCATTAGTATCGGTAAGCGATTTTGACTAACTTGTGCCAAAATATTACCTTCACGAAAGGCATAACCAGCTAGGTGTTTAGCAAACGAATTGGCAATCGGCATTAACGCCGTGCTGGGCACATGATATTTATGCCAAAGTCGAAACTTGCCTTCTTGAAAGACCGACCGGTAACCACTATCCTCAATGATTGCTTTGACGTTTTTAGGTAATGCTTGACCGCTAGTCGCCATGACCGTTGTTGCGCCCATGCTAATTCCTAATAACACAATTGGCACGGCTGATCCACATCGTTCAATTACCGTATTAATCCATTGTTGATAATCTTTCCGGTCTAACCAACCGTAACCAATCACGTTCCCATCGCTGCGTCCATGAGCGCGCGCATCTGGCATCAGCACACTGAAACCTTGCTCAATCATCAATCTGGCCCAAGGAATCCATCTGTTCGCGGGCATGATGTAAGCCATGCGCTAAAATGACCACCCCGTGAGATGGTTGATAACCAACAATAAATGTCGCGCGTAATGTCAGTCCATCAGGCGTCTCGATCGACCACGCTTGTCGTTGCTGATTTAGATACCACTGATTCTCGTCAAGAGTATTTTCTTTTAAGGAAGCAGTAATCCCTGCTCGCTTTTGCTTAGCTGACCAATTCATGGCTAAGTAGAAGACGCCATAGCCAGCACCGACTAAAGTTGCATAACTACCGAGACCAACCAACGCGGTTCGTTTGATTAATTGTCTGACGTTATTCATTGGTTAATCCTCCGTTGAACAAGGGGTCTCACTCAATTGCACTGCTGTGCCCAATCGGATTGGTCGCACCACATAAACCTCGCGACAAAAACCGGCCAATCCGTTAGCCACCCGCTGCGCCCGGGATCGTTTGCGACAAATTCCATAGACCGTTGGGCCGGTGCCAGTCATTTCTGCCGCATCAGCACCAAAGCGCAACATTTGTGTTTTAAGCCGTTGGACCACCGGATAGCGCCGCGCCGTAATTGGTGTTAAAACATTTGCCGTCGCCTGACAAATGCCATCGTAGTCGCCAGCATGAATCGCAGCCAGCAATTGCGGCGTCGAGGCGTGTTCTAATCGACCGTAATTAATTTGGCGCAAAATTGAAGGTGTTGAAACACTCGTTTGTGGCTTAGCAATCACTAACCACATTGGCGGCAGTTCCGGTAACGGTTCCACCTGTTCACCACGCCCCGTTACATGAGCGGTCTGGCTCCAAACACAGTATGGAACATCCGCGTCAATTTTCAAACCTAGTTCACACAATTTCGCCGGCGTTAAATTCAACGACCACAATCGATTAAGCCCTCGTAATACTGCGGCCGCATCGGCAGAACCACCACCCATTCCCGCAGCTACAGGAATATGCTTTTCAATCGTGATGTTCACCGCTTCTTTTTTGTGATAAACATTGGCCAGTAATGCTGCAGCTTGATAGGCTAAATTCCGTCGATCATTAGGCAGAAAACCAGTATCTGTCATGACCTTAATTCGTCCATTGCGACCTAAAGTTTTAATTGTCACTAAATCTGCTAGGTCAACCGAAGTGAGGACCATATCCCACTCTTCACTACCATCCGCGTGATGAAACGGCGTATCGAGTAATAAGTTAAGTTTGGCAGGCGCCTTTTCCAAAATCTCCGTGGTGTCACCCCCAGTTAACCGAATTGTTATTTTTTCTATTTTACCCCAAACAAAAAACACCTTCCACTAGGGAAAGTGCTTCATGCGTGAGTTCGCCGTGATGATTACTGTTCATCAAAAGCGATTTCAATATTTTTAGTTAACACATCTGTGTAACTGTAAGAGACTCGTTCGAATGAGTTCTCCTCCTGATCGAGGTCAACCACAAAAACAGCCGGATACGTTTCCCGCAGAGTGCCGCGACGCTTAGTCACCTTTTTGCGACCCGCCTGAGCGACGACCATCAGCTTTTGGCCTAATTTGGCGTCCAACTTAGACTTGATACTTTGTAATGTTGCTGGCATGCAATTCACCTCACATGCACAATAGTATAGCATGGTCAAGCAAAAATTACAATTGTATCAGAGCGTGAGCCAGACCGGGGTGAGACCGAGCACCAACGGACAATCACAACTGGGCTCCCTCTGCCCGGTTGTGGTTGTTGGTTGGGCACAGGACTCAGGTCTGGCAAGCGCGTTTAAAGAAAGAGCGTGAGCCAGACCTGGATGAGACCGACCACCATCTTAAAAAACGTCGTGTTCATGTAACCCATTGGCTAATGCAATAAACCCCGCCAATGACAGTCGCTCTGCCCTAATACTAGGCTCTAACCCCAAAGCGGCCAGTGTCTCAGCCATGGCCGCTTTGGTCGCTGGCGCTTTACCAAATAGGCTTTGCAAATTATTCCATAAACTCTTTCGTCGATGAGCAAAACATCCCTTAATCAAACGAAACAAGGCCGCCTCATCAAATGATAATTCGGCTAATGGTGCACGCGGTGTCAACTTAACGATCGCTGAATCAACATTAGGTTGCGGAATAAAGGCCGTTCGCGAAACGGTAAAGGCTAAGTTCGCTTGCATCCGATAATCCACCGCCAAGGTCAATGCCCCATAGGCCTTGGTACCTGGTACCGCGCTCAACCGTTCAGCGACTTCTTTTTGCATCATGACAACAATCGTCGCAAAGTCAACGGAGGCATTCATGAGTCCCATCAGAATTGGGGTGGTGATATAGTATGGCAAATTTGCCACCACCTTAACCGATGTGGAGTCCGGCAAATGTTCAGCAATCGCCGCCGCCAAATCAACCTTTAGAATATCTGCATTCACAATGGTGACGTTCGGATAAGGTGCCAGTGTGTCAGCCAATACCGGCAACAGCTGCTGGTCTAATTCAAACGCTAAAACACGATTGGCCCGCCGTGCAAGTTGCTCGGTTAATGCGCCAATGCCTGGTCCTACCTCAATAACATCATCTGCTTCTGTTACCTCAGCCGCATCAACGATCTTGGTTAAGATATTGGGATCCGACAAAAAGTTTTGTCCAAGGCTCTTTTTGACCGCGATGCCGTAAGTATTCATGATTGCACGCGTTCGCAGCGGTGTCGCAATGTCAGGTCGTTTTTGTCTATCGCTCATGCTGATTCCCTTCTAGTTCTTGATCAAGTTGTGCCACTGCCTCGAGAAAATCTGCACGAGGAATTTGAAATAGCTGGAGTCGTTTTAACAACTGCTTTCCATTCACATACCCTAAGTTAAGCAACTCACCCAACCGTTCCCGCCGCTGTCGGGAAGTTTGATCCCCAATTAAATGAGCAGCCAGTAGATCGCTTTGAAAAATAACGGCTTCAAAGTGATCGGTACCAGTGGCAACGTGTGACAAGGCCGCTTTAATAACTGCTGGATCGGCATGTTCAATTCCTAAGCTGCCGCCAGCGTTTTCTGGTACGCCCTGTTTACGAGTAATAAACGCGTGCTTGGCTTCTGGAACCGCTCGACTAATGAGCTTGCGTAAACGCTCACCATTAAAATCCGGATCCGTCATCACGATAATGCCCCGCGTTGCTTGCAATTGTTTTAACTGAGCTAACATCGTTTGACTTAACGCGGATCCATTTGTCTCAAACGTATCCACTTCAACCGCCTGTAAAATTCGTTTCGTATCATCCTTGCCTTCAACGACAAGGACTTCTTTTAACTTCGTCATCAATCTTCAATCCTAAAAAAGTCATTGGCATTGTCATAAGTTGCCGCGGCAATGCTTAGTGGATCAACATCACGCAATTGCGCAATTGCGTTGACTGTGTCGACAATTCGGGCTGGCTCATTTTGTTCACCGCGATGTGGTGCTGGAGTCAAGTATGGCGCATCCGTTTCAACCATCATGACCTCAAGTGGCGTCACTTTGACTGATTCGTGCACTTCATGCGCGTTCTTAAAACTGGCCACTCCTGAATAAGAAATATGCATGCCTAAATCTAAAAAGCGTTTGAGCCATTCCGGATCGCCATTGAAACTGTGCATGACCCCGCCAATATCACGAATGTCAGCCGCTTTTAAGATCGCATAGGTATCCGCAAATGCATCACGGTTATGAATGATGACTGGCAACTGAAGTTCTTTAGCAATCGCGACTTGTCGCGCAAAAATTCGTTTTTGATCCTCAATGTGTTGGTCAAGCTGATCCACATGGTAATCAAGGCCAATCTCCCCTAACGCGCGCACCCGGTCATCTTGTAACTGCCCAATTAACGTTGCTTCCGCGGCATTCGTGTATTGATCGGCCATTTCCGGATGCCATCCCACTGCCGCCCACATCGTCTCGTAGCGGTGGGCAAGTTCAATACCACGTTCATTCAACACGGCATCTGAACCGACATTCATCATTCGCTCAACGCCAACCGCTTTCGCGTGCTGATTAAATTCAGCGGCATTCTCGTAAAACGCATCGTCATTTAAATGGGTATGTGAATCAAAAATTTCCATAAATCCCTCTAAGTTGTTCGATCAGAATCTTGTGTTTAGCCTAGAACATCCCCGTTATTGAGCTCATCTGGAACAATAACCAATGTTACTTGGCCCTCGTGTTCGGTTGATAACAACATGCCTTGACTAATCTGGCCGCGCATTTTACGGGGCTTCAAATTAGTCACCGCTAAGACTTTTTTGCCCGTCAGCTTTTCATAATCCGGATACCATTCATGAATGCCCGACAAGATTTGCCGATTTTGTTGATCACCGGCATCTAGTCTAAATTGCAACAACTTATCGGCGCCTTCAACAGGCTTAACCTCAACAATTTGCGCGACCTTGATCTCAACTTGATCAAAATCTTCAAATTTAATGGTCGGCTTCGTTAAATCAAGTGTCACATTTTCTGGCTCCCATTGAGAATCGGCGGCTGCAGCCATTGCGGCCCGCCCCTTCTGCTTATCGGTTTGCGTCATTTGTGCTTGAATAAAGTCGATTTCGGCTTTGGCATCTAACCGTGGGAAAATCGGGGTTCCCTTAGCCACGACCTGTGCTTCTTTTGGTAAGTCGGCCATCGATAATTGTTGAATCTGCATATCTTCTGGTTCGGTCGATAACCCAAGCTGGCCCAAAATGGCTTTCGGTGCATGCGTCATAATTGGCTGTAACAGTAGCGCAATCACTCGTAAGCTAGCCACTAAATGGCTCATTGCTGCCGCCAAGCGCCGATCATCGCCGGCCTTTTCACCCTTGGCTAGTACCCAGGGTTCGGTTTCATCAATATATTTATTGGTCCGTGCCACTAGTCGCCAAATAGCACTGAGCGCATCAGCATAATGCAGCGAAGCCATTAACTCATGATAACGACTGATCGTATCAGCGGCCGTTTGTTCAAGATCCATATCTGGTCCATTAACGCCACTTTCAAACGTTGGCACAGTACCCTTGAAATACTTGTTAACCATTGCAACTGTTCGGTTTAACAAGTTACCAAGATCGTTAGCCAGATCATAATTAACCTTGTCGACAAAATCCTCCGGCGTAAATAGGCCGTCATTACCAAATGGCATCGCTTTTAACAAGTAATAACGTAAGGCATCAAGGCCATAGCGTTCCACCAGCGTTTCTGGATAGATGACGTTACCCTTTGATTTACTCATCTTGCCATTTTTCATCAACAGCCAACCATGACCCACGATATGTTCCGGCAATGGTAAACCCAACGCGTGTAACATAATCGGCCAATAAATCGCATGAAAACGGACGATCTCTTTACCGACCACTTGGACGTTAGCAGGCCAAAACTTTTCGAAGTTAGTCGTGTCTTTGCCATCGTATCCTAGTGCCGTAATATAGTTAGATAGCGCGTCAATCCAGACGTAAATCACATGACGCGGATCAGATTTAACCGGCACACCCCATTTGTAACTCGTCCGCGAAACCGACAAATCCTCTAACCCTGGCTCAAGAAAGTTCTTAATCATTTCATTCATCCGGGCGTTGGGGATCAAGAAGTCAGGATGAGTCTTGTAATAGTTTAACAACCAATCTGCATACTTGCTCATCTTGAAGAAGTAAGATTCTTCATCTGTCCAGACGACCTCATGACCAGATGGCGCCTTTCCACCAGTCACATTGCCTTGCTCGTCATGAAAAACTTCAGCTAACTGGGATTCAGTAAAGAATTCCTCATCATCAACCGAGTACCAACCCTCGTAACGCCCTTTGTAAATGTCTCCTTGGGCTAAGAGTTGCTCAAAAATTGCTTGTACCGCTGCTTCATGATCCTTATCCGTCGTGCGAATAAATTTGTCGTTACTAACCTCTAGCAATTTCCAAAGGTCTTTAATTTGCGTTGCCATCTGATCAACATAGGTTTTCGGTTCTAAGCCTAGTGATTCAGCTTTTTCTTCGATTTTTTGACCATGCTCATCCGTTCCCGTTAAGAAAAAGACATCATTACCCATTAATCGACGATAACGTGCCTCAGCATCAACGGCAATCGTGGTATACGAGTTACCAATATGTAGCTTTCCCGAAGGATAATAAATTGGGGTTGTAATGTAATAAGTTGGCTTTTTTTCTGCCATGAAACAATCGCTCCTTTGACTCGATGAAACCACGTGGTTCCCGAATAATTAACAGTCAGTATACCATACTATCACTCAGTACGAAGTAGCCTAGGTGACGCCAAATCTTAACAGGCAGAAGCAAACTGACGATTTTTGACCAATTAGTTTCTGTGGGCTAGGTGGTGGCGTCGATTCTGCACCGTCTGACAAAGATCACTCGGTGTGAACTAAAACAGCTGTCGCTAAGCGTATTTGCCTAAAACAATTCAATTTGGGTTGGCCCTAATCCGGTAAAATGTAGGCCTAATTCATCACGCAACATCTCCGCGTTAGCAGCGGCATCTCGGTGACCATTATTATTGAAGATGACATAAGTTTGTTCAACCTGCTTGGCAACAGTGCTAATTGCTTGCCCAAGTGCTTGAATTTCTTTTGTCGAATAATGGTAGTTGGTCCGCTCGTGCTCCCAACTTCCTTCCCGTTGCAGCCACCCCCGCCGATTTTGCCCATGAAGGCGAAAATAAGCAGCAGTTGGCGTGGTCACAATTGGCGTAAAGGGAACGCCAGCATTCCCATCGAACGGCTCGTCCGCAATCACGTAGGTTAGGTCGAGTGATTTTAAATAATTGAAAACATCTTCGCTCAACCCACCTTCATACCAACTCGGGTCTCGAAATTCAACACCAACTGGCAAATCAGCCATTTGGATCCGCACCTCCCGCAAGTATCGAATATGTTCGAGCGTACGGGTGAAGAACGGTGGAAATTGGAATAACACCATCGCTAATTGTTCACTAACCACTAGCGGCTTAATCGCCGTTTTAAAGGCCTTGAACGTCGCCATTCGCTCACCTTCTGAAACTGGCGTGTGACCGTCATCGTGATGCGTCATGGTTGAGTGGGCTTTCAAAATATACTTAAACCCATCCGGCGCCTGACGAATCCATTTTTTAATCGCAGACGGGCTAGGAATGCCATAAAAAGACGTATCTAATTCTACCAACGGAAAGACGCCTGCATATTCGTCAAACCGTACTTCTCGCTGTTCATCGTGGATCAGATGTGGATGCCTTGTCCATGTTGATAAACCAATCGAAATCATTATGTCTCCTCCAAACAGCAACCTCAGGCGTAACTAGCCGAATTCTTGCGGTTATCCACCTCAAGTCAACGACCGTTAAAAGCGCAAAATGGCAGCTTACGTTGCGTCGCAAGCTGCCAATCACAATTCTCAGTTTTAGACTAATCGCGTAATGTGCTACTTAAATTGACGCACAACCGCTGTTTCTTCATCAGATAACCGCATGCCCTTCAAATGACTAATCAGGGCCCGCCCTTGCCGTCGATAATTACCGCGAATGCCGGAAAACGACCAGCTAATCAGCGCAAAGAGCATCGTGACAACCCCGGCATTCGTGCGACTCATGGCCACGCCGAACATCATGGCCGGCTGCGCGCCAAAAAAGACCTGCCAAGCACCATAAAACATTAGAAAATCAAAAATCAGTTGAAAGCGATTCATCCACCGCATCTGTGCTAGTAAATTACCAAGTCGAGCAAAAATATCCTCGCGAGCCAAGCCGACCACCTGCCTTCCTATTTTTAACTAAGTTAATTGTAAAAAAATCTCATGAAAAACGCAATCAATACGACGCAACGTCCATGACCTCACTAAAAAGAAAATGTCATTGACAAACACCAACATTTGCCGTTAATCAACTTTCAATTTAGTAAAGAACTCCCGCGCTTCACCAGTGATTTGGGCGGTGACATCCCCAGCTGAAATTGGCTCGTTATTGGCCACTAATACCTTTGTCTCTGGTCGGCGGTAACTGATTAGTCCGGCGAACGGATAGACCTTGAATGAGGTGCCAACGATAACTAATAGATCAGCTGCCGCCACCGCCTGGACAGCTTGTTTTAAAACAGCATCATTGATTCCTTCGCCGTATAAGACGATATCAGGCCGAATGACCCCGTGATCTACTTGATGATACATCGACTGCAAATACGCTTGCCAAGCTACTGGCTCGCCATCTAAAGTGCAATAGCAACGAAATAAATTCCCGTGGAATTCCACGACGGTATCATTACCGGCACGACGATCTAGGTTGTCAATGTTTTGTGTGATCAATGAAGCTCGACCCGTACGACATAAGGCCGCAATTTTCTCATGAATCACATTTGGCTGAGCGTCGGGAAAATACATATTCTCTTTAACAAAGTCATAAAATAGCTCGGTTTGTCGTTCAAATAGCTCGTGACTCAACAATGTTTCTGGTGGTAGGCCATGAAATTTTGACGAATAAAGTCCAGCCTTTGAACGATAATCAGGAATTCCTGAGGCTGTAGAGACCCCAGCGCCCGTCATGAACGTCACATGTTGGGCTTGATCGAATAATGCTTGATAATCAACTGCCATGCCAAACTCCTTTCGTGTTGCTTCGCATCGCCTAGGTGCCGACTCACCGAATGATATAAGCAATTTTTTGTGCGTCAAAGAAGTCTTTGACCGGCATATCATACAGTTGTTTAAAATAGCTAGCCGTATCTGCTTGGGCTGCCTCCGGAATTGCCAACACAAATGAGTTTTGCCGATCAGATCGGTTGAGTCCGACATACGCGCGTTCGCCGGTTTGCGGGTTCTTCAAATCAGAGTGGAAAATTTCAAACAACTGACGCAGGTTCAAGCGCAATTGACGCTCACTGAAAACACTTGAAATGGTGGTAAAAGCGGTACTATTCAACGGGGGTAATTGCCAGGCCTGCAGTTGTTCGTCAAATGCCTTAAATAATTTCACAATGGTCCGTCGCATCCCAAAGGGAGTATCGGCTGTCTTCTCAATCATTCCCGTATATAATTTTTCTGCGGCTGCAAAGGTCATTGGAAAATTCGTCGTTAACTCTGTCCGATGACGTTCAATTTCATCACCAAAAAAGACCAAAGCATCTAACATCACTAATAATCGTAGGGCATTTTGTGCATCATCTTGTTGTCCAGTTTCTGGCTGGATCGTCGCAAAAATACCATCGTAGTATTGACTTTTAATCGTCTCATCAATCAATCCATGGCCCGCCAGTGCCGGAAAAATAACGAGATGATTGGCAATGTTGAAAAGTTGCGTCGACATCGCCATTAATTGCGTATCTAGTTCATCATCACCAAATGTCAGATTGAAGTAGATTTGTGGGAAACCTTGTAAGAGCATCAACAGATGGCTTAATTCATGGGCCGCCGAATATTGGGGCGCCGTAATATCATCAACCCAGATTAATAATCGGTCTTTTAACAGTCGTTGTTCGACCTGGTCGTCGCGTACATAACCGGCGTGTTGATCACCAAATTGAACCATCACGGTACCAGGAAATAGGTCATTGACCTGATCTAACAACGCTTGTACTGTGGGAATTAATTTAATTTCTGCCATATTGCCTCCCTATTTTGAGTCGTTTAATAATTCTGCCAATAGTCGTTTGGCGTCTTCAAGTGATGGTCGCGTTAGTGCCGTTAATTGGGGCACTAATTTAACCACTTGTGTTGGCGTCGCACCAGCAGCCAACGCTAGATTCCGATATTGCAATGCCATATGACCAGGTTGGATGCCTTCGGACACTAAGGCCCGTAATGCAGCTAAATTTTGGACGAGACCCAGTGCAACCGCCAATTGATTCAATTCGGTAACCGTCTGAACGCCAGCAATTTGATGATTGATTTTCGCCAACGGTAACGATGCGGTCGCCCCGCCGACCAATCCGAGATGCATCGGCATCGTAAGCTCACCCAGCAATCTATTTTCGCCCAATTGCCAAGTCGCCAAGCCACGGTACTGGCCTGCTTTCACCGCGTAAGCGTGTGCACTGGCCTCCACCGCGCGCCAGTCATTGCCAGTTGCGACAACAAAGGCATCAATGCCGTTCATAATCCCTTTGTTGTGGGTCACCGCCCGACTGACATCACGTTGAGCCAGTTCGCTCAAGCTAACAATTCTTTGAGCCACCCCAGCCCCAGTCGCGGCATCCCCCTTAGCTAAACGGGCGAACGACACCTGCGTGGTAACCTTGACGAGGCTGGCCTGACCATCATTAGTTAAAATTGCTGTCAATGGTTGATGCCCCAAATGTTGAGCTAATTGCTCACCCAAAGCATTTAAGAGGTCATTCATCGTGTTGGCTCCCATGGCAGCACCGGTGTCCACCGTCAAATCTACACTAGCAAAGCCATCTGCTAGATCACGAACGACCAACGTCTTAATCTGACCACCATGATCGGTTAGACTCGGATGTCCAGCCAATGATCGGCGCTTTAACTCATCTTCATTAGCGTCCACCAGCGTCCGTAATTGTTCAAAGTTAATGTCTTCAAACAAAATTTGTCCAGTCAGTGCTTGACCTAAAGTCTGTGCGATCAAACCACCGCTGTCCGTCGTCATCAAACCACCATAGCTCGCTGCGGCAACAACAGACGGTTCTTCAGTTACCATGGGTACCTGATAGGTCCGCTGATTCATCAGCAAATTAACGGCAACTCCTTCTGGAAGTCGGTAAGTTGTCAGATAGTTTTCGGTTAAAAGCGCTTCAGCATCGGTAGCATTGTGCTTGACAATGGCAACTTGATTAGCACTCAGCGCTCGCTGCTGCGCAATGCGTTGCCGTCGCTGGGCGGGGGTTAAGAAACGAAACGCGCGTTCTTCTTGGTCCACCACAAGGCCTCCATTCTTTACCAGTCAAAATTAAGGATGAACTTGATATTTAGGATGTTGACTGACGTATTCGGACACAATGCCCTCGCGCACGCCACTTTCCGAGAAAATCACTCGGTCTGAATCCAATAATTGCAACAACTCAACGAGCGGTAACATCCCACCAACGATAATATCTGCTCGATCATATTCAAGGCCATCGATCGCTTGTCGTTGTGAATTATCTTTGGAAATTAACCGGTCAAACGTATCAAAGACGGTCTCAGTTTTTAAGCGGTAGCCATGAATGTCTTCGACACGCACCATCTTTTGCGCTTTACGGTTAATGCGGGCTAACGTACGATTGGCGCCACCAAGCAAGACAATTGGTAAATGCATGGCATCATTGAGCCACCAAATATCTTGCAAACGTTTACGCACAAAGACTTGTCCAGAGAAGAGGTTACCAGCGGTAATAATGTTTTCAAAATGAAATTGTTCAGATAAATTAACAGCACCAAACGGCACACTGATCAAATTCTTGGCTTTGCGCTTAGCGACATGAATTAGTTCACAACTGGCACCACCGGTATCTAAAATAATGCAATCATCCAGTGGCAATGCATTGACGGCACCTAAAAAGTCGTAATAGGCTTCGTCATCACCAGATAATACCTGCAATTTTAGACCAACCTCTTTTTGAACCCGACTAAGAAATTCGGCTTGGTTAACCGCTTGCCGCACTGCCGCCGTTGTAATGGCCCGCACCGTCAGATTCGGCAGCTCAGCATATAACTTTTTGAAACTAATGAGGGCTTTAATGGTTCGATCCATCGCCACTTTCGTCAACTTTTTTTCGACACCCATGCCTTCTGAAATACGGGTGTCCTCTTTAACCCGCTTAACTTCTTTAAATGTCCCGTCATTTTCGATTTGGGTGATCCCCATGCGAACAGAATTCGAACCCAAATCGACAATCGCTAAATTTTCCATGCACCTTCGCCTCATCTTCAACGCATCGCGATTCTTACTTACGTTGCGTAAAATAATTAATCCCCATTGCGTCACGCACTTCAGTCAGCGTTTGATTAGCCACTTCGTTAGCCCGGGCTGATCCTTGTGCTAGGACATCGTACACATAATCAAGATTGGCAGCGTACTCGGCCCGGCGTTGACGAATTGGGGCTAGGGTTGCTTCTAAAACTTCATTTAGGTAACGCTTTATTTTAACGTCTCCCAGACCCCCGGCCTGATACTGCGCTTTTAGTTCTGCAACGTGCGCCTGATCAGGATCAAAGATATCTAAATAGGTGAAGACCGTGTTGCCTTCAACATGACCTGGATCACTGACCTTGATGTGTTGTGGGTCGGTATACATCGACATCACTTTTTGTGTCACCGTGTCTGCATCGTCCGCTAGGTAAATCGCATTATTCAGCGATTTACTCATTTTAGCATTGCCATCTAATCCGGGAATTCGCCCCTCGCCCTTAGGTGGAAAGACGCCAGTTGGTTCAACCAACACATCCGCATTATAGGCGCTATTAAACGCCCGGACGATTTCACGAGTCTGTTCCAACATGGGTTCTTGATCATCACCAACCGGCACTGTGGTCGCTTTGAAGGCGGTAATATCGGCAGCTTGACTGACCGGATAAGTTAAAAAGCCAGCCGGAATACTTTGGCCAAATCCTTTTTGAGCAATCTCTGACTTCACGGTGGGATTTCGTTCCAATCTCGCCAATGTCACTAAGTTCAAATAAATCATCGTCAGTTCATTTAACGCTGGAATCTGAGACTGCACCAAAATTGTAGATTCCTTGGGATCAATCCCAACGGCTAAATAGTCTAACGTAACTTCCGTCAAGCTGCGCCGAATTTTTTCTGGGTCACGTGCATTATCAGTTAATGCTTGCATATCGGCGATCATAATAAACGTGTTATATTCGCCGGAGTTTTGCATGGCCACCCGATTACGCAATGAACCAACATAGTGTCCGATATGTAACTTCCCGGTTGGACGATCACCTGTTAAAATTACCTTTTTTGTCTCTGCCATCTAATTGGCCTCCTCAATGACTGGCCTCGCTAAAATAAAACCGCCCTATCATGACCGCTTCTCACACGAAAAGAAGGTCATCATAGGACGGTTACCCGCGGTGCCACCTAAATTGGATCGCTGACGATCCCACTTAAAATTTATTTTCGATGAAAACGACATCCTAGCCCACTTCGTCACCTTAGCTGACTCTCACCATCTCAGCCTTGCTGTTTTACGGTCGCTACTTCACTACGATGCTGATTGTTTCACACAACTTGTATCTATTAAGTATACCGGCTTTTAAAAGAGCTGTCAAAGCGCATTAGCTAGCGATTTAAAACAGTAATTCACCATGATTGACAGCGCCGTTTTTGCCGGCTAAGATGGTCAAAGTTTATTAATGCTGCGACTGACATAACGGTACCTGGAGGCATCAACTTGAATAACAAGGAACAGCAACAAGAACAACAACGACTTGATCAGGTGATGACCGAAATCACACGTCAACAAAAAGACGGGCAACAACAACTCACCCGTGCCCACGAAGAAACCAGCGCCGTGCAGAAAAACTATGCGGATAATGCTTCGGTCAACACGTTTGAAATTGATGATGCGATGGAAACCAACGCGCAACTGCAGCAGCAGCGTCAATTGGTTTACCTAGCAGTAACTAATGAGGCGACCATTGGCCAACAGCTAGATCAACTTGATCAACTCCACAAGTCAGCGTACTTTGGCCGCATCGATATTCAAGATGTCGATGAGGATCATCCGGATACACTCTATATCGGCACCTTTTCCTTGACTGATGCTAATCAAAACTTCCTCATCTATGATTGGCGGGCTCCCATCGCCAGTATCTACTACAACGGTACGTTAGGCTCGGTCGACTACACGACACCAGCCGGTCGCCAGACCACAGAACTAACTAAAAAACGCCAATTCACCATTAAAGACGGCCAAATTATCAACATGTTTGATACCAATGAGACTGTTGGTGATGAAATGCTACAGACCGTGCTTGGCCAGCAAAACGATGCGGTCATGCAAAACATCGTGGCAACCATTCAAAAAGAACAAAATGATATCATTCGCGACACTACCTCAGACTTACTCGTTGTCCAAGGTGTGGCCGGATCAGGCAAGACTTCTGCAATTCTCCAACGCATTGCCTATCTGTTGTATCATAGTCGTACAGCCACAGAGCATGCCTTACAAGCAGATCAGATGGTCCTCTTTTCGCCAAATCGGTTGTTCAGTCACTACATCTCAGAAGTTTTGCCGAGTCTTGGCGAACGCAACATGCGCCAAGTCACGCTAGCTGATTTTTTGACCCAGCGGCTTCAAGGTCTAAATGTTGAAACTTTATTTGAGCGTTACGAAGCTGACGCAGCCAAAACCAATGCGCTATTTACCGACGTCCGCGATTACTTAGAAAGCCCCACTTCTGTCAATGACCTGTCGACCTATTGTCAAAATTTAACGCCAGCAGAACTACGCTTTAACGATATCTTGTTAGACGGGCGCCTCTTTTTCACGAAGGAGACCATCGCCGCTATTTACGCTAGTCAGCCGGACACCATGCGGACACCCGCTAAATTTTTGGCTACAAAGAATGCACTGATCAAACAATTAAAAGCTCGTATTCGTCATGAGGCCAAGGCCGATTGGGTTAACGAAGCATTAGATGATTTGGACACCGAACACTATCACAATCTACTTGGCAACCGGCTAGGCACCTTTAAAAATGTCGATGCAGAATTAAAGTATGCGGCTCGCCTGATTGTTCGACGTCGATTTGAACCGATCTATGATGCGTTATTTAACAACTACTTCTTAGATATCTATCGTCAATATGATCACTTCCTTCAACAAATTCATCCCCAAGCTGTCAATGCCGAACATTGGGCAATGCATGAACAGGATTTTGACACCGGCATTGAATATCACCGGCTCGGATTAGTAGATGCTGTCCCATTACTATTCATCCGGGATCTCATTACCGGCGGCGGCCAAAATCGTAGCATTGCCTATCTATTCATTGACGAAATGCAAGATTATTCATTGGCACAAATGTGTTATTTCAAGCATGCCTTTCCGAAAGCAAAATTCACCTTGCTTGGTGACAGCGAGCAAGCCTTGTTTAATCGCCTACAAACACCAACCGACTTGTTGAAT
Source organism: Furfurilactobacillus sp. W61-4 (assembly GCF_057545565.1). Classification (NCBI taxonomy): domain Bacteria; kingdom Bacillati; phylum Bacillota; class Bacilli; order Lactobacillales; family Lactobacillaceae; genus Furfurilactobacillus; species Furfurilactobacillus sp. W61-4. The sequence continues at coordinate 58,293 of NZ_BAAJNZ010000002.1, forward strand.
CACCTTGCCAGTGCTTTTTCGGCTAAACACCCTAACTTAATCACGCTGAATCGCAGTTATCGCTCGACTAAGCCAATCACGGAATTTGCCAAGGGCTTATTACCAAATGGTGATCAAATTCAAGCCTTTAACCGACCAGGTGACCTCCCACGCATTTTTATGCGGTATAATGAAACGGATACCTTGGCAGTAACTCGGCAGCTTGCGCAGCGTGAGACGGCTCAATCTGGTACCGTCGCTGTCTTAACGAAGGATCTTGCCGCCGCCCGGACCGTCTATCGCGAACTGCATGGTCATGTCAATGTCACCTTACTCAATGACACCGATCGCACCTTGCCCAGCGGCGTGGTCGTCCTACCGGTTTACTTAGCTAAGGGCTTGGAATTCGATAGTGTCATTGCCTATGATGTTTCCCAGCAAAATTATCCAGATGACTCAGCCATCGGGGCACTTTACACAATCGCGTCGCGCGCGATGCATCATTTAGTGCTCATCTCAAATGGGCCTGTGAGTCCAGTCATTAACGCGATTCAATCGCAGTTGATGATGATTGAACATGTGATCAAAGAATCATGATTTTTAGAAAGAGGCGCTTATGAAACTCGATTTTTCTGTGGCCGTCCACAGCTTGCTATACCTTGATGAGAATAGTCCACGGAAAATCACGAGCGCCGAACTGGCTAAATCGTTGCAGCTTAATCCGGTCATGATTCGCAATATTTTATCTGTGCTGCACAAGCAAGGATATATTGAGGGTTCAGTTGGCAAGAATGGTGGTTATTTACTTCAGCGTCCATTGGCTGAAATGAATGTTGGTGAATTATACGATCTGACGATTCCGCCAACAATCAGCTATGCACGTTTTATCACCGGTGACTCAAAAGGGTTAGTTGCCAACGACACGGATGACAGTGATATTTCTGCTAATATCAACGAAACGCTTACAGATTTATTCACATTGGCCGATACGGACTATCGGCGGTTTTACCACCGTTTCTCCATGACCGATCTAAAAACCGATCTGCATCAGCACGGTCATTTCATCAACCTCGTTAACCAATTAAGCTAAGCAAATCGTGCAGGAGAAAATCAGAGCGAAGCCAGCTGGGTACAGGTAACAGGCTGGCATAGCTCGACAATAAAAAAAGTTGTCTCCCATTTGGGATGACAACTTTTTTTTCATAATCCACTTTCAGTGATATCACGCTGACTTTGCCGTCGCTGCGCGTTGTTTACTTAATGACCAGCGTAATAGTAACGGAGCAACTAAGGTAGCCAATACGATCACAAAAATCATGTCAACGTACATTGGTTTCGCCAGCAAATGGGCATTGAAGCCAATCTGGGCGGTAATCAACGCCATCTCACCACGGGCCACCATGCCCGTGCCGACAACGCGCCCACTATCACGATTAAAGCCGGTGACTTGAGCACCAAACTGACCACCAACCCACTTGGTCAATACGGCTAACACTGTCATCAATAGAATAAATGGTAAGGATGCAATGAAGTTGGTAAAGTCAACGCTCAATCCGATACTAACAAAAAATACTGGAACAAAAAAGGCGTTACTGATCGGTTCTACATGTTCATCAATGACTTTTTTAACGGAGGTCTGGGCAACCGCAATGCCCGCAAAAAAGGCACCAATGGCACCAGACAGACCAACTAATTCTGCTAGGTATGCCATCGCTAAACAAATCACAATAGCCGTCACTGTCCGCGCTGTTGGGATTAACAGGCGTTCACTAATCCGGGTTAAGAGTGGCGCAACCCAGCGCACCAGTAAGTACACGGCAACGAAGAAGGCTGCTTGAAAGACCAGTTGTAGCCCCAAGTTAGTGGAGGGCCCATGACTAGTGGCCCCCCCTAACACTGCTACCATCAAGCTCAACAACAGCACACCAATAATGTCATCAGCGACTGCCGCCCCTAAAATTGTCGCGCCTTCCTGCGTATCCAATGCATTAAATTCCCGCAACACAACCACCGAAATACTAACCGACGTTGCCGAGAAGACAACGCCGATGAACAATGCTTCGCTCCAACCGTAGCCAAACAACAAACTGGTGGCCCCCATTAATAACACTGGCAAGAGGACGCCACACATCGCTACGGCTAATGCTGGCCGCAAATAACGGCGTAACTGCCCGATGTCACTTTCCAGACCAGCCATAAACATCAATAAGATCACGCCCAGTTCAGCAAATTGTGTCAAGGTCGTCGATGACTGAACCCAATTTAGCACTCCTGGGCCAATTATGATCCCAACTAACAGTTCGCCAATAACCGCCGGAACCCCGAGGCGAGCCGAAAAATGCCCCGCAATGGTCGTTGCCGTCAATATTAAAATCAAGGTTCCAATAAAGTTCATTCAGCCATCCCTTCGTTAAATCCGTTCCTCATACCCGATCGTGGGGCAAAATACGCTCTAAATAAACTCTATTCTAGCGTATTTTTTCGCTTGCGCCTATCAAAACCAATTGATCCACGGCTCACCTCTATTCGCCGGTTACACTTGTACCAGTTGATAAAACTTTACATGGCTGCTCCTGTCGACCGAGCTACACTTCCCGGCGATTCGGTCGGGATGCAATGTGCCGACTAAGCTCATGAGTCCACCGCAACAAAATGGGACATAAGTCAGTGAGTGACGCACACTAAGAACAAACTTCGAATAATGATCGTTTGTTCATCATCCGACAGTTTACTTTAAGGTAACGTCACTTGACTTATGTCCCATTATTTTGGTGATTTAGATTGGCAATAAAATTTAGTTTTTACCCTTGGCCCAGAACCTAAGCGCCTCAATTCGTGGCGCTCAAATTAGCTACCATCCTAAATGGCGGTCATCAGGCGGCCTAAAACAGGTAACTTAAATCAGATGCTGGCGTTGGATAAGCCATAATTTGGTTGTTCACATCGGCTACTGTAGCCCCTTGATTAATCAGCGTGGTAAGATAATTGATCAACTCATCTGCAATCGTACTCAAGGCACTAGCACCAACTAAGCGGCCTTGGCGATCCAAAACAACCTTAACCTTGGCCAAAGGATCATGGATTCGTTGATACGTGTACCAATGTGTCATATCGAGTGTCTTAACGCGTCGGTCAGTGGTTGTGGTGGTCTCTGCCGGACTAACGCCAACTTGTGCTAAACGCGGCATACCAAATACCACCGTTGGGATAGCAGGGTATTGGATGGCCTCAACAGACGCGCCGGTTAAAAGTTCGGTTAAGTAGCGTGCCTCAAAGCCAGCCACTGGCGTTAACTTGGGGATTGCTTTTTTTGCCACAACGTCACCTAAGGCATAAATGTGCTCATTAGTCGTCTGCAAATGATCGTTCACAACAACTCCGTGCTTATCTGCGGCGACACCGACCGCCGCTAGATTCAAGCTGTCCACATTAGCAATTCGACCAGTTGCGGCGACCGCAGCGGCCACGGTTAAGTCAAACTGTTGATCACCAATTAATTCAACACCTGCGCCGGTTTGTGCCACTTTAGTTAAGGCGACGTTTTCGTGAAAATGAACACCGGCCTGCTCCAATTGATCACGCAAATCGTTCACTAATTCAGCGTCAAAAGCACGCAAAGCACGATCGTGTCGTAAAATCACATGCACATCTGCCCCTGCGGCATTGGCGATATCTGCCAGTTCAAAAGCAATGTAGCCGCCACCAACAAATGCCACCTGCTTTGGCAATTGGCGCCAATTCAGAAAGTCCGTGCTAGTTTGAAGCAACTCCGCCCCGTCAATGGTTGGTCGTGCCGGTCGCTGGCCGGTCGCTAAAATGAATTGTGTCGCCGTCAGTGTCTCTTCGCCAACGGCTAGTTGACCAGCGGATGTAAAGGTTGCGTGACCATAAAATGTTGTAATTCCACTATGCTGCAATCCTTGTAGCGTACCATCAGGAATGGCATCCGTGTAAGCAAACTTGTGACGCATTAAATCAGACCAATTGATCGCCGTCGTTCCGTCTAACCCAGCATTGGCCAACTGTTCAGCATGCCGTTTAGCCTCGACTGCTGCAACGAGGATTTTTTTCGGATCACAACCACGGTTGGGGCAAGTTCCCCCCCACAAGTTTTCTTCAACAATCGCTACATTTTTCCCAGCGGCTTTCAATCCGTAAGCTAACGCTAAGCCCCCCGGACCACCACCAATCACAATTTGATCAAAAGCTTGCATCATCCACCTCCGTTTTCTCCAGTGTAACGACTTCACCATAGTAACGAAAATAAATTGCTCTAAGGTTCTTGGCGCTGACCCAAATACCGCACGATATCAGCAGCCGTGACAAAGCCTAACTGTCGTTTGCCGTCTACCACTCGCAAGGCGGTCGCCTCATCTAGTTGATGATAGACTTCCCCCAAAGTTGCCCCCGCCGTCACCGTCACCGTAGTCGCCTGAGGATCAGCCAGCTGTTGTTGTGCAAACCCCATCATCACGAGTTTACTAATGTATACGTCGCGATCTTGCTTGGCAACACTTTGCGCAAAGAATTGTTGCACAAAGTCATTGGCCGGATGCTGGGCGATTTCCGTCGGTGTCGCAACTTGTAAAATCTTCCCTTCACGCATGACGGCAATGTGGTCACCCATCTTAAGGGCTTCGTCCATATCGTGGGTCACAAAAATAATTGTATCGTGACGAGCTTCGTGTAAGTCAAGAACCAAGTCTTGTAATTGCGTTCGCGAAATCGGGTCCAAGGCTGAAAATGCCTCGTCCATCAAAACTAATGGTGGATCAGACGCGATTGCTCGGCAAATCCCAATCCGCTGCTGTTCACCACCTGACAATTCTTGCGGCATCCGCGTCCGATATGTCGCTGGATCTAATCCCACCGACGTTAGCAATCGATCAATTAGCGCGTCAATCTCTGATCGCGCGACACCTTTCATTTCTGGAATCACGGCAATGTTTTCAGCGACCGTCATCGTCGGAAATAAGGCAATTTGTTGCAAAACATACCCGATGTTCCAGCGCAGTTGTTGCAAGCCGATTGTTGCTATATTTTGACCTTGAATCGTAATTTGTCCGCTCGCCTGTGGTTGCAGTTGGTTAATCATCTTTAGGGTCGTGGTCTTGCCACTACCCGAAGTTCCGACTAACACAAAAATTTCACCTTGAGGAATGGTTAAATTGAGATCATTAATAACGGTTTGACCATCAAAAACTTGGCTAACGTGACTAAACGCCACCATTGGCGGATTCTCATCAACTGCGGATTTAGATTTAGCTGCTTGCTGCATCAACGATCACCAGCTTTCAATAAGTGATGAGCTACCAGATAACGCTTCGCCACTGAGGCGGATGATTGGTGTTTCACATTCACTTCATAATTCATTTCTTGCATCTGTTGTTCCGTAATCTGCCCCGCCAGTTTGTTGAGGCTTTTGACGACACCAGGATATTGCTTAGCCAAACTGGCTTTCATTAACGGAGCCCCCTGATAAGCGGGAAAGAAGTGCCGATTATCCTTAAGTACCGTTAAATGATACTGACGCAATTGACTATCAGTCGAATACGCATCCACCAGATTGATTTTACCGGTATGAATCGCATCATACCGCAAAGTTGGTTCCATCGATTGGGCCGTTAAATGCAACCCATAACGCTTGTTGATTCCAGGCAACCCATCCGGTCGATCAATAAATTCCAACGTCATGCCTGGCTTCAATTGATTTTCCACCTGCTTTAATTCACTGATGTCATGCACATCCCATTGCTTAGCATCTTGACGACGAATCGCTAACGCAAACGTGTTGTTATAGGCCATCGGTTTCAAATAAGTCAGATCATCCTGTTGTTTCAACGCGGTCGCGGCCTTTTGATAAGTCTGTTGCGCGGTTAATCCTTTATCGCTAACAGGTTTTTGTAACAAGCTCTCTAAGACAGTTCCTGAAAATTCTGGATAAATGTCCACTTGATCATGTCTGAGCGCATTAAATAAGAAACTCGTTTTACCGAAATTGGGCTTTAACGTCACTTTCACGCGTGGATTATCCTGCTCAATTAAATCTTGATACATATGAATAAGAATATCCGGTTCTGAACCAAGCTTTCCGGCGATGACCAATTGCTTTTGTGGTTGTCGCACCAAATTCACCACCCCGGCCGTGCCGAAGCCTAATAAGATCACTAAGCCACCGATGACTAATCGTTTTAATGAAACTTTTTGTAATCGCAGGATGAGCCAACTCAAAACAATCGCTAGTAAGGCCGATCCCAGTGCGCCAATCACGGTCAACGTGGTATCGTTGCGATCAATTCCTAATAAAATAAAAGTACCTAAGCCACCTGCGCCGATCAAGGCCGCTAACGTTGCGGTACCAATGATCATCACCATTGCCTGGCGAATGCCTGAAATGATCACCGGCGCGGCAATTGGCAATTCAACCCGCACCAGTTTGCGTGTCCGGCTCATACCGAAGGCAGTCGCTGCCTCTTCGATTGACGGATCAATTTCATCAATCCCGATATAAGTACTTTGAAAAATCGGCAACAACGCATAGACCACTAAGGCAATCACAGCTGGCACCGTACCGATTCCCACAATTGGAATTAATAGGCCAAGCAACGCTAACGATGGAATCGTCTGTAACACACCGGCAACTTGGAGCAGAACCGTCGCCACGTGTTGGTGTCTCGTGGCCCAAATGGCTAACGGAATGGCAATTGCCATTGCAATTAGCAAAGAGATTAATGATATTTCAATATGTTGCCACAAAGCCGTTACTAACGCCACGCGTCGATCAATTAGCGTTTGAATAAATTGATTCATGACTCTATGTATCCTCGTTTTCTGACAATTTAATAAAAAGCGTTCGTACTAGTCACAAAAATCACCACGCGACAGGGACAACTGTACATTTACCGGAAACTATTTGTCAATTTGTTCGCACTAGCTCGCCAAAATCAATGCAAAACAAAAACGTCAATTAACCTCCCACCCTAAAGAAGGATTAATTGACGTTTTTAACGCATCACCAGTTGAAACCTAGGCTGTTCGGGCCAAGAAGTAACGTTTCTTTCCACGCCGGACAATCACAAACTTACCATCAAACATCTGACTAGGATCAATAATCGCCTCAAGATCTGTTTGTTTATCCCCGTTGATCGTAATCGCGCCGTTTGTCACATCTTCACGCGCTTGTCGGCGCGATGCTTCAATACCACTGTCCACTAAGAAATCAACGATATTCTGTGGTGCGGACATTGTTGTCACACTGGGAAAGGCTTTGAAACCTTGTTCAATTTCATCAGCCGTCAGCGCTTTGACATCGCCAGAAAATAACGCAGCTGTAATCTTTTGTGTTTGTGCCAAAGCCGCCTCGCCATGGACAAAACGCGTAACTTCTTCAGCTAACCGGCGTTGTGCGACGCGTTTCCACGGTTGACTTTTGACTTGTTCAGCCAAGTCGTTAATTTCTGACTCATCTAAAAAGGTGAAGTATTTCAAAAACTTCACGACATCCGTATCCTCTTGATTAAGCCAAAATTGGTAGAATTCGTAAGGAGTCGTCTTTTCAGGATCCAGCCAGACGTTGCCACCTTCTGATTTACCAAACTTGGTGCCATCAGCCTTCAATAGCAACGGAATCGTCAGCGCAAAGACCTGTGTCTGTGCCCCTTCAACTCGACGAATCAGATCAAGTCCAGCGGTAATGTTACCCCATTGGTCACCGCCACCGATTTGTAATTGGACGTCTTGTTCGCGGTACAACGTCAGAAAATCAATGGACTGTAAGATTTGGTAAGTGAACTCGGTAAATGAAATGCCCACTTCCAAACGCGAGGCCACGATCTCCTTATTAAGCATCGTCTTCACATTGAACAGCTTGCCGTAATCACGTAAGAAATCAAGTAAGGTTAATTTTGATAGCCAGTCATAGTTATTGACCAATCTAAATTGATCTTCACCGAACAATTTGACTAATTGATGTTTTAACGCCGCCTGATTATGCCGAACTTGGTCCATTGATTGCAGGACACGTTCTGCCTTTTTGCCAGATGGATCACCGATCGACCCGGTCGCCCCACCAATCACAATCACAGGTTTATGACCAGCTAATTGGAATCGTTTTAAGATCATAAACGGAATTAAATGCCCAATATGCATTGAATCCCCAGTTGGATCAATTCCACAGTACAATCCAATTGATTTTTCGGCAGTTAATTTTCGCAAACCGTCCTCATCACTCGTTTGATTGATCGCCCCACGCCAACTCAACTCATCAATAATATTCATCTTGCCAACTCCTCATCTATTTTAATCCCAACTTCAACCCGATACAGGTGCATTAAAAAAGTCCCCTGCAAGTTACGCAAGGGACGAAATTTTCCGCGGTACCACCCAAGTTATTACATTTTTGTAATCACTCTCATCGATACCGGAGATGCGCCGTCACAGTTAAATCCCGCGCTGTACTTCATGAAGCCAACTTGATCGGTTCTCACCACCACCGACTCGCTAAACAGAGGTCACTTCACTACTAGATTCGATTGAATCACACGCTAACTGTTAATCTGGTGTTATTGTACTGATCTGTTTAGCGGCTGTCAATGCAGAGCGTGAGCCAGGCCGGATGAGACCGAGCAACAACAGACAATCGTAATTGGGCGATCTTGGCCCGGTTACGGTTGTTGGTTGTGCACAGGACGCTTTGAAACTGACCAACCGTAATTATTCTCATTTAACGTAGAAAATATAATCCAGCGTCGTCGGATTTTCTTCCGGTTGAAACCGTTGCGGGTCGTAGCGTTCGTAAGCATAAGGCAACTGTTCCCAGTCGGATTCCGTCATCATATGACGCAGAATCAGTTCCTGCTTAGCAGCATTCATCGCCCGATCGCCGAACAAATCACCAGTATCTGGATTGCCATTAACCCAAGCAACCGCGGCAGAACTAGCTGGCACAGTAATCGCCTTAAAACCATCTGGAACCTGTTGATTCTTACGGAACCACTTGCCAATCCAGTAAGTCGGGGTTGCGCCATCAAAGACGAATAACCCAATTTTGGCAGGATCTAATGACTTGTTGACAGTCTCCAGCCGTTTAAATTTATCAGATGTTTCCCAGTCCAACCAAGCGTAGTTATAAGACCCTTGTTCTTGATGATCATAGGGTAAACCAAATAGTTGACGTTCTGGTTCGGACACAAGTTCGCGATGCGTTACTTTCATATTCAATTGATCTCCTTTAACTGAGAAGTCTCTCCTGACTTTAGCTAATCCACGTCCAGAATACAAGAACGAGCGCTGAGCTTAATAAATTTAAAACAGACCTGATTTAATATACAAAATAGCTATTTAAAATATATTCTGTCTTGATTACCGTGACAATTGGCTGCTCATCATCGTTTGACGTCAACTGTAGCTCAACCGGACACATTATTTGAATCAGGTTTAAAACCGATGCTAGACTGAAGTTAAACCAAAACAGTTTCGTTTATCTTCTCACCTCACTTTCGCATCCGGTTAGTTACTAGAAACAAGTTATTAATAGTGTCACGGCTCGTACATTTAGTCACCATGAGATTGGAGGTGGTGGTGATGCTAGTAGTTCTCGTCAATCGCCAAACACAAAAACGACAGGTAATTCATGATCTAGAATCAATTGCCTTAGTTGATCATGATCATGAAGTTCACCGACCACAATATTACATTCCCAATGCCAGACAACAACTGACCGCCATCGCGTTTATTTTAACTAGAACCCACGATGATGCGATTCAATATGCAACTCAGGATTGGGAGTTACGTCACGATTAACTGGATCCCCTTAATTCTGGCACACAAAAAGCCTTGCTGTCGCAAGGCTTTTTATTAATGCTTATATAAATAGGTATACGTTCCGTCCTCATTTTTACGGAAAGTAAACTCGTGGTCTTGTGTATCTCTGGTTCGCCAACGAGTCACCCCGTAATGGATCGAGTCAGATTCTTGTAAACGCGTTAGCACTCCGCCAACCAATTCACGATCATCATTAAATGATCCGCGTAACACACCCTTTAGCGCAGGTAAAAATTCATCCAAGTTGGTAATCATCCGGCTCACTCCCTTAGCTCATTCTCTCTTAAACCACCTTTATTTTACCAAAAAATCCGGTTTATGTGAACACTATCACAAAAGGTCGTTACGTCAAAATAAGCTAAGTGTGATCAAAAACCAAAGTCATCAGCATGGCAATGGTGCTACCACTTTTTAATCAAACATCAGAGTTTTAAACTATCAATTGCCAGCTACTTAGACAGTCCCATCTTCAGAAATTCTCGCTCGCATCCGTTCACGTCGCTCGTTAGCCGGTGCAACTATTGCGGCCTTCTTCATCGCCGGATCAGTTGTCACGGCTTGATAGATCGTCACCAACAACACCATTGCGACAAAAATCAAGGGAAAACCGGCAATGGTACAGATTGCCTGCACCGTAGTGAAACCACCAACTAAAACAATTCCTAACGAAAAGACCAAGAAAATGACGACCCACGCCATCCGATTCCACCGCGTTGGCTGTTGCCGTCCGGTCAATGTCAAACTAGTGAAAGAAGCGACAATAAATGCTGATGAAGAAATGGTCGTGGCCAAAAAGACAAAGCAAGAAAGACAAAAGAGTAATAACATCACGATTTTAAACGGTAAGGTCTGAATCATGGCTGCCAACACCGCAGCTTGTCCTTGCGTATTCAAAATATGCACTAAATCAAGGGTGCCTGATTGCTGTAACCAGAGCGTGTAGCCACCGAGTACCGCATAGAAGCTCAGACAACCACCGACCCCATAGGTCAACATGCCGACGATAACTTGGCGAATGGTCTTCCCTCGTGAAATTCGCGCAATAAACAACCCCATCACAGGCATGTACGCTAACCACCAGCCCCAATAAAACATCGTTTGACGTTGCGCGAATCCGTTAACGCCAGGGTTCGCCTTATTGGCCGATAATGCAGCAAAATGTTGAATTAATAGACTTAAGGTTTGTCCTTCGCCATTAAGTAGACGCCACGTTGGTCCCACTAATAACACGATGATCAAAAACCCAATCGCTAAATAAATGTGCCAAGCAGACAACCGTTTGATGCCTTTATTCAAACCAGCATAAACGGTGAGGGCAAAGAGAATAAAGAGAACACCAAACAACGTTAGTTTTAGCCAAATCGTATCCGTAATGCCGGTTAACGCACTGAGCACCTTGGCAATCACTGGAATCTCCATCCCAATAGATGAGCCAATGCCACCCATAATGCCAAAAACAACTAAGAAGTCAATTATTTGGCGGACTAAATGACGGCTGCGACCCGGGCCGGCCAGCATCGGCATAGCGGCACTCAATCGCTGAATCGGTTGACCTTTGACATGCATCGCATAGGCGATGGCAATCGTCGCGGTCGCAAACATCATCCAGGCCATTGGTCCCCAGTTGAACTGCCCGCAGACATTTGCATAAACGTACGCCGCTGTGGAGAATGGTTTGGCACCAAAAGCCGGATGTTGCAAGTAGGCCAACGGGTCCGTCGCACTTAACATCAAAATACTGGCATCAATTCCTGTCGCAAAGACCATGCTCCCCCACTGAAAGCCACTATAGTCAGCCTTAGTACCTGCCTTACCTAACTTGATGTGACCGTACTTAGAGAATGCTAAGGCCATAAAGAAACAAAAATTAACAATGTAAACCAATAGATATAACCACTCGGTGTGGCTTGTTAATAAGGTCAAAATCACGCTCATAGATTGCTGAACGGCTGAGCCGCCAATGATTAATACCAATGAAACTAACCCAAAGAGAATCATGGTTGGAACAAAGACAGCTCGATCGACATTTTGACGCTTTAAAATTTTAAGTCGCTTCTTTCTTTTTTAAAAAACAGTTAGTCAACAAACGGGCACATAAAAACGCCATGCATGTCTGATTTTCATCACCTGCACAGCGTTTGATCGCTCGATACAAATGCGATTAATCCATCATCAGGATTAATCCTAACTAACATTGTTGCCTGGTGACCCACTCGGAACTTGCTTAATCACTCGGGCAGGGTTTCCTGCAATGACAACATTGTCGCCAAAACTTTTCGTGACGACTGAGCCGGCGCCGACGACCACGTTATCACCTAAGGTCACGCCAGGTAAAATCGTCACATGGCCGCCTAACCAGGCACTATTACCAATCGTTATCGGCGCACCAAATTCCACATCAGCATCTCGAGCCACCGGATCCAGTGGATGAATGGGTGTATACAGTCCCACATCAGGGCCAAAATAACAGTGATGCCCGATCGTAATCGGACACGTATCCAAAAACGTATTGTCGTAGTTTGCATAAAAATGGTCGCCAATGTGAATGTTCCAGCCGTAGTCACACTTAAAATCGCTCTCGACAAAAAAATCGGGACCCGTGTCAGCTAATAACGTCTGCAGACGATGGTTACGCTTTTCATTGTCCGGTTGCGCGTTAATTTGTTGCAATTGGTCGCGCATAAATTTGCGTCGTTCAGTTAGTTCTTGATCAAACTGCTCGTATGGCTCACCAGCAGTCATCCGCTCTCGACTTGTTTTCATAACTTTCATGTTATTAACGCTAGCACTCTTTCATTTTTCATGCAAAGTTCATTTGTGGAACAATGCCCGTTTAACGGCATTGTCATGGGCATAGCGCCCTTTACTAGCTTTTTTATCCGCAACCGTGTCATAATTAATGAAAACGTATTCACGGAGGTTAACCATGAGCCAAGAACCTGAATTCATGAATATCCAAGCCGTCAATCCTCATATTATTGTCGATTTAAAATACGCCACGACTGACAACTTCACCCATCAAAAAATTTATGACTTTACCACTGCGATTGCTCGAACGCCCACGGCAAAAAAACTTGGCACAGCTGCTAATCAACTCTACCAACAAGGCTACCGAATAAAAGTCTGGGATGCCTACCGTCCAGTCAGTGCCCAAGCGAAACTCTTCGAAGTTTATCCTGATCCGCAATGGGTCTTACCGCCCGATCCCAATAAAAGTCATCAAAAAGGAGTGACCTTCGATTTAACGTTGACTGATCTGGATGGCAATGAGCTGCCAATGCAGAGTGCCTTTGATGCATTTGGCGAGACGGCTCGCCGTGCTTATCACCGCAGTCCCGAGATTGAAGCCAATTACCAGATCCTCAATCGCGCCATGATTGGCGCAGGTTTTCTGGGATATAGTGAAGAATGGTGGGACTATCGCGACAGCAATATGGATGTGATGGGTCCAGCGTCCGCGGATCCGAATGACTTTTAACAGAGTGTGAGCCAGTCCGGGGGAGACCGAGCAACAACTGGAAATCACGGACGGGCGGGTTCACCCGGTAGTGATTGCTGGTTGTGCACAGGGCTCAGGTCTGGCGAGCACGTTTACATCAGAGTGTGAGCCATCACGGGTGAAGGTGAGCACCAACGGACAAGCGTAATTGGGCGGTCTTGGCCCGGTTATGCTTGTCCGTTGGGCACAAACCTTCAGTGATGGCGAGCACGTTTACATCACAGTGTGAGCCAGTCCTGGGGAGACCGAGCAACAACTGGAAATCACGGACGGGCGGGTTCACCCGGTAGTGATTGCTGGTTGGGCACAGGACTCAGGTCTGGCGAGCGCGTTTACATCAGAGTGTGAGCCAGACCGGGTTGAGGCCGAGCACCAGCGGACAAGCGCGATTGGGCGCTTTTGGCCCGGTGGCGATTGTTGGTTGGGCACAGGACTCAGGTCTGGCGAGCACGTTTACATGCAAAGAAACAACCGGCCCGCTTCAATGCGACCCGGTTGTTTTATTGTGTCAACTAACGCCTATTTCGTTTCTTTCAGTAGTTTGCCAATGACTGGGACCTGACCAAAATCAGTGGCACTATCCGTCGGCATTACGACTAGATTGGCGCTTGAATTTGCCAGTTGCGCATACGCATTAATTGACTGGTTGGCAAAATACTTATCCGTCGCGTTGCTAAGCCCGGCCTGAACTGTGTCGATTCGATAGCGTTCTGCGTCTGCTCGCGTTCTAGTGGCTGTCGCTTCCGCAGTTGCGGTGGCCATCAAAGCATCATTCTTGGCTTTGTTGGTCAGTTGGATTGAACGTGCTTCCCCTTCCGCTTGTGCGATCACTGCTACTCGCTCCCGATCAGCGGTTAATTGTTTGTCCATCGCCGCTTGAATCGCTTTAGAAGGGGTCAATTCATCAATATTAATCCGATCCACGTTGATGCCATACGTATTCGTAAGATCCCCGATGGCCAGTGCCAGCTCCTGATTAATTTTGGCCGTTGAACCCAGCGCTTCATTTAAGTCCATTCGTCCGATAATATCGCGTAGATGTCCCCGGACAAGTTGGGCCATTGATTCAACTGAATCGGTATTGTCATATTGATACTTCATGGCATTGGTGACGTGAAAATTCAGCGTCAGACTCGCTGAGACATCCGCGTTATCTTTGGTGATGATCGAATAATTAGGTAATGCCAACGGTTCCATCGCCAAACTGACATTCCGAATTTTTTGAATCATCGGCACATAAAAGTGCAGCCCCGATTCCACACTATGCCCATAACGGCCTAATGTTTCCACTAATCCTTGATTATTTTGTGGCACGATCTTAATTCCAAACGGCATAATTCTTCCCCCTCGTATATGTTAAACACGTTTCAACGTTAAGATGTTACCGTTACTTTCAATCACCGTGTACACCGCATTTCGATCCACTGACTCGTTAGCATCAATTAAATAACGATAAAAAATCCCGGCAATTGAAACTAACCCGGTATCCACCATGAGTGTCTTTCCTGACACAGTTCGTCCAATGATTTGTCGTTGTTCAAAGGTTGCTTGACCAACACTACTGCCCAGAACCTGAACGATATGTGCATTTACACTACGCTCTTCTCGTCGTGCCGCACTTGCCAACTGATCATAGAGCGCCTGATCCAACCGCAACAAGAAGCGCTTTTCGGCCATTTCGATCACCTCTTTATATCACAATGATATCATAATGATATCAACAAGTAAAATTTTTCTTATTTGTTAATCGCCAAAAGCTAATGACTCGCGAAGTACAAATGTTTGGCTCAAACCAATGAATAGCTTACCGTTAAAGCAAAAAAAGGCAGGCCGCTCATGAAGAATCAAACTGCAACGACCACGTCAGTCACAACTGGCCAGATGTTTCGTTTTGTCTTCGGTCAAGTTCTCAATCGGCGTTGGTTATTAGGACTCAATATTCTCGCATTAACCATCATTTCATTATTAGAATTCGTGATTCCACAATATGAACAGTACATCATTGACCATGTCATTCCGCGTCGGGATCTCGGTCTGTTAACAGAAGTGGTCTTAGGTCTTTTAGGGACCGCCATTGCCTTGGGTATTTTAAATTATCTATCCACCTACTACATGGGTGTCATGAGTCAAGGGGCCATCACGAATCTACGAACCGAGTTGTACCAGTATATCCTGCGTTTGGACACGCACTTTTTTGAATCCAGTAAAACCGGGGATTTAATGGTTCGCTTAACCAGTGACATTAGCAATTTGCAGAGTCTTATTTCCGCGAATATGTTGTCGATGATTGGTAGCATCGTCACTTTCATCTTTGTTTGGATCTACATTTTTATCATTAACTGGCAAATGGCGGTCGCGGTCACATTGACTTTCCCATTGATGTTTCTCATCTACCGTGTTTTTCGTGCCCGAATTCATAACGCTTTTCGCGCCGCCCGGGCGTCACAAGCGCAGATGTCGAACCAAATGCAAAACACTTTAACCCAAATCGATTTGATTAAGAGCTATACCAATGAAGATCTAGAGGAAAATCGTTTTGGTGCATATGCTCAAACGAACAAGCAGGACATGATCAATGCGACCCAAAACCAAGCAATTTTCTCCCCCTTGATTGATTTTGTGAATTACCTTGGGGTCGCCATCATCTTGGCGCTGGGAGCTTACTTTGTGATTCGTCGACAACTAACAGTTGGACAACTGGTTGCTTATCTGAGTTATGTCGCCATGTTACAAGGCCCCATTCGCGCCTTTACGCAAATCCTTAATCAACTTCAGCAATCCTTAGTTTCCTATGGCCGCGTCATGGATATTTTGGCTCTCAAACCCGCTATTACCAATGTCGCTAGCCCAGTGAACTTTCCGGTAATCAAACAAGGTGTCACGCTAAATCACGTATCGTTTACCTATCCAGACAGCGACGTTCCTGAAAACGGTCCGATCTTACCAGCAGTGACTGACATCACCTTCACGATTCCGTTTGGTAAAACAACCGCTTTAGTCGGCCACTCAGGCTCTGGAAAAACGACCTTAACCCGCTTGATTGATCGCTTATATGATATAGATAGCGGCACAATTGCCTTTGACAGTACCCCAATTAAAGAGATTCGCCTCAGCGCACTCCGTAAAAATATTGCGATTGTCTCTCAAGATGTCTACATCATTGACGGTTCCATTCGCGACAACATTCTGTATGGCCGCGAAAACGCCACTGATGACGAGGTATGGCAGGTGGCACAAATGGCTGACATTGCTGACTTTATTCATAGCCTGCCAGACGGATTAGCGACCCAGGTCGGCGAACGTGGCGTCAAATTATCCGGTGGACAAAAGCAACGATTGTCCATCGCCAGAGCATTGCTTAAAAATGCTCAAATTGTCATCTTAGACGAGGCCACCGCGAGTTTAGACAATGAGTCAGAAAAGGCAATTCAACATGCCTTAGAAAATCTCATGAAAGCGCGGACTTCGCTTGTCATTGCGCACCGCTTATCCACCATCCACAATGCTGATCAAATCATCGTGATGGATGACGGCCATTTAGTTGAACAAGGCACGCATGAGTCATTATTAAAAGCCAATGGTGCTTACGCGAAACTCTACAACGCCCAATTCAGTTAGTCACGATTATCCTTAACCTAATTATCCAAGGAAACTTCTTCGCCAAAATGACCAGCAGCGCTTATAGTTATGTTAGTTAAGCGTTTAGCAAAGGGCGGCGATCTTCAATGAAAAAGCAAAGCACACTTCAAATCACACTAATCCTTGGCCTGTTCTCACTGATGAGTAGTATTTCTGGTTCTAGTGTCAACCTTGCGTTACCCAAAATCAGTACCGCATTGGGCGTTTCAAATTCCGCTTCAGTCTGGGTTTTGCAAACTGGCCTAATTACGACCGCTATTTTGCTCGTCTTATTCGGCCATTTAGGCGATTTAATTTCGAAGAATTTTATCTTCCTATATGGCGGTCTAATCTTTATTATCGGATCTACACTGTCCGGATTAGCGCCGGCTTTTTGGCTACTGCTGGTCGGACGGGTTGTTCAAGCGGTCGGGTCAGCAATGATCATGGCTAATTCCATGGGGATTGTCACCGACGCCACCAACAACCAGCAACGCGCCGAAGCACTAGCCACCATTTCAATGTTCACTTCAGTGGGTTCTATTTCTGGACCAGCATTAGGTGGCTTTTTGATGGCCGTCTTTTCCTGGCGGGGAATCTTTTTGTTTAATGTTCCATTCGGATTAATTGTTTTATTCATCGGTTTTCGTGATTTACCGACGCCACACGAAACGCTACGGGCCATTCGTCAGTCTGCTCATGGATCAAATTGGACTGGTCAAAATTTATTCACGATCGGAATGATTATTTTCTTCCTAAGCAGTCAGTTCTTCCAAGGGACCTCGAGCAACATTTTACTTGGTGTGCTCTTATTGGTTGTTGGGGGCGGAATTACCATCGCCGCTTTCATTCAAGATGACCGTGCCAAGCAGCCTTGGATTTCACCACAGGTGATGCACAATCCAACCTATATGGTTTCAATTGCCACCTTGTTCTTAACGATGATGGTTAATGTTTTCTCCAATGTTTTACTAACGTTTTATCTGCAAAATTACTCTGGCTTATCACCGCTCATCAGTGGATTAATCATGGGACTTCAATCGGTCATCATGTTATGTGTGTCCCCGCTAGCCGGCTTTCTTGCTGGACGAATTGATCGCAATTTGTTGGCGCTAACTGGTTTAATCTTTTTAACGATCTCGCAAGTTGGTTATGTCGTGTATCCTGCTAACTTGGACTGGGGACGTATCATTGTCCCAATTTTAATCAATGGTTTTGGCATGGGCTTCTTCCTATCGCCTAACAACGCCCTCACGATGAGCGTCGTGAGTCATGAACTCTCCGGCGTGGCCGGTTCATTTAGCTCATTAGCTCGGACGCTAGGGATGACAACCGGAATTAGCCTGGCTTCTTCGGTCTTATTCATTCAACTGCCTGGCGTTCACCAGATCACTCGCGCGGTCGGTCCTGCTTTTCTGCGGGCCTTTAGTAATGTATTCTGGTTAGCGACTGGACTATCGGCGTTAGCCGCAATTCTCGTCATTTATCGAATGATTAAGGCTCGGCAACAAGGGCGCGTGACAACTGCTAAATGATGCTTTGCCGCAAATTAATTCAAACTTGACTAACACGGATCAACATCCTGGTTCGTCATTTAGACAAACGAAAAATCCTTAGCTCATTTTGAGAGTTAAGGATTTTTCGTTATTAACAATTAACGATTTTTATGTTTTAACTTAATAATCAACCTTCACCGCTTTAATCTGCTCAATCAGACCATCCATTGTTTTCACGGCCGCTTGGTACTTATCCAGATCATCCGCACCAAACTTGGCGTTAAAGCCCTCCAAGCCACCTGCCGCAAATTCATACTCATATTGATAAATATCTTCATAAGCCGCGGCAAATTCTTTTAAGAGTGGATGGTTTTCTTCGCCACCTAGTTGTAAGGCAATTTGAATCATCCGAAAATCAGTATAGGCCATCTCAAACTGAACAGCCCAGGCCCGCATAAATTCATGTTGGGCTTGAATATGCAGAAAATGATGATCGACCGTCCATTGTAATCGATTGATGGAATTTTTAACATCTAACATCGTTTTGCCTCCCCAATCATTATTAGCTCAACTTCAAGAACACACCGGCTTCGATCAGCAGATTAGTAAAGTCGGGCACGGTTTCCGTTCGATTCCAGTCACGTTGCAATTCACAAGCTAATTGCGCAATGGTTGTTGGTTGTGCACCAGCAGCCGTGACGCGCTGAATCGCGGTTTCATGTGCCGTAACTGAAGTTCCCCCCACAGCGTCCACAACTGGGAAGACCTCATAGCCTTCCTTCATTGCATCAAGCGTCGGGAAAGTCAGACAGGCTTCTGTCCATAAAGCAGCAATAATAATCTTGTGTTTACCGGTCGCTTTAACGGCGTTATAGAAGTCTTCATCTTCCCAAGCATTAATGGAAGTTCGATCATATGACTTGGCATCTGGCAAAACAGCTTTTAGTTGTGGAATCGTGTCTTGGTTACGCCCAGTGGCCACGTTCACAGTTGAAAGAATCGTCGGAATATGAAAGGCGTTAATGATTTTTTGAGTAACCACGATGTTTCTAATTAATTGAGCACGATCCATCGAATTAATGGAATTAATTTGAGTCGGTTGGTAGTCGATAACGGTAAAAACAGTGTCATCCGGGTTCATCAATTCATCTACATGAAAATCACGTTTTGGTTTACTTGTCATAAGTGTTCGTTCCTTTCCATATCAAGTTACTTGAGCCGAGAGTCATTACAACGACAACCCTACTGTTCTAATAACAAAATAAGCGTCATCCAAATGAATCGCAATTTTTCGTACTTATTAAACCGTTTAAGTTAACCTGCTTAAGCAGCAAAAAAAGTGTGCTCCTCAGCCTCACTGCCAGTTCATAAAACTAATTAGTCAAGTGAAACAATGACATCAGAATCTCGCCAAAACAAAAAAACGACCACCAATGGCAGTCGTCGCCAACCTCTATTTTGAAGGAGGAAACTGCTGGTCAAAATACGTTTGCAAACGACGTAATTCATTGACCTGCGATTCGATGGAACCTAACATTTCTGTTTGAATTTTTTGAATCGCTAATAAATTGGGCTGATCTTGTTGAATGAGATGATCAACCTTCGAGTGGAGCACGCGAATTTCTTCCTCGGACTTCAAATTCACGTGATAGTCGTTAATCGACTGTAGCCGATCATATTCGGCAGCTCGATTTTGGCTCATCATAATGAGTGGTGCCTGAATCGCTGCTACCATACTCAAGAACAAATTCAATAAAATAAACGGATATGGATCAAAATGAACCCCGAATAGGTGCAATGAATTGATCACAATCCAGCCAATCATGACCGTGATAAACGAAATAATAAAGGGCCAGCTTCCACCGAAGTGCGCAACAGCATCCGCAACCCGTTGACCAACTGTTAGTGAATGTTCCAATTGCTCCCGAACATCGATCGGTTGATAGGTGTCTTTTGCCAAAACACGCGTCAACTTTTGATTAAGTTTATGATTTTTTCGATAATCTTTGGCAATCATTTGATCCATTTTCAATAAGCGATAATGAACCAAATGTTCACTACAGATAAAATCTTGGTTTGTTGCCTTGGGAAAGTCCCGACGAATCAACGCCTTCAAGGAGCCATCCAAGTCTTCTAGGAAAACACCATCCACTAGATCAAATGACTTCTGATCAACCAGACAGTGAACTGAACCACCGTTAAATTCTTGCATGAGAGCATCCTCTCGATTAGTTGCTAGATTTGACGTGTTCACAGTTAGCTAGGCGGGATCTATGCCCGTCTTCTGACTGCAAACACGCGGGACCATCGTCGCTGGTTGAACCAAGCTGATAATCTGTTGTAAACATATTTCCCACCTGCCTTTCCTAATTGCCAAGTTACTTACAAACTCATTATATCGGCCAAATGTCTCACTTTTCAAGTCTTTTGCTGTGAAAGAACTCAGAGTGAAACCAGCTGGGTGTTACCGAGCACTAGCTAACTGTCAATTCACGGCAGTACACCAGGCGTAACGATCAGGCTGACAGAACTGGCTAGTGAAATCTGGGCAAAACAAAAAATCACCACCTAATCGTGATGATTTTTCGTCTAAGACCTTTGCATTAGCTATTCAGTCAAATCTTCCTGAACCGTTTTGGATCGTGGCGGGCGGCGAATTGCAACCTTAAAGTCGCTCCAAACAAGCACCATCGCCGTTAAGATCATTAATAAAATTGCTAATAGGGTTTCCATATAGCAAGCCCCCTGTTCCTAATAATTTACGTGATTGTACCACGGTTTGCTCATCAAGGGAATTCTTTTGTTTCAAATAAGCTTTAACTAATCAAGGCGACACGTTTACTGACGCCAATCCGAACGCAATAATCCGTATTCGTAACGATCTAGCCATTGTCCGTCAGCCAATAGTGCCTCATGATCCGTTGCTTCTCGTTTAAAGCCGACTCGCTCATAAACATGGATCGCGCTGGGATTATTTCCGTTTACTGACAACTGAATTTTAAATAACCCTAGCTCACCAAATCCCCACGCCAACAAACCTTCGATTGCTTCGCACCCATAACCGTGGTTGCGCTGATCCCCCGCAAAAATACCAATGCCCAATTCTGCGGTTTGGTCCGCGACGCTCACGTTAGTCAATTCAATCCAGCCGATTGGTTGATCTGTCGATCGCAGCCGGATCACAAAGATAAAATTCGTCGGACTCGTCGCATTTAACATATTAATAAATCGCTGTGGTGAGCGCGGCGTTTCAACATCCCAGGCGCTGAGCTGAGCAAAATTATCATCCAATTGGTGGCGGGCAAAATAGGTTGCATCACCCGGATAGGCCTCAGTCAACAATAAACGTGCCGTTTGAAATAAAGATTTCATTGGTTAACCCCACTTTGCCAATCAGACTTCAATAACCCATACAACTTCTGATCCACTCGTTGACCCGCCACAAAGCGTTGCTGTCGCAAGGTACCCTCCTGGCTAAAACCGACGTGCTCAAACAAATGTTGGGCCGGCAAATTATCAGCATTAATCCATCCCCGTACTTTATGCAAGTTGAGTTGATTAAAGGCGATTTGTAAGGCCCGATTGATCGCTTCTCGACCGTAACCGAGATGTCGATTCTGATCATCTAAAATGGCAATTGTGAGCGTGGCACCGCGATTTTTAAGCTGAATATCCGACAATCTTAACCAGCCGAGTAAACCCTGCGTTTCACCATGGCAAATCATCAACGTCATCTCAAATGACCGGGCAGAAAATTCACGCACGAAACCTGCGACGTCGCGAGGCCACAAATTATCTGTCGCCATGGCAACCAAAGCCGGATCGAATTGAGTTTGCGCTAATATATCAGCATCCGCGGATTTGAAGACAGCTAGCTTAATTTGTGGACCGATGAAATCATTTTCAACCGTCATTTTCGATCATCCCCAAACCCTTTGGCGTCGTCACTAGTTCAAACACTTCACAAGAGACCAGTAGTTGATCATTAAATTGAATGTTCTCCTGTGCTAATTTTTGCCGCCAAAACGCTTCATGTGCTCGCCGCCAGTCAGCTAATGTTCGACTTCCTTCTCCCTCGTGATAAGCATGTTCAGCGGTCACTCGGTTAAAGGGCATTGTTTCTTGCACAACCGTCTTGATAATCGCCATCGGTTGTTGTTGCCCATTCAAAACAATATCGTAATCCCCAATTTGTGTCGGTGAATCAGTAATTGGATCGATAACGGCAGATGAAGTCGCCGTCTTAATGCCCTGAACTACCAGTTGAGCTAAACTGTCGGCCATTTGGGGATTGTTGCCGAACCCCCACGGTTCCGGTTGCGATAAATCGGACAAGCCGCGACTAGCCAAAAAATACCGCCAAAAACTGGCGATCGTCGCCAATTTTACCGGATCGTGGACTTGATCAAATGCTTCAGTCATCCTCGTTACACCTCACTCAACAGTCACTAATTTAATAAAGTTATTTTAAAATTATAATTATATTAGCACACTCATTCAAACGTAATCAAATGTCTTTAAAACGAACCACTGCGTTCACGCCAGTGTCTTTCCGTGGTTGTTTTCCTGCGCAATCGTCTTAAAACCTGTAAAATGAAATACAGCACTTATCGTCAACTATTCGTAAAAAAGGAAATCATTATGTCCTCAGACACTCATAAAATTTCACTGCCGGCCGCTGTCCTTGAACAGCTTCATCTGCACACCGGCGACCAATTACAAATCACCGTTCCAGCTGATGACAGCCAACAGGTGACGTTAACCGCGCAACATAGCGAGCGCGAGCAACAGACTTTGCCCACCCGTTGGTTCCTAATTCCATCCCTTTTAGCCAGCCTGGCCTTTTTTAGCTACTTTGCCAGTCGCCATCAAACGCAAATTGCGTTGACTGGCAATCATTCAATTGCCAGTGCCGTCATTTCGCTGGGGTTACTCACCGGGTCGCTATCATTTATCTTCTTTTACTTCATTCAAAAACGTGACATTCAGCGGTGGCTAACTGGTTCGCTATACTGGCGCAGCTTTCCGACGATCCTGTTGTCTTTTATTGTCATCTTAACCGTGGCCGTGTTGGGATTTTTCTGGTTTATGGGGATTTTATTTAAAAGCGTTACGTTTGATCAATTTACATCTACCTTTCTCTTCTTTTTATTCATCAGTTTGATTAATTATTTGATGATCCTCTCGGTAACGGCGCTGTCAGCCAACATGATTTTTCTATTGCTAATTTCGGTCATTGTCGGTGGCGCCTTATCCGCAATGATTACCAACAGTAATAAACGTTGGTGGGAGCATAACATCAGCTTCTTAGGGACTCAAAAAGCCAGCTATAGTTGGCAATTTAATTTGACATTGATTGTGTCGGCGTTGTTAACTTTGGCATTAGTCGACTTTATTTTCGTCAATTTGCAGAAACGTTTTGGCGCAACTCGTCGACTCATCACATTACGAATCTTGTTAACGTTAACCGCACTTTCCTTAGCGGGGGTAGGGGTGTTCGCCAATAACGGTCGCGGATGGCTGCATCTGATCCACGATCAGATGGCTTCGTTGATGGTGTACTGTATCATTGCCATTATTATTGGAATTCGCTACTTTCTACCCCGCTTAACACCTGAATTCATTACGTTATCCTACGTTATTGGCGGTTTACTTGTTGCCGCTTCGCTACTATTCCAACCGATCGGTTACTTATCGCTGACCGCCTATGAATTAATCGGCTTCACGATGGCATTTGCCTGGTTACTGCTGTTATTGCAGCGTCTGCAACGCCTCGTCGTCGGTGAGCAAGCCACCTATACCGTGACCGTTGAATCATAGGCAACCATCAAAAAAAGCCACACCTTTGTCATCAAAGACGCTGGTGTGGCTTTTTCGAATTATCGTCTAAATCCAAATAGACCATGTCGTTTTGGTTTGATTTCTGAAACGATGGGACGCTCCACAGGATTACCATTTAATATATTTTCAGCACTACGCTCAAAAAGTTCTGCTCGATCAGCGCCAAAATCTTTGGTCAACTTTTCAAATGCTTGCCGCAT
Source organism: Furfurilactobacillus sp. W61-4 (assembly GCF_057545565.1). Taxonomy (NCBI): domain Bacteria; kingdom Bacillati; phylum Bacillota; class Bacilli; order Lactobacillales; family Lactobacillaceae; genus Furfurilactobacillus; species Furfurilactobacillus sp. W61-4. Next base: position 82,748 of record NZ_BAAJNZ010000002.1, read on the forward strand.
TTCATACTTACGACCGGGTAAATGATGGGCATCCGACGCTAATACGTTGACTTGCCCAGCTTCAATGAGTTGATAACTAAAGTCAGCCACTTTTTTACCAAATGTCCCAACATAACTGCTGGCCGTCAATTGCGCCAAGCAATCGTGTTGCCCGATTAGTTCAAGTAGTAATTCTGGCTTAGCTAAGATAGCTGTATTACGCTCCGGGTGAACGATGACGGGAATCACGCCACGTTGCTCAATTTCGGCAATCATCGCCTTGGTGTAAGCCGGCACTTCATTGTCTGGAAACTCCAGCATCATGTACTTACCTGACTCATCTGCATACAAGATATCATCTTGATCCATAGCAGTCAGTAAATCGCCGTTAATCCGCACTTCTTGACCAGGGAACACTTTTAAATCAATGCCATTGAGGTGTAGTTGCTCAGCAAATTCAGCGGTCGCGGCTAACACATCCGCCTTATGGTTGACGTACACGCCATTGAGGTGATGTGGCGTTAATAACGCATGGGTCACACCATTATCAACAGCGTCAGCCGCCAGTGCTAATGATATTTCCATGCTCTTAGACCCATCATCCACACCGGGCAATAGGTGACAATGCAAATCAACAACTGCCATGATTATTTGTCCTTCTTTGTCTCCGTACTTCCGTAACCATATCCATAGCCGTAACCATAACCGTAGCCATAACCGCTACGTTCCGATTCGCCGGTGCTATCGTTCATAACATAGCCTAACACGTTCGCATGGGCCAAATCCAATAGTTCTTTGGTCCGTGATAAAGCAGCCTTGTTGGTGACCCCGAAACGAACCACCAACACCACACCGTCAACTTTAGCAGTCAATAGTTGGGCATCAGTCACGGTTAACATAGGGGGCACATCGAAGACGACCATATCAAAGTCATCATGCATTCGCTGGATCAACGTGTCCATCCGCTGAGAGTTCAATAATTCTGATGGATTAGGTGGTACCGGACCACTAGTTACCACATATAAATTTTCAACGGGAGTCGCCTGAACAAGGTCACGGTAATTATCGACCTTGTTCTGTGCCAGAATACTCGTTAGTCCGTTCACATTTTCAACACTAAATGTCTTGTGAACCGTTGGCCGTCGTAAATCGGCATCCACGAACAACACCCGTTTACCCTGCTGAGCCCACGTAATGGCCAGGTTAGCCGAGACGGTTGACTTACCTTCACTGGCATCAGCCGACGTAAACATGATCGTTTTTACGGGATGTGCCACTGATGCAAATTCAATATTGGTACGAATCATACGGAATTGCTCTGAGACAATCGCTTTTGGGTGCACAGCGGTGATGACTTTCGCCCCATTTAGCATCGTGTCTTCAGAAAGCTTTTTTGTCTTACGATGAAATAATGCCATTTTTCTCTCCTTCAAACAATAACGGTGCTAAACCCGACTTGATAAATGCTTTGGCTCTCCACTACGACCACTATTGCTTTCAGCCCGCGGCTGTAGGACATCAGCGATCACTTTGGTAATCTTCTGTTGCCCAGAGATTCGGGTCACATGGCCTAAGTTGGTCAAGCCAAGCATTTCATTTAAGGCGGCTTCGTCCTTAACTGTCCGATCAGTCAATTCACGAACAAAGGCGATAACCAACCCAAGCATCAAGCCAAGGATGAGACCTGCCGCCGTTAGTAAGGTGGTCCGTGGCGAGATCTTCGTTGAATTTGCGACGGCTTTGGAAACAATCGTCACGTTATTTACAGATAAAATTGATTTAATTTGTCGTTTGAAGACCTGAGCTGTCACATTAGCGATCCGAGCTGCTTCGTCCGGATCAGTGGCCTTTACCGTCACCGCAAAGACCTGTGAGTTCTGCTGATTACTGATACTAATTGCTTTTTTCAGTTGCGTTGGTGAAATGTTGTACGTTTGCGCGCTACTTGAGCGGGTCACCGCTGGCTTAGCTGCTCGCACCAAAACTCGGGTGCCATCCGCATTCGTTCGATACTTAGCCTTCACAGCTGGCTGTTCCACAATTTTAGCAGGATGTGCCAATTCACGACTCACACCGTTTAAAATCACCGGGTTCGTGATGATATCCTTGTAGGTTGTGATCATTTGAATATCGGCTTGCTGATCTGAATATTGGGCACCATTGTTGGCACTATTGTCGCTCTTTCGACTAACCAGAATTTGTGTGTTGGCACTATATTTAGGCGTCATCACAAACGTCGCGGTAGCCCACACGGCCGCCCCAGCAATAATTCCTAGTAAAACAATCCCCAAAAAGTGTTTCTGAATTACACGCCAAGCCTGCATTAGGCTCATGTTTTGTTCCATAACCAAACTCCTTAATTCCTCAGATGCTTATGTAGTTTACCGCAACCGTGTTCTTAAAATAAGAATACAGCAATACTATCATACAAAAAAAAACTGTGAATTACTTTAAAATTCACAGTCGTTACAAAGAAGTAATATAAAAGTTATCTAAATAGATACTTTATTCATCAAATACAGAAGCTTGCAACCGACCACGGACCTGACGAATCCGGGCCTCACGAAACAATAAGAGATATTTTTGTCGTGCTAAGGCCGTCTGCGCAATTAATTCACGTCCGTTGTCATCTTCAACGACCGCATTTTGAGTCTCTGTCGCTCGATCCCAGACACGTTTGGCATGATCGATATCATCCAATAGGACTTCATTATATTGTGCGCGCATTCGCGAACGTCGGTGACTAAACCACATCATTACGCCTCCATAGACTAGAAAACTTTACATTTCTGTACGCCCTTCAACAGCCTTCAATAAGGTTACTTCATCTGCATAATCAATGTCGGAACCAACAGATAATCCATGAGCTAGTCGCGTCACCTTTATGCCAGCTGGCTTAATCAACCGTGATAGATACATTGCGGTCGCTTCTCCTTCTGGCGTGGCGTTAGTAGCGACAATCACTTCTTGAACTTCACTATGTTCCTGCAAGCGTTTAACGAGGCTAGTGATGTTAATGTCCTCAGGTCCCTTGCCCTCAATTGGTGAAAGCACCCCGTGTAACACATGATACAACCCATGGTACTCACGCATCGCTTCCATTGACATGATGTCCTTAGGTTCTTCAACGACTAAAATAGTGGTCTGATCACGCGTCTTATCCGAACAAATGACACATGGATCCGCTTCGGTAATATTGCCACAAATTGAGCAAAAGTGCAGATCGCGCTTCGCCGAGATCAAGGATTTTGCAAAACCGGTCACATCATCACCATCCATATCGATCGTATAAAAAGCCAGTCGGGTGGCTGTTTTGGCTCCAATTCCCGGCAACTTCATATAGCTTTCAATCAGTTGCGCAATTGGCTCTGGGTAATCCATGCTCTACCTCACTTACACCTAACTATAGGCCCATGCCACGAGAATATTTCCCCATGGTGGCTTGGGTCGCTTCATCAATTTGGCTCATGGCATCATTAACCGCTGCCAGTACCATGTCAGCCAACATATCTGGATCATCTGGATCGATTGCAGCTGGGTTGACGACTAGATCAGTCATCTTGTGTTCCCCAGTAAACGTTGCCGTTACCAAGTCATCAGGTGCTTTGCCGGTAAACGTCTGCGCGTTTAATTTTTCCTGATCGACCTTCATTTGCTTTTGCATCTTTTGCGCTTGACGCATCAAGCTTTGCATATTGCCACCCATCATAAGTTGTTACCTCCATAAAGTGTTATTAACGATACTACCTTAATCATCTTTAACGGTCACGTTGTCGGCGCCAAAAATTGCTTGGGCTTTGGCAACAATATCATTCACTGGCTCACTAATACCATCATTGGCTGCATCAGTTAGCTGACCATGCTCAGAACTAGCAACATTTGGTGCAGTTTCCACCGAATCATCTGCTGAACTGATCGCTTGCGCCGTTGTAACAGCAGCCGACGCACTCACTGGATGGCTCACGTCGCTACCAGTTAATTCATCTTTGTGATCGGTTAAAAAATCCTTGCGAATCTGGGGCCACTGATCCTCTGGCACGAATAAAACTGCCGTCACTTCACCAGTCAACCGGTTAAGATCATCCTGCAAGGTTTGTCGAAGTTCATCATCATTGGCTGCTTTATCAAAGAAAAACGCATAGCTGAAGGAGACGATGACCCCTTCACCACTGGCGGCTACCGGCTTGGAGACATTCATCATCGCGCGCTGTGTGATTGGTAACATCCCCAACAGCTGATCCCAAACCTCCCGCATCGCATCTAGATCGCGCTTAGTCGCTGAGCGTAGTACTGGATAAATTTTAGCTAAGTTGACACCGCTGCCTTGATGGCTTGCTGTGGACGCTGGTTTAGTCTTAACCTGTCCAGCCGACTTAGCAGACCGTACTGGTGTCGAACTAGCCGTGCTTGGTTGTGTGCCATGAGTTGGCGCCGGTGTCGCTGTGGCCGTGCTGTTATCAGGAGTGACTTGACCAACTGTTGCCTTGACAGTTGGTTCACTTGTCAAATGTGCTAATTGCTGCTTAAGCACGGCGACCTGTTGTTGTAGGGCCACGACCGCCGCTGAATCAGTCGTCGATGCTACTGATGTCGCACTATCTGTAGCAGGGGCTGACTGAGTAACATGCGCGGTAATCTGTGCTAATTTTACCGTTAAAACTTCCAGATAGACATCCGGATGCGTGGTGAACCGTAATTGCGTCGAAACTTCATTTAACGCGTTGATCATTTGATAGAACACATCAGGGGCGGTTGACTGGCTCAATTGCTGAAAGGCTTCATTATTTCGATCACTGCCAGTCACCATCGCGGGCGCTTCTTGGTACAACAACAAATCGCGTACGTAACTAATTAAATCTTCAACAAAGCGCCCGGCGTCTTTCCCATCATCGAGAACTTTCTGCAATGCAGCTAACCCGGCGGTCGGATCGTGATCGACGACTTTGGTGACATAATCAGTCAACAGCGACTCAGTCACGCTGCCGGTCACTAACAAGGCGTTGGCGAGGGTAACGGTATTGTCACCAAAAGACAGTGCCTGATCCAAGATGCTCAAAGCGTCACGCATGCCACCCTCAGCGGCATTAGCGATCACCCGTAAGGCATCGGCTTCGTAACTCACTTGCTTCTGATCCAAAATAAACGTCATGCGGTCAATCGCTTCTTGAGCCGTGATCCGTTTAAAATCAAAGCGTTGCGTTCGCGAGATAATCGTTGCCGGAATTTTTTGCGGCTCGGTGGTGGCTAAGATAAAGATCACGTTAGCCGGCGGTTCCTCGAGTGTTTTCAATAAGGCATTGAAGGCACCGGTAGATAACATATGAACTTCATCAATAATGTAGATTTTATAGGTTGCTTGGGTTGGTGCATATTTTGCCTTATCCCGAATATCGCGAATTTCTTCGACACCATTATTAGAAGCTGCGTCAATTTCGATGACATCGTTTAAGGTGCCATCCGTAATTGCCTGACAAATCTCACAATGGTTGCACGGTTCCCCATCTTGCTGGTTGGGACAATTAATCGCCTTGGCAAAAATCTTCGCCGCTGACGTCTTCCCGGTTCCCCGCGGACCACAAAAAAGATAGGCGTGACTAGTCTGATTCGTCATAATGGCATTTTTTAAAGTTTGCGTAATGACTTGTTGACCAACAATTTCGTCAAATCGTTGCGGTCGCCACACGCGATAAAGTGCCTGATAGCTCATGCGATCCGTCTCCATTCTCCGATTAACCCAACAAAATTCTCTTAACAGTATACTGGTTTTTGACGCAAATAAAAAGCGTCCAGCCCGTGGCCAAACGCGTTAATGTCTTATAAACATGAAGCACAAACCGCCGCAGACTTAGTGCTGCTACCTTCCGGTCCTGACACAATTCGTGAGGGCGACCTTGCCTCATGGCCTTTCGGCAAAAACCATTGTATCATGTCTGAAAAAAAAAACAACTTTTCTAATAGACGTTCATTTCATAAATGCTTTCAAGAACAATCGTTGCCCAAAAACTGTCAATTTTTGAAGAATACTTAGTGTGGAAACTGTCAAAGCTGCCAACAATCGATTTATATTTAATGATTTAAAAATAGCTTGACGTAGAAAATCGATTAGCATTCCGATAGTAAAAATAACTAGAACGCATAATAAGCCATAAATCAAAATCAAAGGAGAATCTTGAAATCTTCGCATATTTACAATTTGGTGCCATAACGTATAACGAAATACTGGTGCCTCAGTAATTAGATACACTGCTAAAACACTAGAAGCTATTTTGTTAATACTTCGAGAATTCCTTTGAGGAAATTGCAAAACAAGTAAAAACAAGTTGGAAGCCAAAAGTGTTGCCAAAATGTCTGTTGTAAAGTGAGCTGCATGCCCGAAAGGAAAATGAACCATTAGCATCATCAAGACCGATAAAATATCTATCACATAGATCACGAAGATTGATAAAACTAATGCCTTTGTTTTTAGCTCACCTATGTGTTCTCTTTCAAAGCTAAAAAGTGCGCCGATCGAATAATTCCCTATTGCCAAAAATACGTTATTAATCAAACCGTTACCCATTAAGTCGAACACAAGCATGAAAATAACAACCAAGACGAAAAGATAGACATCACGCCTATTTAAAGAACGAAGTAAAAAATTTAGGAAAGGAGTTAAAAACATTAGAAAAATATATGCACTAATAAACCAGTAGGCATTCGTTGAAATTGGAAGTAGCGACTTAACAAGCTGAATAAAAGAGGCTCGACCCAAGCACCATAAAATTAATGTCACAGTAAATAAATAAAATACTGTTTCAAACCAAATACTCACAGCTTTCTGAGTGGATTTTCTTAACTGGTCAAGTATAGTCTCAAAACGCCTTATCATAAAATAACCAGTGATGATAAAAAAAGCCGCCGCCCCGGCTGGCCCCAAAGGATCAAAGGACAGAAATATAATTTTTTTAAAAATTCCGGTCCCCTCTAAATTCCAATTTCCAAATAGAGAAAAGTGAGATAGAACGATCATCACTATCGAAATAATTCGTAGTATCTCAATATTAGAATTTCTTGTCGCTTTAGTAGTCATATTTATTTCCTCCATAAATTAAAACATTCAACGTTTAATGTGATCGCGGCTTAGGCTGACCATGTCCCGCCCGAATTGCTCTAAAAAACGCTTGCATCAAACCACTAGCAGCTTCAGCCATGACGCCTTCATGGACCTCAACTTGATGGTTGAACCGCCCATCCTCCAGCAATTGGTAAAGCGAACGCACCGTTCCGGCTTTAGGGTCACGGGCGCCAAAATAGACCGCACCAACCCGCGCATTAATGATTGCGCCACTACACATCGGACATGGCTCAATGGTGACAAATAACTGACAGTCCGACAAACGCCACGTTTTTAACGTGTGATTGGCTTCACTGATGGCCATTATCTCAGCATGCAAAGTGGCATCTTGGGCATGCTCCCGCAAATTATACCCGCGACCAACGATTTGACCGTCGTGCATCACGACCGCGCCAATAGGAACTTCGCCCACACTACCGGCAATTCGTGCCTGTGTTAAAGCTTCCTGCATGCCAAAATCAATCTGGGCGTCTGTTAATTCAACATTTTCAGGATGACTCATCTTGCCGACTCCGTCAAAACTGACCGCAAGATATAGTAGCCTTTATCTTTTTTGACCACTTCACAATTACCAAACGTCCCAGCCATTAGTTTCTTTGCCGATGGCGCACCTTGCTTTTTTTGTAGGACCACCGTTAAAGCACCACCAACAATTAAATGATCCTGGGCACCCGTGATCATATCATCGACAATTTGCTTGCCGGCCCGCACTGGTGGATTCGTTAAAATCGCTGCGTACCGTTCGGTGACGGCTTCATACCGATCTGACGTAAAAATATGGGTATTGGTTAATTGATTCTGGACCGCATTTCGCTTGGCTAATGCTAGCGCACGCTCGTTAACATCAACTAAATCAAGTTGTCGCTCGGGGTAGGCCGCCGCCACCGCTAGCCCAATTGGGCCGTAACCACAGCCAAGATCTAAAACCTTACCTGACGGAACGTGGTCTAGATCAACGGTACTTAATAAAACGCGTGAACCATAGTCAACCGTGCGCTTTGAGAAAACCCCGTTGTCCGTAGTAAAGCGTAATTCGTGACCTAATAATTGAAAATTCCACGTCGCTTCGTGGTGGACTGTCTCCGGATTTGGCGTATAATAATGATTATTCATTGCTTGTCATTGACCTCATTTCTGATTTTATTTTACGGGATTGACGTTCACTTGCAACGCGAAAAAAAATTAAAATCAACCAGCCTTACTCGCACACCATATCTTGTGGTCATCTTCAAAAAGACGACACAAAATGTGGTGTTTTTAGTTGCATTTACGGTGGCAGACTTTATACTAATAGTCATCAAGAAGTAATTTACACCTGCAGAGAGGAAGTGGCCATTATGGCTAAAGTAACGGTTTTTACGAAGGATAATTGCATTCAATGTAAGATGACAAAGCGTTTCTTGACCGAACACAACGTGGAGTTTGAAGAACGTAATATTAATCAACACCCTGAATTAATCGACTACTTAAAGGGTCGCGGTTTCCAAGCAATGCCGGTGGTTGATGCGAATGGTTTAGATGCTGTCTCTGGTTTCCGACCAGACGTACTAGCTCGCCTCGCGACTGCCTAATCAAGACACAAGTCGTAATTTCTGGCGCACGTGATCGTTGCGTGCGTCTTTTCTTTTAACAAAAATCTGGAGGCGTGGCTGGCATGGCTTTAAAAGACTTAACTGATGTGACTTATTACGACCTAAATAATGAGATTAATATTCCGGTGAACGGGCAAATTCAGCTCGACAAGGACCAACAAGCCCTCGATGCATTCATCAATGAAAACGTCAAACCAAATACAATGACGTTCGGTTCGTTGCGAGAACGTTTCGACTATCTACTGGATCATGAATACATCGAACGAGACTTCTTCGAAAAATACGACTTTACCTTTATCGAAAAGTTATATGACTACTTACGCGCACAAAATTTCCACTTCAAGACTTTTATGGCCGCTTATAAATATTATGCGCAATACACGTTACGGACCAATGATAACCAGATCTATTTAGAAAATTTCATTGATCGAGTTGCGATGAATGCCCTTTTCTTTGCAGACGGCGATGAGCAACTAGCCATGGATTTGGCCGACGAAATCATTCATCAACGTTACCAACCGGCCACCCCTAGTTTCCTAAACGCCGGTCGGGCCCGACGCGGTGAGTTGGTCTCGTGTTTTGTCCTATCTCTAACCGATGACATGAACTCAATCGGCCGGGGCATCAACTCTGCGCTTCAGTTGTCTCGGATTGGTGGCGGGGTTGGCATCAACTTGTCAAACTTACGAGAAGCTGGCGCCTCCATCAAAGGCATCGCTAATGCTGCTTCAGGCGTCGTCCCAGTCATGAAGTTGCTGGAGGATTCATTTTCCTATTCGAATCAATTAGGGCAACGCCAAGGTGCCGGGGTCGCTTATTTGTCCGTCTTCCATCCTGACATCATCGGCTTTTTAGGAACGAAGAAAGAAAATGCTGACGAAAAAGTGCGGGTCAAGACACTCTCGCTAGGGGTTACGATTCCGGATAAGTTCTATCAGTTAGTCGCTGACGATGCCGACATGTACCTCTTTTCACCGCAAAGTGTCGAAAAAGAGTATGGCACACCATTCTCTTATGTCGATATCACCAAAGAATACGACAACCTGGTGGCCAACCCAAACATTAACAAAAAGAAAATTCGCGCTCGAACTTTGGAAACAGAAATCAGTAAGTTACAACAAGAATCTGGCTATCCATACGTGGTTAACATTGACACGGCTAACATGCACAACCCGATTGATGGCAAAATCATCATGAGTAACTTGTGTTCTGAAATTCTCCAAGTAATGACGCCTTCAACCCTAAATAACAAGCAAGAATATGAAGTTTTGGGTAAAGATGTTAGTTGTAATCTTGGTTCTACTAACATCGTTAATTTGATGGCTTCACCTGACTTCGGTCACTCCGTTGAAGCGATGGTTCGCGCCCTCACCTACGTCACTGATCATAGTGATATTGATGTGGTGCCTAGTGTACAATATGGCAACGAGCAGAGTCATGCGATTGGTTTGGGCGCTATGGGATTACACGCTTACTTTGCCAAAAATCATATGCAATATGGGGATGAAGATGCCTTGGATTTCACCAAAGTTTACTTCATGCTGCTTAACTATTGGTCACTAAAAGCCTCCAACAAAATTGCTGCTCAACGTCATCAGACCTTTGGTGGTTTTGAAAAATCCGATTACGCAAATGGCAGTTACTTTGACAAGTACGTCAGTGAGGATTGGGGCCCTAGCCGCCAAAAAGTTGCCAAGCTATTTGACGGGATCTTCATTCCCACTAAGGCCGATTGGGCTGCGCTAAAAGAAGCGGTTATGACGGACGGTTTGTATCACCAAAACCGCATGGCAATCGCACCAAATGGTTCCATTTCTTACATTAATGACACGACAGCCAGTCTAAATCCGATCGTAAACCGCATCGAAGAACGACAAGAAAAGAAGATCGGTAAGATTTATTACCCAGCTCCATATCTTTCTAATGACACGATGCCATATTACAAATCTGCTTATGACATTGATATGCGAAAAGTCATTGATGTGTACGCCACCGCACAAGAACACATCGATCAAGGCATGGCCTTAACCTTGTTTATGCGATCAACCATTCCAGCCGGCCTATACGATTGGAAAGCTGGTCGCACCGATAAAATGACCACGCGGGATCTTAACATTCTTCGTTACTACGCTTGGAAAAAAGGTTGTAAGTCGGTTTACTATGTCCGGACATTCACGGATAATGATGGTGAAGTCGGCGCTAACGAATGCGAAAGTTGCAGTATCTAAAAGTTAATCCAACTTAAACAACTGCCAGCGAGTAAGGAGAGTTTTTATGGAAAACGGTTATTACAAGGCCATTAACTGGAATCAAGTCTCAGATGAAATTGACAAAGCAACCTGGGAGAAGTTAACTGAACAATTTTGGTTAGACACACGGATCCCTGTTTCTAATGATATGGACGACTGGCGCACCTTAGATGACGATCATAAATGGGTCGTCGGGCACGTCTTTGGTGGCTTAACCTTGTTAGATACCTTGCAGTCTCAAGATGGGATGGCTGCCTTGCGTCGTGACGTGCGAACGCCTCACGAAACGGCGGTCTTAAACAACATTCAATTCATGGAATCCGTCCATGCTAAGAGTTATTCCACGATCTTCGAAACACTGAACACGCCTGATGAAATTGATGAGATTTTCGATTGGAGTGATTCGGAAGACCTGTTGCAAAACAAGGCCAAACGGATCTACACGTTGTATCACGATGACGAAAATCCGCTGAAGAAAAAGATTTCCAGTGTCTTCTTGGAAACATTCTTATTCTATTCCGGCTTTTACACACCGTTGTACTACCTCGGCCACAACAAGCTAAACAATGTGGCGGAAATCATTAAATTGATTTTGCGGGATGAATCCGTGCATGGTACTTACATCGGCTATAAATTCCAGTTAGCCATGAAAGACCTAACTGACAACCAACAGCAAGAACTCAAGGATTGGATGTACGACTTTTTGTACTATCTTTATGACAACGAAGAAAAGTACACCCACCTAGTTTACGATCGAGTTGGCTGGGCCGATGACGTCTTAAAGTTCATCCGTTACAACGCCAATAAAGCGTTGATGAATTTAGGCCAGGAGCCACTCTTCCCTGAAGGCGCCGAGGATGTCAATCCCGTCGTCATGAATGGGATCTCCACTTCCACCTCCAACCATGACTTCTTCAGTCAAGTCGGTAACGGTTACCGACTCGGAAACGTTGAAGCGATGGACGATAACGACTACAAAATCTAAGAACGGTATCAAATAGGCGCCCAGGCTTGCTCCTATAGTGAGCAGTCTGGGCGCCTATTTATAATGAAAAAATTGGTCTCATACCACATGTGTTTCGTTAAAATTCATTATCCTGTTTACTTTGTTATCTCATCTGTACAAATCACCATGGTATACTAATCCACAGAAGTTTTTAACGGAGGTGTCGACCCATGACAAAAATCAATTCACTCTGCGTCTTCTGTGGTTCACTACCTGGCAACCACCCAGAATACGCCGTGCAAGCAGCGTTGCTGGGTGGTTATTTAGCGGACCATCATATTCGCCTAGTCTATGGCGGATCATCTGATGGGTTAATGGGCACGGTTGCCAACGCAACCATCGATGCCGGCGGGCGGGTAACTGGGATCATGCCACGTTTTCTTAAAAAAATCAGCACCGAAAGTAATAACCTCACCGACTTGGTCGAAGTGGGCACCATGGATGAGCGCAAAGAAAAAATGCTAGAACTCTCTGACGCGTTTATCGTCTTACCAGGTGGCTTTGGCACCTTTGAAGAGCTAGGCACCATGTTGTCGTGGAGTAAAATTGATATTCATACCAAGCCCATTGCGCTGTTTAACATCGATCACTTCTATGATTCACTATGGCAATGGTTTGTCGATGCGGCCGAAGCGCAGTTCTTACCCGTTAGCGATTTAAAACTGATGGTCAACGCCGGCTCCATCGACCAGATTTTCGAGTACTTTGCCACGTTTAAACACGTGACGATGATGTCCCACGCGTGATTGCCCATGTCACTAATAATTAAATTTATCCCGCTAATCTTAATCCTCACCAGCTTTCAAATTTGGTTCATGCCATACTTACAAAAACTATCAAAAGCAAACGGCTGGCAAAAAATCACCCTCATCTCAGCTAATATCTATGCTTGGTGTGGATTAACCTTAGTCTTTATGCCAGCGCTATTTCCGTTATCCTTTAGCCACTTTCATTATGCCTACCACATGATTGGTCAGGCAATTGTAATCACTCGGCCCTATCAAACGATTGACAGTCAACAAATCTTTAATGTCCTGATGACGTTTCCTGCCGGTGTGTATCTGCAGCTCTTTGGCGCTCGGCGTCTTCGCTTGCAGCAGGTTCTTGCCATTGGGTTAGCTCTAGGGCTAACTAATGAGGCTGGTCAATTTATCCTCGATCAGCTGGTCAATCTTGGTCGCTCCGTGGCGCTTGATGACCTGCTAAACAATACCCTAGGCGTGGTGCTTGGTTGCTACTCACTAACATTACTGCCGACTGTGCGCCACATTTTTCAATTACCACATTCCCTTATTCAACGAGGACACCATGATTCAACCAATCAATAAAAATCCATTAACCTTATCTCAAACTGCAGCAGTAGCCACGCTTGCTGACCACCAAGCCGTCACCGATCTAGTCGACACTCTGCGCGCTCACCAAAATGAAGCAGTCGGTATGGCGGCCAATATGATTGGCGTCAATCGACGGATCATCGCCATCTACCTAGGACCATTAGTACTGCCACTGATTAATCCAGTCATCACCGCCCAGGCAGGTGCTTACACCACGACCGAGGGCTGTTTGTCTTGGCCGGGCCAGCGGCAAACCAACCGCTATCAAACGATTACAGTTGACTACTTAGACACTCACTTTACAGCGCACACCCAGACGTTCACTGACTTAGCCGCTCAAATTATTCAACACGAAGTGGATCATTGCGCTGGCATCGCGATTTAAGCCGGTTTATCGTTCATCCAAAAGGAGTTCCTGTTATGACGCAACGAGTCACCATCGCTGATCTTGCGAAACGAACTGGCCTGGCATCATCGACTATTTCACGCGCACTGCGCGATAGTCCACGCGTCAAGTTAGCGACTCGTCGGCGCGTGCAGCAGCTCGCCAGCGAACTAAATTTCCACCCCAATACGCTGGCCCAAAGTATGCGTAATCAGCGCACAGCCGCAATCGGCGTGGTCGTCAGCAACATCTTGAATCCGTATTTCACCGAGTTGTTGCGAGGCATTAGTGATGAATTGGGCCAAGTTGGTGATCATTTAATCCTATTTAATACGGATGAACAAGCCAGCAAGGAAACTAACGTGCTAAAGGCGTTAACCGGACAAATGGTTGACGGGTTAATCGTCGCTAGCACTGGCGGCATTGACAATTACGAGGTCCTCACGGAAACAACGCCAACAGTTTTTGTTGATCGCATCCCCAACGCTGCCAGCATCAATCACTATGATGCGATTTTAACGGATAATCCAACCGCGACGGCCGGGTTGACACAACGTTTGCTGGACAGCGGTGCTCACAAGATTGGTTTCCTTGGTGGCCACGTGACGTTTTCCGCTAACGAACGTTTAACCGGTTACCAACAAGCATTATTGGCTAACCAGTTGCCAGCAACGCGTAACTTAGTTCGGTATACGGACTATACCCCAGCTAGCACTGCCCACGCGGTCCATGAATTGCAGCAACAAGCGCGTATCGATAGCCTACTGGTGACGGACACCGTTATTTTGGCGCAAGTCTTAACGACCTTGCGCGCTACAACTGAGCCAATTGCTTTAAAATTAGCGACTTTTGATTACTTGCCATGGTTTGATTTTTTACAAGTTCCCTTAGTGGCGGCCCAACAAGCCACTTATCAGATGGGACACGCGGCAGTCACCACACTGATGCAGCGCATCGCGCACCCTGACGCGCCAATCACGCTGACACGCTTTCCGGTAACTTATCATCAAAATTTCTAATGTAATGGCCAAATAGGGCTCAAGAAAGCGGTTTTGATCACCGCTTTCTAGAGCCTTTTTTCGGTCGTCATGAAACTAAGACCTGGTTTTCACAAATATCGGCTGTTTTCAAAGACAATCGATTGTCCTCTGGATTTTGTGCGGATGGCTATTTTCAAGAAAAAGTTTAAGCTGCCATTCAAGCCGATGAGACTGGGATTTAAGTCCCTTTTCCACTAAACAGGAAAAACTGACTTTTACGCAAAATTGGATTGTTGCAAGCCATCCTGCCAGTTAAGATGAACTCATGTAAGCGTTTACTCAACGTTAATTTCAGATCATGAAAGGAACACATTATGTTATTAGGCAGTATTGAGGCCGGCGGTACGAAATTTGTTTGTGCAATCGGTGATGAAAATTATCGGACACAAGATCAAGTTAGTTTCCCCACCACTACTCCAACAGAAACCTTGCAACACTGCATCGACTACTTTAAATCATTCGACATTCAGGCGCTGACGATTGCCTCGTTTGGTCCAATTGAATTACGACGACACGATCCAAAATTTGGCTATATCACCAATACGCCCAAACCCGGCTGGGCAGATACTGACTTTGTTGGCGCCTTGAAACAAGCTTTCGATCTCCCCATTTATTGGACAACCGATGTAAATGGTTCCGCTTATGGCGAATATGTGATGACCACCCTCACTAATGAACGTATTAACTCGCTGGTCTATTACACCATTGGTACAGGTGTTGGCGCTGGTGCCATCATTAATGGCGACTTTGTTGGCGAACTCGGGCACCCTGAAATGGGCCACGTCTTGCTTAAACGACATCCGGATGATCTGGATTTTGCCGGCATCTGTCCATTTCACGGCGACTGTCTGGAAGGCCTCGTCGCTGGGCCAACGTTTGAAGCACGCACCGGTCGCAAAGGTCAAGATGTGCCCTTGACCGATCCAGTGTGGGACATCATGGCTTACTATGTCGCCCAAGCGGCCATTCAAACGACATTGACGCTGCGTCCCGGTAAGATCGTCTTCGGTGGTGGCGTCGTCAGTGAACCCTTCCTCGACAAAGTCCGTACGCAATTCACTGACCTATTAAATGATTACGTTGCCGTTGGCGACCTCCATGATTATCTGACCATGCCTGCCATCAAACACAACGGGTCAGCCACGTTGGGCAACTTTGCCTTAGCGCTGCGTGAATACCAAGCCTAACGATGATGAAGGAGGAAATGCTCATGTCATCAAGCTCACCCCGGACGATTTCAATGCCCAAAGCGATTGGCTTCTTTATCCTATCACTAGTGATTAATTCAGCCGGAAATGTGCTCACTTTGGTCACAACCGCTAAAATTCACCCCTCCTTTTTAGGTTCTGCTTACTGGACCGCCGCCGAAGCTAACTTAGGCCACGCGATTCACTGGAATCTGTTCTGGGCCTTTCTCATCTTCGGCATGCTCATTACCGTGCTCAATGCCATTTTAGTTGGTCACTGGGAATGGCGCCGGGCAGTGGGTAATTTGATCTTTATGGTGCCGTTCTCGGCACTGATTCAAGTCTTTGCCGATTTCTTCAGTGGCAATGACCCACAATTATTTGCGGGCCTGCCGATGGCTCATGGTTCACTAATGGTCGGTTTATACATCATCCTAAACTTCCTTGGTGTGGTACTCATTGCCATGGCGATTTCGATTTATCAACGCGTTAATCTAGTCCTCCATCCAGCCGATGACTTGATGCAGATTTTACGGTTTAAGTACTGCCACGGTAATGCCACTGTCGCTATGTGGATGTCTTACATTCCTCCGACCTTGATGGCGATGCTCGCCTTTGCGATCACCCGTCAATTTACCAATTTTGGCATCGGCACCTTATTTGCCTTCTTATTTCAAGGCGGTTTGACTGGCATCGCTGACCGCCTAATCTTTCCTCGTTTGACGCACCAAGCCGTTGACATTGGTGTTTCAGACCCCAGTCACGCCACAATTTAATTCATTTTAACGCTGAAAGGAAGTCACATTTATGAGTCTCACAGCTTATGTTGACGATGTTCAACACATCGGTATCCCCACCACAGATTTAGCTCAATCAATCGCCTTTTGGAACAGCTTAGGTTTCACCAAAGTCGGCCAATTCAAAAATGGTGAGGGCCAAGTCGCTTTCATGCGGCTCAATCACCTCACCATCGAAACTTGGACGCTGGCTGAAACCCCGATGCGGCCTGGCGCCATCAACCACATCTCATTAAACACCACTGATGCGGATAAGACATTCACCGAGGTCAAAGCTGCCGGATTCAAGTTGATTGATCAACACGTCCAAAGTTTGCCCTTTTGGGAGCATGGGATTAAATACTTCAATATCGAAGGGCCTAATGGAGAGATCGTTGAGTTTTGTGAAATTGTAAAGGGATAAAAAATCAGAAAATGGCGTCAATCCACACATCTCGTGGTGATTGACGCCATTTTAGATTGTTAATCGCGATTCAAAAACTGCTGTAAAGCTTCCTGCCAACTAATAATCTTAAATCCGGTTGCTTCACTCTTCTGCAAGCTCATCACCGAATGTCGCGGCCGATAAGCTTTTTGCGGGAATTCATCGGAAGTGACTGGTTGGACGTCCACGTCAGTATCTTGCAGAATTTCTTTTGCAAAGTCATACCACGTTGCAGTCCCCTCATTGCTCAGTTGGTATAAACCTAAGTTAACCTGTTGATCAACTAAGTAAGTCATGAACTCGGCCAACGTCCGCGTCCAGGTTGGTCGACCGATCTGATCATTAACGACCGTTAGCTTGGGATGCGTTTGTGCAAGTCGCTGCATCGTATAGACAAAGTTGTTACCAAACTCGCCAAAGACCCAACTGGTGCGGATGATATAGGCATCAACGCCACTCTTTTGAACCGCCCATTCACCAGCTAATTTAGCGCGACCATACGCATTGCGCGGGTTTACCGCCGACGTCTCTAAATACTCAGCCTCACTGGTTCCGTCAAATACGTAATCCGTCGAAATGTAAACTAACTTAGCTTGTACACTAGCTGCTGCATCAGCCAAGTTAGCGGTTCCCATGGCATTGACATCCCAGTTCACAGCTTGACCTTCATCCTCAGCCAAATCCACTTTGGTATAAGCAGCCGCGTCGTAGATCACATCCGGCTGTAGCTTAGTCACTGTGGCAAAAACTTGCTGTCGGTCAGTGATATCTAAAGCCTTGGAATCTAACGCTGTAAACGTTTGACCACGCTGTTTTAACAGCTGTTGTAATTCTTGGCCAAGTTGCCCATTGGCGCCAACAATTAAAACTTTCATCTTAAAGTTTCTCCTCGTTACTGACCATTTTCCGCGTACTTCGCTTCAACAGCGACTTTATCCTTTTGCCACCAATCTTGATGGTCAGAATACCAATCGATGGTATTCTTCAAACCAGCACGAAAATCGGTGAACTGCGGTTGCCAACCAAGTTCTTCTCGTAACTTAGTTGAATCAATGGCGTAACGTAAATCATGTCCAGGACGATCTTTGACCTGGTCATAAGCGTCACTTGGCTGTCCCATCAATTCGAGGATCATCTCAAGGACCGTCTTATTGTCTTGTTCACCATCTGCACCAATCAGATAAGTTCCACCAATTTTACCCTTGGTCAAAATCAACCACACTGCAGCAGAATGGTCATTTGTATGAATCCAATCACGGCCGTTCTTACCACTTCCGTATAGCTTCGGCCGTTCGCCACTGAGAATATTAGTGATTTGGCGAGGAATGAATTTTTCAATAAATTGATAAGGGCCGTAGTTATTGGAACAGTTCGAAATTGTTGCTTGTAATCCAAATGAACGCACCCATGCTCGAACTAGCAGATCACTGCTAGCTTTTGAGGAAGAATATGGACTTGAGGGTTTGTAGCGAGACGTGGGTGTAAATTTCTCACCGACTCCTTCGCCATGGCCCGGCAAATCTTCACGAAGCGGCAAATCACCGTACACTTCATCCGTTGAGATATGGTGGAAACGTTTATTATATCTCCGCGCCGCCTCAATCAATGTGTAGGTTCCAATAATATTGGTTTGAATAAACGGTGATGGATCTTTAAGCGAATTATCATTGTGACTCTCCGCCGCATAATGCACGACAGCGTCTGCCTCTTTAACTAACTTATCCACGATAATTGGATCACAAATATCGCCAACCACCAGTTCAACACGATCACCTAGTAAATCAGCAATATTCTCCTTATTGCCAGCATAGGTTAACTTGTCCAGAACCGTAATCTCTGCTTCTGGATGATGATCATGAACATACCGCACAAAGTTTGAGCCGATGAACCCGGCGCCACCAGTAACTAAAATTTTCACCATAACTCCTTTAAATATAGTACTCTATCTTCACTATTCTAAACATTCGTCAAATACTCATTAAATCTAATAATGCCGATTAACTAAAAAGAAATAAAACACTATTTCGGTGTTTTATAAAAACACAACACCTTTTAAATCAATCGGGCCAACCATGGAAAAAGATAAAGGCCGCCTAAAGGAAAACAAGATTAAAAACATCTTTCACTACAGTAGTTAAATTCAGTAATGCCTGTACGCAAATCAATCCACCATCATCGCGTGGATCTCCTTCTAGTAGGCTTCCAAAAGTCAATTAGTCATTCAAAAACTTCTATTAAGAATAAGGACATTGATCACCACCAATTTATGATGATTTAAGCATAATAGCTAAGAAAACATAACCATAGACGATCATTTATATGCTGTTAACGTTCAAACGACCGCATTCTTCACACTCTACCAATGTGCTTTCAAAATTACAAAGAAGCACGTTTCAGTTTCACTCTCAACTTTGTTCATGATGAACTGGAAATTAATTTCTGTGAACCAACTGACATATTCTCTTATACAGCTGTAAAAATAACGGATTCTTAAAAAAGAATAAGCAGTAAGTCAAAGTAGCAACGAAAATACTAATTAAAAACAACATTATTTGTCCAAATAATGTTGTTTTAAATATAATTGTCTCAAACCAGTAAACCAAGCTAAACTCAATCACAAGAATCAAGAAAGGAATGCCAAATTTGCCATACGTTGACAGACTTAAACTTGGTATAATATGACGAAATACGGACAACGGTTCGTACCAAATAACAACGACAATAGTCGACAAAATAGTCCCTAGAATTATTCCTTCTATTCCAAGATGGAATAATTTTAAAAAACATAATGATAAAAACAAGTTTATAATTGCTTCAAATGGAGCTTTCCATTTTTGCGCCCATTGTAAACCAAACGAATCGGCAAACATCCAAGAGGGCGTTCTTATGAGCGTCAGCCAAAGATTAAATGATATTAGCCACGTTAGAAAAAGTGGAAAAACATTCTTTTCTCCTAACCAAATTCTAACAAAAGGAGTCACCAGGCCAAAAAAGAAAAAGAAAATAAAAGTTGATAAACTATATACGCTGAAGCTAATTTCCATAAATATTCTTCTGTTTTCAACTTCTGTACTTTCAACCCCCATCTGACCGATACTCGGAGTAATGGCTTTAGAAATTGTTTGCATAATTTGACTGATAGCCGCCGTTAGGACAGTATAGTTTGAATACATTCCAACAACGACTAGGTTAGTAAACATTGACAAAAGTATGTTGTCAGAACTAATCACGACCACGCTGCCAACTTTGTTTGAAACTCCACCAACCCCATTTCGCCAAAGAGTGCTCATTTGGTTAGTCGTCACGCTCGCTTCAACGCTGTTCAAAACCTCAGCATAATGTCGTTTAACAAATTCTGTGATAACAACATTGGTCATCACTGTCCCTAAAACCTGAATAATCATATAAACAACAGGATTAGGAAATACTAGTAGTTGAATAACTTGAATTAGATCAACCACGATTATAAAAGCGGAGGTAACACCACTGACCACATAACTCTGCTGATCAGCTATTAATAAGGATCTATTATATGTATTTAAATAACCAACGACAGCATTTAATACATAGAGAAAGTAAATTGTATAAACACCAGAAAGGTTAACCCTCGTTCCGATGATGTTTGGAATGAATGGAACGACTACAACTCCAATTAAACACACCAAAAATGCAATAAGCCTGTATACCTTTTTATAGAGTTTCAGTATTCCCTTAACAACAGGAAAGTTCTTTTCATGGAAAGGCTGATAAAACAGAAACACGAAAACTGTGTCTAAGCCTAAATCCGCTATTGAAATGACAGAAAGTAAGCTGGCATATACACTATTTAATCCTAAATATTCTCTACCGAGAAATCTAACAAAAAAAATTCTAACAACTAAAGATAAGATCAGTTGAATTGCATATCCGCCTGTAGAATATAAGACATTTCTAAAAGCTCTTTTGGTGTTTGACATTATTCAACCTCGATATCTACTTCCACAATTTACAGCCAAAACCATGTTATTCCATAAAAATTAGCATGAAGTGCGCTAATGTTGTAAAACAAATTCAAAATTAATACAAATGTCAATATTAATAGCGGAGCATGTGAAAATGGATCACTAGTAAATTTAGAAGTCGTGACGGCAATCAACAAAATGAACAATATTGGAACTAAAACAGCTAACCTCATGCCAAATGAAATAGAAATCAATGAGATAAGAAAGTAAATCTCAAAAATAGTAGAGAGCCTTTTTAAAGACTCTACTTTTTTTCTAAACAGTGGATTCATTTTCTGCTGTTTTAACAGCATCGAATTCATTGCAATTGCAACCAACCCAAGTGTGATCGCTAAAAAAAAGTGAACAAGTCGTTGGGGAGACAAGTAGTAGTCAAAAGTCGTTGATTGATATCCGTTAAGTCGATTAGAAATCATTCTGAGATAGCTATTATTACTTTGAAAGACATTCAAAAAAATCAATACCAAACCGGATGCAGAGGTTCCAATCAGTAAAACCCATTTGCTGAAAAAATTTTCCTGATTTAGGATGATATAGACTATGACAGGAATTACGAGAATCATCACACCTGGATGAATTAAAATTGGAATTATCAACCAAAATAAATGTGAATATCTCGTTGAAGCTGTCTTAATATCTGAAAAACAAGCATCAACAATGCAAAAGAGAGCTAAAGCACAGGCAAGTGAAAATCGCATACCACTGATTAATTCTAAATAACTCAGCCAAGTTACACTAGCTAAAAGAACAAGAATTTTTGCCAATCTTGTAACTTCAAATATCCTAGAAAATTTCCAAACAGTATAAAAAACTGCAGTAAATGTCACACCGGCAACTATAAAGGGGAGCGCTTCAACTTGTAACCAACGAGCAACAACGTACATTAGGCCAGTAAACAAGGGATAGTTCAAATAATCTGGAGCCCACATTCTCAACCAATATGTCAGACCACTTAGTGGAACATTTTGCATACCCTTCACAACAAAAAAGATTCGAGTAGCATCATCAGTAATTAAAGGTTGGAAAAAAAGTGCAGGGTACGCTAATGAAAAGCCTCCAATAAATGAGACCAGGATGGATTCCTTATTGAAGGCCAAAACTAAGACACTGCCTAAAAAAGAAATTATTGGTGAAACATAAAAGCTGAAAGAAAGCAACAAAAGTACCGTAAACTTCAAAAGAAACCTAGGGACAGTATTCTGCGCCTGAACCATTAAAAACCTCCTCGTGTTACCTGTAATGATCTATTTACCGAAAATACAGAAATCTCAGTAAGGTATTAAAAATAAGGTAGTAAAATGTTTTTAATCTCAAATATAAACCAATGCGTCTAGTTGAACCAAAGAATGAAAAAAGCATTCGGAGCAATTGATTAGCATTATTTGCAACTAGCCTTGAGCGAACAAATTTGATATTTAACGAAGAAACCCATAATGCCTGGATAAGCATTCGTTCATTATTAAGACAAACTATCTCTCTAGAAGCACCTATTTTATTTAATGAATTATCGACTAGCCGCAGTGATAGTAATTTATCACTAAGGTTAGTATACGTGATCGAATGTGTGATGCTGTCCTCACGCTGCACATAGTTATAGACAACTCGATTTAAATACAGAATACTGTGGATATTCTCATTTTCCAATAATTCAAAAACGAATGGCATATCTTCATAGTTCATTTGCCTAAATCGAAGTGTTCGTATCAATGACGTCCTAATAATTTTTGTCGGCAAATAACCTGCAACCGGATCCGTGCCTCCTCCGATTATTGCATGTATATAATCCGTTTTACTCAAAGAAATATAAAAGCTATCGTCCTTAAACAGATGTCTATTAAGCTCAGTTCCATCGTCATCAACCTGAGCATAACCAAAAGACAAAATATCCACGGATGTTTGCTCTAAAATCAAAAAGATATCTTTTAAATACACGCTGTTTATAAAATCATCACCATCATAAAAATAAGTATAAGTTCCGTTGACCTGACTTAAACCAATGTTTCTAGCTGCTGACAATCCCATATTTTCTTGCGTTATCAGCGTAATATTGGAAAACTGATTAGATAGTTTCTGACCGATCAACTCAGTATTATCTGTCGAGCCATCGTTGATTATGAAAATTTCAACTTTTTCATTATTCAAAAAAAGTGACAGACTTGCAACAGCCTTGTTTAAAAAAAGTTCAACATTATAAGCGGGTATAATGATCGATAATAATTTACTTTTCATATTTTGATTTTTTTGGAAAGTTCGTCTCGAGAAAATAGTTCACCTTGTTAAACGCCTCTTCATCGGCGCATCCATCATCGTTAATAACGACAACCTTTGACTTTTTTTTGATTTTTGGCATTTGATTTTGAAAATCACTAAGGGTAAAAAACTGTCCTTTTAAAAAGCCAGGAACAAAATTGCCATTCATATTTCTCAAATATCTTATTGCCCATTCGTTAATATCAGTAGGTTCGCGAAAGCGATGGTTCCAAGTGCTTGCAAAATTCTCAAAAAAAGTATTATAAGCCTGTTCAAAATCCATTTTTCTAAACGGCATTATCAAATGTTGATTGTAAAATCCCAAAAAACCTCCATAAGGCAAGGACAAAAATGTTCGCATATTTTGAATACCGTAATGATAGTTAAAAAATAATCCCAAGTGCTTCTTCATCACATTTCTCTTAGAGAAAAGCTGATTAATCAATGCCACTCCATTAGAAGAAATATGGAAAAAGCCATCGGACATCGGTACCGTTCCTGTCTCAATTAATGAATCAACAGGTAATCCATTCCTAAAGAAGTCCGTTCTTTTTGTGCGATTCATAACTAACGTCTCGTCATTAAAAACGATGAAGAAATCGCTCAACTCCTTTATATTACCAATACTCGTTAAAATAACGTTGGAATTAAAGGTGGGCAATGCTCCGACGATAAAATCAGAGTGGTCAACGATGATGACTTTTTCCTTATTAAGCCATGTTGGGACTTGGTGATCAGTAAGAAGAAAAATGCGACCTACCCAACTCATATTTTTATCAATAGATCTCAATACATATTTCAACGTTCCATAATCACGATATCGGTTACTTGTATTGTTTTCATCTTTTAAGATTTTTTTTGATTCGTTAAAATGTTGTCTTTTCCTCTTCCAATCTGAATCCTCCCCGTCTACCCAGGGAATTACGACGTCAATTTGCTTATCCATCTTTAATTGCCTCGTCAAACACTTCATAATATTTGTGTAAAACTTGTTCTAACTCAAATCTTTTAGATAGCGGCTCAATTTCTTGCCGCCGTTGGTTCAAGCTCTTAATACTTTCAGTGATTTTCATGGCCAGATCGGACTCTGTAACTTCAGTTGGAATCATCACTTCGGACAAGCTGTCTAGGATCTCTTTGCTTCCAACGTTTTCAGTTGCAATAACCGGAGTTCCTAGGATAAGGCTTTCAATTATTGAAGTTGGATAACTCTCCACCAATGAAGTAGAAATGAACATCTGACTATTTTTTACGTATGGCGTCGGATTTTTTTTAAATCCAAGAAAGTATAGTCCTTCATTTTGACCAAATTGTGATTTCAGATTGTTCAATTCTCTTCCATCACCAATAATCGTCAACGACAGAAGGCGATTATTTTTTCGAGCTTGTAAAAAGCCCTTAATTAATAAATCAACTCTCTTTATTGGGTCCATCCTTCCTACCGTTATTAATCGAATCGTTCCCGCTGTTTTTGATTTCCATTCGATAAATTCAGTATTTAGTATATTAGCTTGCTCTCGAATGCGTTCCGTATCAACTGGGTTTGGAAGAATTGCTGTAGGCCATAAAAAATCAGAACCAAATCTCCTTTTAAAGGATGCTTCTCCTCCACGAGATACAAAAATTATTTTTTGAAATTGCTCGTATGCCTTCTTTTGGGCATCCATATTCCTAAAAAAAATATCGGTCCAAGGATTAGAACTGAGATCCGTATGTACCCAAGCAATTTTGGGCCCATCTAATACGGACGAAATTTCTGTAGCAATTCCCTCCAAATATGCAACGGTCAAGTCTGCTGTACCTAACCGTCTTTGAATTATCTGTCTTGCAAGCAAAGGGCAATATTTCAAAGCCTTAAAAAAAGAAGATCGTACAACCTTGGAAAAAAAGCCCTTCTCCAAAGGGACTATGTTCTTAATTGATACATCTTCAGGAACCTCATCTAAAAGTTGTCCTTCCTCAGTATGTAAAACTAAATCAACAGAATAGCTATTTCGATCATAGTTTTTCAAAAAATCAATAAGTGTTTTTTCTGCTCCACCGAATTTTAAATTTTGTATAACAATTCTAATTTTTTTCACTCTGCTTATCCTCGAAAAATAAAAGCGCAGCACGTCCATTCGTTTTCCAAATATTAATTACTCTATTGCTCATTTCTTACGACTACTTTTTTTGTAAAGAGTCATTAATTTTTTTGCGGCCACTTTATTATCGTAAAAAGACAATCTCGAAGTAGTTTTTACTATTTGTTTGCTTTTGAAAATTTCTGCTATCCAAAAGCGAAATGAATCTGATGATATAGGCAAAAAAAGACACTCATTTGTTAATTTAATTTCAGAAGAAATGTTTTGAGAGAAAATAGATTTCAATCCTGAAGCCTGTGCTTCAATACCTACAGTTGGTAAACCTTCATACAATGACGGTAACAAAAATACATCGCTCACGCTTAACAATTGATCAATATCGGTTCTTTCACCTAAAAAGACAATAGTATCCTCTAACCCTTTAGCCCTTGAAAGGCTTTCCAATTCGTCCAACAAGCTACCTGTTCCGACAATAAATAATTTAAAGCCGCTTTTTTGTCGCTGACTCATTGAATCTACAAGATCAATTAAAAAAGTCTGGTTTTTCTGTTTTTCCAGCCTTCCGATGTTAATCCCAACAACAGTGCTTTCCTCAATGCCCATCTTTTCTCTGTTGCCTTTGCGATACCGTTTAGCATCTACGAATTTAGCCAAATCAATACCATTAGGGACAATTAAAAATTGCTTGCCTAGGAACAAGCTATTTCCTGCGTCTTCACTTACAGCGACTAGATCCGTTGCAGTGATAATAAGTAATCTCTTTAGAAAAAAAGCTAATAATAAATGTGTCCGTGTGAAGCCCTTTCCATCTGACGTTGCATGACTCACTGCAACTCGCGTTCTGACACCACAAATAAGGGCTAGAAGTAAATTAATACCACCGCCAAAATAAATCTCATTTTCTACTGCAAAAAAGTTTTTAGTCCGAAGCAATCTAAAAAGTTCGCGAATGTATTTGAAAAAATGTCGATTGGGGTCCGGTAAAACAAAAATTTTGCCACCCATTTTCTTAATTTCATCATTATACGGAGTGACGTCCCTGTACGTATCATATATGACGAAATCAAACACAAATTCGGACAAATCAACGGTTCTAAAAATATTCATCATAAAAGATTCGGCCCCACCTAAACCCATCCTTCCTTGAAAATGAAGAATTCTTTTAACCATCAGATTTTCCTTTCGATTTGAGAAATCAAATACTTTGTAAAGTAATAACTTGCCTTCAAACAGCCAAATCCTAAAAAATTATAAAAAATCTGGAAAGTCCATTTTGCGGCCTTTATTTTATTTGAAGTTTTTGACTGATGCAACAAGTAATCAGCAAGCGGTTCGGTAGAAAAACGAAAAAAAGTCACATTATGGTCTCGTGCTAAACTAAGCCACAGCGCGTAATCTTCGTGATCAATTTTCGGAAAATTTATCCATTTTTTTAGAACAACTTTTGTATCTAAAATGACCGTGAGCATTCCAATAGGATTTCCACTCAACAAATCATTGAATTTATACTTCGAATATTTTGAAGTAACGATTGCGATTGAACGGCCATTACGTATCTTACGATAAGTGCCGAAGGAAGCCGAAACTGCATTCTTTTTCATGAAACGAAGTTGTTTTTCTAATTTTTTTTTATCCCAGCGATCATCACTATCTAAAAAAGCGATGTAACGTCCTGAACTATTTTTGATGCCAATATTTCTAGAATCAGAAATCCCTAAATTGCGTTGTAAATTAACTATCTTCACACGCTCATTGGCTACATATTTACTCAATAGCATTGCCGTATCATCAGTTGACCCATCGTTTACAACAATCAATTCAAGATTAGAATAACTTTGCCGTAGAACAGAATCAATAGACTGATTGACTGTATCAACAGCATTGTACACCGGCATAACAACAGAAACCAAATCTATCATTATTTAGTCACACCAAGCCCTTCGAAAATTCATCTAGCACCATCTCCAGTTAATATGACTCTTAAAGTTCCGAACATAATGCGAAAATCCATTTGATAACTCACATGCTCAATATAGTAATTATCAAGTTCAGCCTTTTTTTCAGGACTTAGTTCGTATCCTCCGTGAATTTGCGCATAACCGCTTAGTCCAGGCAGAACTCGAAGTCGTTGTTCGAACCTAGGACACTCCTCACTAAAAGTTTGAGTCATTAAAGGTCGTTCAGGTCTCGGCCCAATGAAACTCATTTCACCCTTAAGTACATTCCAAATTTGTGGTAATTCATCAATTCGCGTCTTTCGAATGAACTTTCCTACAGTAGTGACACGCGGATCATTTTTCTGGGCCCACATAGCACCAGATTTCAATTCGGCATCATTACTCATTGACCTAAGCTTAGTGATTTTAATAACCTTTCCCATGTATCCGACCCTTTTTTGGGAGTAAAATACGCCCCCCTTTGATGTAAGCCCAACTAATAAACCAAAGAGAAGTACAATGGGCAGCGCAAACAAACCAAGAATAAGTGCAAAAACAAAATCAAATAGTCGCTTTACATGAATGTATTCACCACTAACGGGTGAACCAATTTTTTCAACAAAAGGCAAATCATAAGTACCATCATCTCTTTCGACAACATGTGTTACTTCCATAGTCTCTCCTCCATATCAATTGAGATTAATATATTGCCAATACCTCGTTAATCCTTCTGAAACAGAAATTTTGGGCATGTATCCTAATTCTTTCAGCTTATCAACACTAGCCACTGATATTTTTATATCACCTGTCCTAGCATCCTGTATTGAGACATTAATATCTGTCTGCGCAATCTTCTGGTATGTTCTCACTATTTGATTTAATGAAGTTTCATGGCCGGTTGCAATATTGAAGACATCACCGACAACAGTACTTCCAAAAGTTAGTAATTCAAGCGCATCTAAAACATCACTTATATATACAAAGTCACGAGATTGCTCACCATCACCAAAAATCTTGAATTCGGTCCCTTTTTGTAGTGCCTCAGTTAGGATCGAAATTACGCCTGAATATGGCGACTTAGGATTTTGCCGTGGACCGTAAACGTTAAAGAAGCGAACTGTGACAAAGTTCAACTTGTATAAATTCGCATAGGTAACCAAATAGCGCTCAGTAGCAAATTTATCGATCGCGTAGGGCGTAATTGGAGAAACTTTAGATAACTCACGTTTTGGTAATTCCGGATCATTGCCATAGACAGCCGCTGACGAGGAAAAAAGAACCTTTTTAGGTTTCAAACCATTAGTTCGTATCGCTTCTAATATGTATATGTTAGCCTCTTGATTAACTTCATGTGTATAAAGTGGGCGTTCAATCGAATCAGCAACGCTGGCCACAGCCGCCAACAAGAAAATATACTCAAACTCATTGTCGATAAGTAGTTTTTCCATAAAGTCATGATCAGTAATTGAATGTTCGTGAAAAGTAACTTGTTTAGAGACTGGAATATTTTCTTTAAGACCCATTGAAAGATCATCGACAATGGTAATTTGATGACCTTCACCAACTAATCGTTCAGCTAAGTTAGAACCAATAAAACCGGCTCCTCCTGTAATTAAAACTTTGCTCATTTTTATGCGTTCTCCTTCAGCACTATAACTATCAAAAGTTAACTAGATTTAAGTATAAGCCAGAAGTCCTTAATTATGGGCATTGTTACAATATTGAAATGAATTCATCATCAACCTACTCTATTTGCCGAATCAAATATTCTTTAGCTTAAATAATGTGAATAAGTTTTGCCTTAAGGCAGTGAAAAGCTAACCAGTCTTGTATTACTATCTCACTGCGCTTTGAAATCGTATACATTTGCCACCAGCAATTTATATCCCAATATAAAAAAGCTTACTAACAGTTTCTTAATAAAAAGAAATCGATAGTAAGTTTTACAAAAACATTTCATTTGAGTATAACCATTTTATTTCCGCCTAAAGATCAGCACCCGCTTCTCCCCATTATTCCGCTTCGCGTTTACCACGGCCGTGATCTGCATCATGGTAAAGACCAGTGAGCTGCGCCGGCGATAAGCGATGTACTTTCCATGCCAGGAGGTGACGTATTTTTCTTTGTAGTTACGCAACCCTTGGAATCCGTAGAACCGGTAGCCGTATTCATAGATCAGGTGGGCGATGCGTTCTTCAATAAAGCTAAAGCGTGACACGCCGACGTTAGCTAATGGAGTCATCCCCATATTGAAGTCCTTAAAACCTTGGGCGGCATTTAACTGTAAAAGGTGAATGAACATGACATCCATGGTGCCAGACGGCGCGTCTTTGCCATAGCGCATCAAATCGATCGAGGCGACATCGGTATGAGTGGGCATGTTGGTTGTAAAGGCGATGATGTGCCCATCCTGATTACGCATGACGTAGATTGACGCTTGGTTGAGATAGTAGTCATCAAAGAAGCCCAGTGAAAAGCCGCTTTCATTTTGACCATCAAGCCACGCATCAGAAATTTGCCGTAATTCTGCCAAAGTAGCCTCACTAAATGGTGGCTGTAGCTCCTCAAAGGTAATCCCGTCGCGATCGAATTTACTCATCAGGTTGCGATCAGTTTTGCGTTTCTTACCATCCATACTAAATGATGGCAAATCGACGAAGCCTTCTTCACCAAATTTGAAGAAGTCGTACCCTTTTTCATGGAGGCTCATCGTCATGTCTTCATCGATCTCATAAAAGACAATCGAATACCCCTCCTTATCAGCGACATCCAAAAAATCATCAATCGCCGCATCGCGGTAAGCTGGATCCCCGACCGGCTCGCCCATCACAATTAAGCGATCGGCCTTTTTTTGATACATAAAGAACACTTTGTCTTCGCCGTCCACTTGATAGAAGTACAGTAGTTTATCCTTAAGATAGGCCAGATGGCTAACTTCATTCCCACCGTATGTTTGAATGACATGATCAACGCGCGTCGCGTCAAAGGGGGTTGTGAAGATCGACGACTTGCCATTGTGGAGATACCAGTACACAATCACCAGAATCACCATCGCGATAGCGATCGCCGTTAAACCACTAAACCAAACCCGTTCGGTCGGAAATAGCGCCGCACGCGGGACATGATGGAGCCGTTGATAGTTCGGCGTGTTGTACACCCCAACAACAATGTATGTGATAAAGATCCCGACAAAGCTGAGTCCATCGACCAAGATGGCGCCCCAGGAATATTCGAAATGTTCCCGATAAAATTCCTTATGCGACAGCCACAAAGCAAACAGTACGGCCACTAAAAAGACCGAAATTTTAATGGACGGATCTTTCCATAAGGTATTGAGGGTCGCCATGATCAACACAATCGTGGTCGGCCAGAACGCCCGTTTAACCCGGGAACTGACTCCTCGTGCTAAGCCAATCAGGAGAAAACCCATGATGATGTTCGTCGCTTGATTAGCAAAGTAGACGACGTAGCCGTAAAAGGCCCCATAAATCTTGTTATATTCCTGCAGATGGGGAAAGGTCGAAACCAAGATAATCATCACGCCTGAGAACCATAAAAATAGGGTTAAGAAAACATGGGCTACTCGACGGAAAAGCTGCAGTGGTAGACCCTCAAACGCCTTATTAAAGCGGCTACCAGCATCGTTAACAAAGAATACTACCCCGACCAAAAATGGCAGGATGTAGTAAAAAATCCGGTATAACAGCAACCACACAAGCGCATCAGCTTTACCGACCCCAATAAAGCCCAGACCGGTAATCATGAAGGTATCAAAAGAACCGATTCCACCAGGTATCATCGACACAACCCCGGCCACCGAAGCGACCGCAAACATCGGCACCACAGCCGCAAAATCGACCTTAATCCCCATCAAATAGCCAATAAAGACAAAGAACAATGTACAACTCAGCCATTCAAAACTCGATCCAGTCATTAGTGAAAGTTGGCGGCGCCAGGTTAGATCATTGAAGAATTCAGAGTCGGTAAACCGGGTGGTCAATAAGACGACGGGAAAGTACAGTGCTCCACCGACGAGCCAAATCCAATAACGAGCAAAGATGGTCCCAACGCCCAAGAAAAACACTTGAAAAAGCGCCAGCCAACAGACTAGTGACAGACCAGTCAATAAAAAGAGCGCAATCTTGGAAATTGCAAAGAGAATTTCTTTGCGTGTGGCCCCTTTACTATAGAAGTTGGCTCGCAGACTGGCCCCTAGCAGTCCGCCGAAGCCAGCGATGTTCGTGAAAGTGTTAACGGTCCAGCCAGAGCGAATCACATAGCCCCGCTTAAACGTCCCGGGGAGAAATTTCACAATATTAAAATCGTAATTTAACATTGGCGTGACTGCAATAAAGCCGACCACCAGCATCGCAAATAAGCTGGTCATCGATTGATTAGCAAAGATCGCGGCCACTTGTGCACCGCTAATCTGTTGCAGATCCCGACCGACCTCATGGACGACGTACAGTAACACCGAAAAAACAAAAAGTAATCGTAAAAGCAGCATGTGGCGATTAATGGCCGCCCACGCGTTGCGCAAAATTTGCATCTGGTTTCTCTCTCCCTAACGCTGGACACTTGATCCCGCTGAAATGTTGCTTTTAGTGTACCATGTTCGACGCTAACGGTTGGGATCTGGCCTCCCTGATTTTAGATAAACATCATAAGTTGGCCAGCTTCGCATAAAAAAGCAGCTGACACTTGCAGCTGCTTTTTAGACTATTCAGGTCCCATCACAAAGTCACATTCATGATCCATCGTCGCATCGATATGATACGGCGCGGCGACATCTGCGCCCCAACTGTCGATGCCACCCACGCCGCGAACAGCACCGAATAGACTCAGCACGGTGCGCCGTGGGGTTGGTAATTCTTCAATGTGCGTCGCGTTTTCTAACTCGAACGGGGTGTATGGTAAGCAACTAAAGGCGAAGGTTGGTGTCCCGACCACGCTGAGTGAAAACGACGCGGTGTCAGGATCCGCGTTATTTAACGTTTGTTGGCGAGTGACGGTCAGTTGTTTGGTGTCCATGTGCATCCCCATCTCTTGTGGAACCAGATAAGGTGTTATTGGTAAACCATCCACATGGTAGGTGCCATTTTCACCACCAGCCATGCGGTCCGGATAAGTTTCTCCAGATAGCCCGGTGTAATCGAAACTGCTGGCAACGGTGGGCATTGTTAGCCGTAAGCCAAACGCGGGTAATTCCGGCAAATTCGCCTGACCAACGAAGTGTTCATGAATCGCTAACGTGCCGTCTGCGCGAACCGTGTACGCAATCGACACCGTCGTGCTAGGTACAGTTGTCGTTTGATAGGTAAAGGTGACGATCACTGATGACGCCAGCTCGTGATTTGAAAACCGATTATTTTCTGGCGCCAGCGGTAATCCCAGATCAACACCGTCCACTTGGACGTTAATCGCCACACAAGGTGAAAACAAATCGGCACCTAGCCACATGGCCGACCGTTCAGAAAAATGGTTGCCGCGATCATTGTCCGTGGTTGCCCGCCAAAAAGCTGGCCGAACCACTCGATACAGCCATTCTTTACCGTCGATGGCGAGTGATTCTAAACCACCTCGATCGTAACTAAAACCATAATAAACATGGGGGCCATGGATGCCTAACACGCCATCACCATATATCACGCGTAGATTATTTGTCGTATTTGCCATAGTAGTAGGCCACCTCCTGCAAAGCTGGTTTTGGTGTGCGATCGGCGAACATCACGCCATCACCGGAAAACTCATAATCTGAGTGGCGATCGTCAAAATCCCCGCCGTAGCGGAGCGCCGGTTGACCGGTCACTTCATCGTTCACCCACAAGGCTTGATCGATAAAGTCCCAGATAAACCCGCCGGCATAACTAGGGAACTCATCTAATAAGGCCATGTAATCACCAAGACCGCCGAGCGAGTTACCCATATCATGCATGTACTCGCAATCTAAGAACGGCTTAGTGGGCGCTTCCGTCAAGTATTGACGAATCTCACCAGGAGCAGCATACATGCGACTTTCCACGTCAGAAATTTGTTGTTCATACGCGCGATTACGGATGACCCCTTCATAATGAGTCAGCCGACTGGGATCAACCGTCTTATAGTAGGCATTCATCGCGGCAATATCATCACCGGCGTATGACTCATTACCTAATGACCAGAATAAAATCGCCGGGTGATTTTTAAACGTTTCATAGTTGTTAACAGCGCGGTCTAACACCGCGGCCCGCCATTGTGGCAATGATCCAGGCACATTGACAGAGGGTTCAACAGCACCGAGTTTTTGCCAAGTCCCGTGCGTTTCTAAATTATTTTCCGCCATCATGTAAATCCCGGCTTGGTCACACAAATAATACCAGGGAATCTGATCGGGATAATGACATGTTCGCACCGCATTGATGTGTGCCTGCGCGAAGGTTTGCAAGTCGGCTTTCATGTCGGCTATTGAGATCACCCGTCCGTGATCGGCATTCCACTCGTGGCGGTTGACGCCGTTTAAAATCAACCGCTGACCATTGAGTAAAATTACATTGTCTTTAATTTCAATGCGACGAAAACCAACGCTTGCTGGCACTATTTCGACTACGTGCCCAGCGACATCCGTGATAGTTAAGACAAGCTGATACAGATATGGATCATGGTGATCCCAACGATGGACTTGTGGTAAGGTCACTTGATCAAAGGTCACCGTCGCATCGGTTGACTTAACTGCCTGTTGTTGAGTGGCGATCGTTGCCCCGGTGGCATCGAGCAACCGTAATTCAATTTGTTGACCAGCTTGGCGTTCACCGCTTAAGGCCGCTTTAACCGTTAACTGGCCCGTTTCAAAATCATCGCTGAGGGTCGGTTTAATCGTTAAATCCTCTAAATGAACTTTAGGGCGGCTGACTAACCGAACACTTCGAAAGATCCCCGAAAATCGAAACATATCCTGATCTTCTAAAAACGAAGCCGTACTCAGCTTAAACACGGCCACGGCTAACAGATTATCGCGTGATTTAACATACGGCGTTAAATCAAATTCCGACCGGGAAAAACTATCTTCCGCATAACCGATAAAATGCCCATTAAGCCACACGTACATCGCCGTTTGCACACCATCAAACTGGATAGCAACGCGCTGATGAGCCCACTGCTCCGGTAAATCAAAGTGCGTCACGTAAGCGCCCATAGAATTGTCCGGCGCTTGGCTGAACATGCCAGCTTCTGCATTTTGACCCAGGGTATAGGCCGCCCGGCGATATGCTTTGCCTTCCCACGGATATAACGTGTTGATGTACTGAATCTGCGCATCATTGTGCAATTCGATATGTCCGGGAACCTCAATCGTGGTGAAATCGTGCCGATCGGCCTCTGGTTGGTAAAAATGTTGGGGTCGCGCTTGCGGATTGGGCGCAAACTTAAAATCCCATTTTCCATCCAGTGACTGTGTTAACGAACTAGTTTTGTCGTTCATTTCTTGTTCATTAATATAGAAGAAATGATCACTATGTGCTGGCAATGTACCGACCCGAAAGACCTGCGGATCATCCAACCAGCTGAGTTGTGGTTCCATCGGTTAACCTCCATGATTCTTGTATTGGTGAATTTAGAAAGCGGTTACATTTATATGGTACCGCAAGTCACCACAAACTGCAGGGGTAATACACAAGATGAGTCAAGTGGATAATCATCAATTGGCACGCGGCTCCGAGTCATTGAGCCAAACCGCTATGGTTACCAAACAGGAACACTGTCGAACTCCAAAGACCTGAGGCTTGTGCTCTGAATATAAAAAAACACCTCACCAGATTCCCTTAACTGGTGAGGTGCAGTAACAGGTAGTTGATGACACCATGAAAACGGTAATTTTCATGAAACATATTGTTTTAAATACGATCACTAATCACCCCGGAAGGATGATCCTCGAGCGCATTCCGCGCGATTTATCGAACCTTTTCTACAAAAAGTTGTCCAAAAAACACTCACAACATGAAGCAATGGCCCAGCCGTAAAGATCGGCCATCTCCTGGGAATTTTTGGGTCATCAACTGTGATCCCTGTTACACCCTCAGCTTAGCATGTACAGCCGCGTGCGACAAGTGAATAAAATCAGAGCGCTCGCAAGACCGGGTGAGTCCGAGCACCAACGGACAATCGCAATTGGGCGTCTTTGGCCCAGTTGCGGTTGTTGGTTGGGCACAGGACTCAGGTCTTGCGAGCGCGTTTACGATAGCGTATGAACCATCATGGGGGAGTTCGAGCAACAACTGGAAATCATGAGCGGGCGTCCCTAGCCCGAACAGGTTTTTTGGTTGGGCACAGGCTTCAGTGATGGCGAACGCGTTCTCGATAGCGTCCAAGTCCTCACTAGTGAATCCAATCACCTACAGGAAATCATTCCGATAGCCTAACCAGTTCCTACTTGTTCATCACACACCATCTGGAATTTCGCAGCCGCATAAACCTCACCAACGTCCTCACTCTAGCCGAAAATGGGTTCCCGATGAATCAACTTGCGCAATCAGGTGTTTGGTTGGTTCCGCATCAATGGCCCAAAATCAATCAGGTGCGTTCCCTCGTCGACCAATTCAACCCGTTCAATTCGGTCTGAAACTAGATGTTTCAACGTCTTAATAACATCGCGATGTTGTGCCATTTTTTTGGCAGCGGTTGCCAATGTGTATCCCTCATCCAGGTAGGCCTTCATTGCGCGCACCTTAAATACAGTTTCATATTTATATTTACGATTGCCTTCATTTTCGCTGAGACATTTAATGTAACCTTTATCCGTCCAATAGCGAAGTTTTGTTGCACTGATGCCAGTCGCCCGGGCCAAATCGCCGATACCCATTGTAATGACATCATCATTGCGAAAAATTTTCATCAACCAGGCTTTCGAACCAACATCGCCTGCAAATTGTTCCATAGCGTTCCCTCAATATCCGTTGACACTTAGTGGCGCTCATCCCCGTTAATCTGGTATGACTAACTTGTCTAAAAGCCAGTGACAACGTTATTTTTTTGATTTGTGACATATAGTTTGACAGAAATTTTTGTGATGTTTCCTTGAACTATTATATATTTTGAAATATAGTTGTCAACTTACTTGACACTAACCACGTGAAGTCTTATATTAATCCTCGTGCTTTTTAAACATGAATTTTGTAATGAAAGAAGGAACTCCTATGGCAAAAGCCGTCGATACCAACGGCAAACCGTATAACCGTACCTTAATGGTTGTCGTCTTGCTAATTGGGACATTTTGTACCGTCCTGAACCAGACTATTTTAACGACCGCTTTCCCAACTTTGATGAAAGCCTTCGATATTTCTACTTCGACCGTTCAGTGGCTCACCACTGGTTTCTTAATGGTCAATGGGATCATGATTCCGATCTCTGCTTACTTATCAAGTCGATTTAATTCAAAATGGTTGTATATCTCCGCGATGACAATCTTTGAAATTGGAACGATCATTGCATTTATCGCACCTAACTACGGCACGCTACTCACTGGCCGACTCGTTCAGGCCGTCGGTGTTGGGATTGCGATGCCATTGTTGCAGACCCTGATGCTAACGATTTTCCCTGCTAGTTCTCGTGGTGCTGCCATGGGATTAGCTGGGATTGTTATTGGTGTTGCGCCGGCTATTGGACCAACGCTATCTGGGTGGATCATTGATCAATATCAATGGCGTGATTTATTCGGCATGATTATTCCGATCGTCGCTGTTGTCATTATCGGTGCATTCTTCTTTATGAAGTCGGTTATCGAAACAACCAAGCCACGACTAGACTGGTTATCTGTTGCGATGTCGACATTTGGATTTGGTTCATTATTATATGGCTTCTCATCCGTTGGTGACGATGGGTGGACTTCTGTGAAGGTCATTTCAACACTCGTGCTTGGCGTTATCATCATTGCTTTATTCGTTTGGCGCCAATTAACCATGGAACACCCATTTCTGCAACTACGTGTCTTCAAGTCCAGTGAATTTACCATTGCGGCAATTCTCAGTTCTGTCGTGATGATTGCCATGACGGGGGTTGAAATGGTTCTGCCGCTGTACTTGCAAATTGTTCACGGCATGAGCGCCTTTCATTCTGGACTTACCCTTTTACCAGGTGCCTTAATGATGGCAGTAATGAGTCCCATTACCGGGCAAACCTTCGACCGCATTGGTGCTAAACGTCTCGGTATCGCTGGATTGTTCCTGCTAACCGCCGGCACATTGCCTTTTGTCATGATCACCAAAACAACCCCGACAATCTACGTGACCTTCTTGTATGCGGTCCGCATGTTTGGGATTTCCATGGTCATGATGCCAGTGACAACGGCTGGGATGAACGCGTTGTCCTTTGATTTAATTTCTCATGGGACCGCAGTTAACAACACAACCCGGCAGGTGGCGACCTCCATCGGGACTGCCGTCATGGTTTCAGTCCTTTCAAACGTTACTAAGAACGCCATGCCCGCCCACCACGTGCTTACCCAGACGCCACTGGTCTACAAGGTTCGTGCGATTAACGCGACCTTAAGCGGTTACCACGCAACTTTCTGGGTAGCGATCGGCTTTTGTATTCTCGGCTTTGTCTTGGCTTTCTTCCTTAAGGGATCCAAACGAGCTTCAACTCACGTCACGCAAGCAAACACAGACGGCTTAAAGACTCCTGCAGCCGCTGATAATGGAGGTGAAGCCTAATGATTTTAGTCACCTTAGTTCTCGGTGCCATCGCCTTTTTCGTTTGTTTTGTCTACATTAAACCGGTTATCTGGCGAACGGTTGGGACATTGTTGGCGCTAGTCTTCCTCATTCCGTCGTTACTCATGATCAACTTAAACGATCACGATCACTTTGGCATGAAGAAAGTGACCACTACCACAACTAAAGTCATCTATTCCGCCGATCCAACTGGCAAAATGAACATGATGCTTTATCAAAACATCGGTACTAAAGGCACCGAAAATACGCAAATTTACGCAACTAAAAAGGGGCAAAAGAAGCCCGGTCACACGCAGGTTAACGAAAATACGTTTAACCACGTCAAGTCAACGACTGCTTCAACGGCTACTTTAACCACCAAAGAAACGCGGTGGGTCTACAAGAACAACACAACCAAATTGTGGTTTAACGTCGCTAATAATAACCACGAATTGATTAAACGAACGAACACGTTCCATCTACCTAATGACTGGGTACACTTATCGACGACGCAGGCTAAACAATTGAAAGCACAAATGGCTAAACAGCAGACCCCTGCTGCCCAAGCGCAAGTCAAACAACAGGCCGCTGCATTCGTTAAGCAACAGATGCAATCCGCCATCGCAAAAGATCCTAGTTTGGCCAATAACCAAGCTAAGCAACAACAATTGAGCAAACAATATGCCGCTCAATTCCAAAGCCAACTGATTAAAAAGGCTGTGGCAAATTTGAAGTAAAATGTCATCTTAACACTGGTGATCATCAAGAAATCACCTTTCTTCAATCCAGAAAGTGACGTTTACTCCAAAAGTCGGCATTAAACAGGTTTATTAATTTAGGTAGTTAATTCTCGTTCAAAATTGAACGGTGATTAGCTACCTAATTTTATTTAGATTCCTCCTCGATTATAATAATCAATCCCATGCATTGACTGCTTGAGATAGTTCGTAGTCTGAGCGGCTGGCGGTCTTAACCAATTAATCCCGCTTGTGGAACCCGACAAACAATCTGAGGGCAAGCCGGTGGTGTCGAACGACCACGAACATGTTAATTTGAGTCTGACTATAAAAAATCTCCTCACCTTCTCAGCCGTCCGTTTCTAAAACCGGTTAGCTGAAAGACAAGGAGATTTTTTATTCATAATGCAGCAGTTGATAAAAAGCTATTTGCGTTTTCTAACTGGGAAAACAGTCAATGTCGCAGCGGCCAAGATCGCAAATAACTCTACTTGCTGGTCAATTGAATCGCGGTGAGTGGTGCTTGTCTTCGGTAACGCAGATTTTGGATTCAATGATGAATGTAAATGTGATGCAGCTAGCCGATTAACCCCAGCCGAACCTTTGATTACGTCTTGTGGTGTCGTTGTGGCCGGCTTGGCTGACCGATTATTAGCCACAGAGGTGTCAGAACTGGTGGTTAAATTGTTGCTAGTAGCCGAAGAATCAGCGAAACTAGAGTTAACGGAACTAGCCGCTAACGAATCGACCGCATTAGAGTTGGCCGAACTAGTAGCTGAAGAATCGGCTGAACTGGAGTTAGCAGAACTAGTAGCGGATGAATCGGCTGAACTGGAGCTAGCCGAACTAGTCGTTGAAGAATCAGCTGAACTGGAGTTAGCAGAACTAGTAGCTGAAGAATCGGCTGAACTGGAGTTAGCAGAACTAGTAGCGGACGAATCGGCTGAACTGGAGCTAGCCGAACTAGTCGTTGAAGAATCAGCTGAACTGGAGTTGGCCGAGCTAGTAGCGGACGAGTCAGCTGAACTGGAGTTAGCAGAACTAGTCGTTGAAGAATCAGCTGAACTAGAGTTAACGGAACTAGTGGTTGACGAATCGACCGAACTAGAGTTAACGGAACTAGTAGCGGACGAATCAGCTGAACTGGAGCTAGCCGAACTAGTAGCGGACGAATCAGCTGAACTGGAGTTGGCCGAACTAGAACTAGCTGAACTATCTCCATCAATTTTGGTAACATAAACATTATTTACCCTACCGGTTGTTGCTTCGGCGATTGTTTCCTGTGGATTGGCAAGTTGATAGCCAGTCGGAATATTTTGAAAACTATTGTAAACGACTTGAATATAAACGTAATCCCAGGAGCCAACTTGTTGACCAGTTGCTTGATCAATGTAGTTATAAGTAGTCGTGATACTATCGTATTCCTTGTTGTATTCAGCTAATGAAATTACGGGAATATGGTAATCGTAGGTAATGTTATCGTCGGTGGAAATTCCGTAGTCTTGCGTATCTGAGTGCCAATAACTGGCATGATATTGACCGGCATAAATTGGGAATCCATGAACATCTAATGCTGGATGATTGAATTCTTGTTTAGAAATTGTCGCGACTACAGTTCCATCTTCTTCTAGGTAAACGACACCATGATCAACCTTTGCATCGCTTGTTGCTGAAGAAGAAGCTGACGAATCGACCGAACTAGAGTTAACGGAACTAGTCGCTGACGAATCAGCTAAACTGGAGTTATCGGAACTAGCCGCTGACGAGTCAGCTGAACTGGAGTTGGCGGAACTAGTCGCTGACGAATCGGCCGAACTGGAGCTAGCAGAACTAGTCGTTGAAGAATCAGCCGAACTGGAGTTATCGGAACTAGCCACTGACGAGTCGGCTGAACTGTCTCCGCCAATTTTGGTAACATAAACATTGTTTACCTTACCAGTTGTTGCTTCTTCAATTGTTTCACTTGGATTCACAAGTTCATAACCTACTGGAATATCTTGGAAAGTGGCAACGCCTCCGCCCGCAACATGAGCATATTTCCAAATACCCACCTGAGATCCTGTAGCTTGATCAACATAGTTGTAGGCAGTTGTCATGCTATCATACTGTTTGTTGAATTCTGCTTGTGAAATAACATCGACATTGTAATTAATAGTAACTCCGTCAACGGTGGTCATTTCAAGTTGTCTCATATCTGAATTCCAGTCGCTACGGTAGTATTGACCGTCATAAATTGGAATACCATGAACGTCTAAAACAGGATGATCGAACTCATGCTTAGAAATTGTCGCGACTACAACGCCATTTTCTTCTAGATAAGCGACACCATGATCAATTTTCGCATCGCTTGTGGATGACGAATCAGCTGAACTGGAGTCAGCCGAACTAGTCGCTGACGAATCAGCCGAACTAGAACTAGCCGAACTATCTCTATCAATTTTAGTAACATAAACATTGTTTACCCTACCGGTAGTTGCTTCAGCGATTGTTTCCTGTGGATTGGCAAGTTGATAACCAGTCGGAATATTTTGAAAATCATTGTAAACAATTTGAATATAAACATAGTCCCAAGAGCCAACTTGTTGACCAGTTGCTTGATCAATGTAGTTATAAGTAGTCGTGATACTATCATATTCCTTGTTGTATTCAGCTAATGAAATTACCGGAATATGGTAATCGAAGGTAATGTTATCATCGGTGGAAATTCCGTAGTCTTGCGTATCTGAGTGCCAATAACTGGCATGATATTGACCGGCATAAATTGGGAATCCATGAACATCTAATGCTGGATGATTGAATTCTTGTTTAGAAATTGTCGCGACTACAGTTCCATCTTCTTCTAGGTAAACGACACCATGATCAACCTTTGCATCGCTTGTTGCTGAAGAAGAAGTAGCTGAGCTAGTAACTGAAGAGTCAGCCGAACTAGAGTTAGCAGAACTAGTGGTTGACGAATCAGCTGAACTGGAGTTAACGGAACTAGTCGCTGACGAATCAGCTAAACTGGAGTTGGCCGAACTAGTAGCCGAAGAATCAGCAGCACTGGACTTGTCTGAATTTGTACTCGATATCCCAGATGATAATGCTGTAGTAAAATTCAATATATGGTTATTCGTCTCGAGGGGTTGTTGTGTCAGTTGATTACTCGCCTGTACCTTCATAGAGGTTGCTAGAAAACCTGTAAAAGCCAAACTTAGCGTAGCCGAAAACAGCCAAAATTTATTTGCCCTTTTTGTTATTAGAAACTGGTTTGATCGTCTACTCATTTTGTATTCCTCCATTTACTCAACAGTGACAGACTCTGGCTCAATAGCCGTATCGGTCGATAGGCTGTTTTTTGGCATTAGGGTCGTTATAGATCTCCACAACTAACCAAGATTTAACTAGGTGACTCGATATTGTTTTTATCATGATTCTTCCCCCAGAAGAAAAAATAAGTGATTTCATTCACGAATTATAAAAATATTAGCTTTCCTTATGAGATAGTATAATGCACAAAATGTTATATTTCAATTTTGAATATTTTCTTTAATGTACGATAAAACTTAAACCGCCGCAGTATCAGTCAAGACATGTTGC
The DNA here is from genome assembly GCF_057545565.1 of Furfurilactobacillus sp. W61-4. Lineage (NCBI taxonomy): Bacteria > Bacillati > Bacillota > Bacilli > Lactobacillales > Lactobacillaceae > Furfurilactobacillus > Furfurilactobacillus sp. W61-4. The sequence continues at coordinate 125,125 of NZ_BAAJNZ010000002.1, forward strand.
AAGAAGCTCCAAGAAGCGTGGTTAATCCACAGTAACAAAATACTAATACCCATATGAATTGATTCAATCTAGATACTGAGGAAGATGCTGATAGCAGTGAATAATTAAAGCGACCAAAAAGCGTGTTTGGGACAACACCCAAACACGCTTTCCGATCTATACTATTTATCTCGTTGAGGCAAAGTCTGACAAGGCATGTAACCGGGTGTTCACCAATGAAGCATAAGTGTCGACAATGGTATCAGCGGTAAAGTGGAAACGTTTGACTACTTCGCTACCCTTACCACTCAGACCAAAGCTGTCGATGCCGATCGCTTTGCCGTCTAGCCCGACATACTTGCCCCAATCTGTGGTCCGACCCATTTCAATCGCCACCCGATTTCGCACATCATGAGGCAAAACTGTTTCACGGTAAGACTCAGGTTGGGCGTCGAACAGATCCATACTTGGCATTGAAACAACGCTGACATCCTCACCACGATCTGCTAAGCGCTGTTGCGCAATGATCGCTAGCTGAACCTCTGACCCTGTCGCGATTAAGATCCCATCTGGCGTCCGCCCTTTTTGTGGTGAAATCACGTAGGCCCCACGGCTCACCCCTTCTGGATGTTGTTTGGCCCCAGCTAAAACGGGTAATGTTTGACGAGAAAGAATTAGCGCTGTTGGACGATCATGGGTTCCCATCGCCTGCTGCCACGCCGCAATCGTTTCATTGGCATCGGCCGGTCGAATCACCGAAAGCCCAGGCATTGCCCGCAATGCGGCCAGTTGCTCAATCGGTTCATGCGTTGGCCCGTCTTCCCCAACCGCGATTGAATCGTGCGTGAAGACATAAGTGACTGGTAACTTCTGCAGAGCCGCCAAACGAATCGCCCCGCGCATGTAATCTGAAAAGACCATAAAGGTACTGCCATATACCCGCGTACCACCATGTAGCGCAATCCCGTTCATGGCACAACCTTCTGCAAATTCCCGCACACCAAACCACAAATTACGATTAACCGCGTTATCCACATCAAACCGACCGTTATCCTTCAAATCAGTCTTATTGGAAGCAAATAAATCAGCCGAGCCACCCCACAGTGAGTGTTCACGCTTACCTAATGTCTGCAACACCTTGGCGGAGGTTAACCGCGTGGCTTCGGCATCGCCCAGTTCATAATCATCGGTTAAATCACTGAGATCAACACTCTTAATTTGACGCACATCATCCGCAAAATAGGCAGCTAATTCAGGATATTGCATCGCATAACTTTCCATCATGTGGTTCCATTGCGCCTCAGCCTTATGCCCGCGACGTCGAATTGAACGATAGAAGCGTTCATACACTTCGCCCGGAACGTAAAACGGCGCGTATGGCCAATCGTAGGCCTCTTTAGTGGCAGCTAGATCAGCTTCACTCAACGGTGCACCATGGACTTTATTGGTGCCTGCTTGTGGTGAACCGTAACCGATAGTCGTTTTGACTTCAATAATGGATGGACGATCGTTAGCGGCTTGCGCCTGCTTAATCGCATGATCAATCGCATTTAGGTCGTTACCATCCCCCACGCGATGGTAGTCCCATCCATAACTTTCAAATCGTTGATGAATATTTTCATTAAACGCATTCGACAAGGGGCCATCGAGTGAAACGTCATTGGAATCATATAGCACAATTAATTTGCCGAGTTTTAAGCGGCCAGCCAGACTCGCCGCTTCATGGGAGATTCCTTCCATCAAGTCACCGTCACCGACCAGTGTGTACGTATAATGATCGACAACGTTAAAGCCCGGCCGGTTATAGGTTGCCGCCAAGTGTTCTTCAGCCATCGCCATGCCAACAGCCATCCCTAGCCCCTGTCCTAGTGGACCAGTGGTCGCTTCAACGCCATCGGTCCACCCATATTCGGGATGCCCCGGTGTCTTACTGCCTAATTGGCGAAAATGTTTCAAATCAGTCATCGAAACCTTGTAGCCACTTAAGTGCAATAGGCTATATAACATTGCTGACCCGTGACCAGCCGACAAGACAAAGCGATCACGATTAAACCAATGTGAATCTTTTGGATTAACGGTCAGATGCCGACTCCACAAAGTGTAAGCCATTGGTGCAGCTCCCATCGGTAATCCAGGGTGGCCTGACTGCGCCCGATCAATGGCGTCGAGACTTAACGTCCGCACACTATTTACCGCTAATTGGTCAATTGAATCAAACATAAATTTATCATCCTTTTCTTTTAACAATCCGGCGAGTAAATCACGACCGGTACTTTTGGTCTATGTTTGATACGATAGCGGTCTCATCATAAATCGACAAGAATAAAATGGTGATAATGGTAATAGTTTGGTTAAAAATACATGAGTAGTTAAAATTGGAATACCGTTTTTCATCCATAATTACCAAGGATTTCTCCACATTGGTCTATATTTTAGCATACGGTTGTATTTTGCCATTATTTTGTTGGTGAAAAGCCACGTAGTTAACCAAAAATCCGTCTATTTTTATAATTGGTATAGTTAAAAACCGCTCAGTCATTTGCTACCTTGACTGAGCGGTTTGTTGTATTTGTCGAGCTACCCAAGCCTGATGTCTGTGCCTAGCCCAGCCTGCCTAATTGGCAAAGAGCGCCAACCAGTCAGTCTCAGCTAGTGCTCGACATCACCCGGCTTGTTTCGCTCTGATTATTTATCGATGCTGATTTTGTTGCTGTTCAAGTTCGCGGCGCCGGTTACGCGTTAAGAAATAAAAGGGGATGGCAACCACCAAAGCTCCCAGCCCCCAAATTAGGTTCACCAATTGTGCCTGCGCAAGTAACCAAAATGAAACCAAGACTGCGATGATGGGAATCACCGGTCCAAACGGCACTCGGAAGGCTCGCGGCTGATTTGGCCGCGTTCGGCGAAAGACCAATACCGCTAAAATCGTAGGCAAGTATTGGGCAAATCGTGAGACAACTGAAATAGCAGCTAGCGTACTAAAGGTCCCTGTCAACGCCAGTGGTAATGCCAATATCACCGAAATGATGACCGCCACATCAGGGACACCACGCCGATTCAGATGACCAACGACCCTTGGCATCACACCATTATCCGCCATTGCTTGACCACTACGCGGTACGGTAAATGACTGCGCAATGGCAATGCCGGTGATCGAGATCACAGTCCCCGCACCAATAATCGCTTTAGCAACCGGTCCTAAAATTGCAGACAAAGCGGTTTGCATCGGTGCCGCCGTGGTCGCCAATCGTGGCCCCAAGATACCAATCGAGACGGTTTGAATCAAAAAGTACAACAACGCCACTAACCCCATGACTGTGATGATGGCACGCGGTACATCATGTTGGGGATCCTTCATGGCTTCGGCGGCAATAACAATGGCCTCAAAACCGGTAAACGCATAAAACATCACAATTGCCGCTTGACCAAATGATCCGGTTACATAATGCCCATGCGGAAAAAACGGCGTAAAATTGCCGGCGTGCATGAAGAAAAGACCGATTGCCACAAAAAGTACTAACGGCACCATTTTGGCGACAGTAATAACATCATTCAACCATTTAGTGACGTTAACACCGAGAATGTTAATTAGGCCCAGTCCGACTAAGAGAACCGTAATAATCGTTGCGCGCCACACCGGTTGAGCTAACACTGGCCATAATGCACCTAAAGCGGTCGCTAAGCCTGCCGCCATCGTCGCCCAAGCAATAATGCTAATCACCCAGATAATAAAACCAACTTCATAACCAATAAAATCGCCAAAGGCGGCTTTTGCGTAGACGTACGGACCACCATTTTCTTTAAACAAGCTCGCGTCCTCGGCGAAACAAAAAGCAATACTAACCACCAACAGCATGTCGAATACAAAAACTAATAAACTAGCTGGCCCAATTAATTTCATTGCGGTATTTGGCAATAAAAAAATTCCTGAGCCAATGATCGCATTCAAGCCGAACAAGACGATGCTGATAAAGCCAAAGCGTCCCTTCATTGCAGTTCCTTCTTCCTATAAATAACTACAAACGCTATTATGCACCCTAGAGCGTACTCTAACGCAAATAAAAATACCAAAAAAGGCCGTCCATCACTGGACGACCATTGGATCAAGAATAGACTTAATTATTGGCTTACGCCAGGTTGATTACCACCAACCGTTTGATTGCCAGAAAGCTTGAGCGCCGGCCCATGAACCATAGCGAGAAACGGCGTATTGCGTTGCAACAGCTTCTTGGTGAGCTGGCGATAAGTCGCCACCCAACTTGTCTAAGCTAAGTTGGTACTTGCCGTAATATTGACCATTAACGGCTGTGTAAGAACCACCAGATTCGCGAGCTGCGATATAAGCTTGGGCTGCTGAATCAGAACCAGAAGCAACTGGAGCTGCAGGTGCAGCAGCTGGTGCTTGCGTAGTTGTTGCTTGTTGCGTTGCAGCAGCAGGTTGTTGCGTAGCAGTCGTTTGCGTCTGTTGTTGCGTTGAAGCAGCGGTGTTAGCACCGTCAGCATCAGGAATTGTCAATGACTGATCAACAAAGATTAAGTTCCCACCGTTTTGCAAGTGGTTGGCGTTTACAATGGCTTCAACAGTACTGTTGTTTTCAGCAGCTAACTTAGAAACTGTGTCACCACTTTTAACAGTGATGTTGGTGTCAGCGTTTGCTACGACACTCCCTAAACCAAGTAATGCAGTTGCGCTAGCAGTAGATAAAACTAATTGTTTGATCTTCATATACTAATTTTCACTCCTAAGGTTGTTTGGTGTAACCACGATGGGCTACACGCTGGCTAATTAACTCGTGATGGTGAGTTAAGATTTCTTTAATAACAATAACTTAACGATGACCACTATACAGATTGTAAATAACAGAAGAATACCGTAAACATTACAAATTTAGCCGCAAATGTCATATATTCCGATATCTGAAACATTTCGTAATATAACCCAATTCGTGAAACGTCTTGTGTCTCTAACAATTTATCGACTTATCAGTTACTTGTGGACAATCGTTTTTCGACTTGTTTTCAATACTGATCACGATGATACAGCGGTTTATCTGCCCACCTAAAAAGACGCATTTTGCGGGTAAATTGCAAAATGCGTCCTCTTTTAGACCATTTAGGTTAATCATTTACGTTTCTGACTGATGTTGTGAAAAAAGCCAACTAATCACAAAAATTGCTACAGCTAATGTCACTCCCATTAAAATAAAGGTCCCCTCGCCCAACCAATCGATAATAAAGCCGAAGATAAAGTTGCCCACCGGGTGCATAAAATCAACGGAAATAAACCAAATTCCGAAGACCCGTCCTAAATAGGCCACATCCGTTTGGTCTTGGACCAAAGTGTACAAACTAACACCAATTCGTGAAATTAAAAAGCCATAGATGCCGGTGACCACCAGTAAGACCGCGTATGGACGCCAGAGACCGGCAATTAACATCACCGCTGCGAGTAAATAAATCTCGTGTTCAATTTGATTCATCTGGCGGACTTTTTGCGAGCGAATCAGACTCAAGCCCCCGAGCATGCCACCAATCGCCATCACTGCCATTAAGTAACTATATAAGTGCTCATCACCATTAAAATAATGTTTAACATCATACGGTAATAACAAATTAAAAGCGGCATAGAAAATATTCACGACACTATCAACAACGACCATCTGGACCAACAACGACTTGCCTAAAACATACTTAAATCCGCTGGTGAGACTCGACCATATTGACAATCGCTGCCGCCGCTCCGGCTGATAATGATACGAAATGCCCAGCAACAATCCGATAGATAGTAGGAACGAAGCCGCGTTAATAAACAAAAACTCACGGAAATTGACCCACCTAATGGCCAGTAACGCGCCTCCCAGCAGAGGGGCAAAAATATCCGCCAGATTAATTGAAGTGTTAGACAACGCGTTAAACCGTTGCAACGCTGACGTTTCAATCAATTCTGGTACCAACGCTTTGGCGGCTGGAAAGTTGAAGCCTAGACCGATATCTAAGATTACCGTCAACAATACCAGCTGATAAAATACCGGATGATTGACATCAACAATTAACGCCATTAGTAAACAAGCAATAAAGCTCAAAACATCGGACCAAAACATGATCATTTTACGATTCATGCCGTCAACCAACGGACCCGCTAATAAATCAGCCACCACCAACACAATCCCACCGATTCCTTGAACAATTCCCAACAAGGAGGCGGTCCCCGTGGCTTTCACAATGAACCAATTTAATCCAAAGATGTACAATGCATCGCCAAGTCGTGAAATGAATGGACTTAAAAATAACGGCCAATTGAACGTCCGTTTACGATTAACCACCGGCAATTCTGACATTCAACCACCCCCTTCGTATTTGTTAAATTCGTTCTATCATACCAAAATAACTCAGAGCGAAACAAACCGAATGGTGACGAGCATTAGCTGAGCATGAGCAGTTGGCGGGCTTGGCCAATTGATCGGGCTGGGCTAGGCACAGGCATCAGGTTTGCATAGCTCGACAATCGGCGCGTCACAAGCCCGCTGACGGCTGCATTGGCGCCACTTAAGCCTTAGACTGGACGTTCATTTACTGAGCCAATCTTGTTTTGAAAAAACAGGTTGACCGTTAGCTATTGCCATGGGTTTTGTCATTTTTTGAAACAAAAAGCCCTGTCAAGATGATCGCACTCACCCCAACAAGGCACCACTGGTCTGGACAACCAGCATCAATACTTCCGCAGATAGACAGCATCAATAGTATGATGCCTGACTTTATGCAAAATGACGTTCGCCCGATTCCGCGTTGGCAAAATGTACTCGTTCAAATTGCGCAAATCGACATCATCCCAGACTTGTCGGGCATATAAAAACGCATCTTCTCGTGATCCAGTCGCCAATTCGTGATAAAAATTAGTGGGATCGTTGAACGCAGAGTTCAGTAAAATATTGAACCGCTCTAGGAACCAGTGTTCAACTAATTGTGGATCCGCGTCCACATAGAGAGAAAAGTCAAAAAAGTCACTGACAAAAATTTCAGCTTGCGAAGGTAATTGAAGGACATTGATTCCTTCGACAATTAAAATGTCCGGTTGATCGATTTCATCGTACTCATTGGGAATCACATCATACACTTGATGTGAATATTTAGGCGCTTGGACATGCGGTTTAGATTGTTTGACATCATTTAAAAATTGAATCAATCGAGGCATGTCATAACTATCAGGAAACCCTTTGTCGTCAGCAATCCCCTTTTCCTCCAGCACGGCATTAGGGTATAAAAACCCATCGGTCGTAATTTGTTGCACCTTTAGTTGTGGATATAAATGTCGCAATAGCAAAGCTAATAGCCGAGCAGTTGTCGACTTCCCAACGGCAACTGACCCAGCAATACCGATTAAAAAGGGGACATGCCGGTGAGCAACACGTAAAAAATCACTACGTTCATCGTTAGCTCGTTGGAAATCACGATACTTTAATAGGATGTAATGCACCAATGGCATATAAATCTCACGCACATCGTCCAATGAAATACGGTCATTTAATGAACGAATCTGTTCCAAATCAATCTCATCTAAAGGTACCGACTCGGCATCGAATAGCGTTTGCCACTGATCACGTTTAAATTGGTCATAATTATCAAGTTGTTCAGCCATTTGCTTGCCCCACGTTTTTAAAAATTCCTGTTCAGTATACCATAGCAAAACGGGTGTGAGACCACTTTTTGAAAGCGGCTTCACACCCGTTATTATTTTATTTTCATGTGTTAGACCGTGACTGTTTCACGCGTATACAACGCTGCTGGAACGCGCGCCATTAACGGCGTCAATTCACCAGTTGCCAATAACGTTAACTGATGCATCGCTCGTGAGCAGATCGTGTAGAGCAATTGCCGCTCACTTTCGTCGTCGTAAACTTGCTTTGAGGCATCCCACACAATCACTGCATCGAACTCCAAGCCTTTTGCTAGATACGCTGGAACAATTAACGTCCCGGGAACTAAGCGCTGATTTTCCGTCCGAATCAGCGTCGCCTTCACGCCAGCAGCCTTCAATTGATCAGCGATTGCTTCACAGGCTGCTAAGGTCTTCCCAATAATGGCTGTCGTCTCGTGGGCTTGGTTATTCGCATCCAGTTGTGCCATTAGCCGCTGTTCTTGCGCAGATTGGTTTGGCAATACCGCGACAATCGGTTTATCACCCGCCCGATTAAAGGCCGTAATTTGTTCGCCATCAACTAACAAAGCTTTGGTGAAATCCGTGATCTGCTGAGTCGAACGATACGACTTCGTTAACTGGACGACCCGCGTTTTTTCCGGGTCAAACATCGTCGACAGTTCACTGAGCAATGTCCGGCTATTTTCTTGGGTGAAGATGGCCTGGTTTAAATCACCGAGTAATGTAAATTTAGCTCGTGGAAAGCTAAACTTCAGAAAAGCTAATTGAAAGGCCGAATAGTCCTGAACTTCATCAATGAAGACGAAGCGAATGGCTTTCTCACCTTTTTTACCGGTCATCATATCATATAGGTAGAGATAAGCGGACGTGTCAGCTAGTGACAGCTGATGATTACGGTAGCCTGATAACGTCACTTCAACACTTGCTTGCCACTGTGCTTCACTGATTCCCTGCGCGGATAAATCAAGCATGGCCGGCACATGCCGCAAAAAGTGCGCGTATTGCGCGTTGATGTTCAAATACCGACTCCGTGAAATAGCCAACTGCACGGGTTTAAACGCCTTCATCACGATTTGTCGGGCTAAGAAGCGATATTCCTTTTCCTGACTATCAAATTCGCGCGGTTGATCTCCAAACATAGTGTCAACTTCTTCACGGGTCAAATTCTGCACCGCTTCTTCAACCCATTTATCGCGAATTTCCGTTGAAATACGACGATTCAAGATTTTAATAAGCTCCTCACGCGTCGCGGATAAACGATTGGCCAGATGATAATTCTCATTGAATGAGTAATAAATTTCTGCAATTTTTTCCTTGCTGATGAAGACTTGATCGCGAAATTTAATATCCCGAAAGCGCATGTCCGCTTGTTCCAAATGATTGGCATAGTCCGTGACCACGTTAAAGTAATTGAGACTTCCCTTCAACGTATTTACTGCACGAAACTGATCATCAGTCGTTGCTTCAAATCGCTGTTGTAACGTTTCAACTTGAATTTTGGGCAGACGTCGATTGGTGTACTGCAAGTATGTCATCTGCACCATGTTTTGTTCACCTAGTTCAGGCAACACTTGATTGATGTAATCGTTAAACAACTGGTTCGGTGAAAACAAAACCACTTGCCCGGCCGTCAAATTTCCGCGATACCGATACAGCAACCAAGCCACGCGCTGAAGCACGGCCGCCGTTTTCCCAGACCCAGCCGCCCCCTGAACGAATAGGAGATCAGAATTGGTGTCTCGAATAATCTGGTTTTGTTCCTTTTGAATGGTCGTCACAATACTCTTCATCTTAGTATCAGAGGCGTTGCCTAACGCTTCCATCAACATCGAGTCACCGACGACTTCATCGGTATCGAACATGGTGACAATCACGCCATCTTTAATCTGAAATTGTCGTTTCAACTTCACATCCACTGTCTGTGGACCATCGGGGGTCTGATACGTGATGTCACCTAGACCACCATCATAATAGATTGAAGAAATTGGGGCCCGCCAATCGTAAATCAAAAAATGATCTGGTGAATCGGCAAACGAACCTAAGCCAATGTAAATCGTCTCTGGCTTACCAGTCGGTCCCTCTTGAAAATCGATTCGGGCAAAATACGGCGTCCGTTCTAACTTCTGCAATACGTCCAACCGTTGTGTGGCATGTTGCCAACTATTCTGGCGTTCATCAAGCATCTGTTGCTGTGCCCGTAATGACATGGCCGTATCCGTCATGCCTTCATAGCTACCTGTATTTAGATGAACTTCACCAAAGGCCCGTTCAATATCTTTTCGGTCTCGGGCCGCCGTGGCAATATCTTCACTGGCGACCTGTTGCGCAACCTTAATTTTTCCAATGACATCATCTAGATGTATTTGTTCTTGTTGCTCGGCTGAGTCAGTCACGTGATCGCCCTCCATCTTGTTTATGGTCCCCATTGATTCACTTAAAACCAACGTTAATTAGCGAAAAATCGTACTAAATATTATAGCTCAATTAGGGTAGTTTAGTAAACTGATTGGCATGAATCAGATGGTGTTACCTTTGTGTGGGTTATTCACGGCCGACCAACCTGAACGCCACGAGCATTCGTCTGGAACGCCGTGAGTCCGCTCTGAAGCTGGAGGTGCACTGGTTTCACGGTCAGACCTTATCGTCAGCTAAGTCCGCTAACGATAACGACACAGGCTGAGCCGATTCCCGCTACGTCCTGGTTGGTCTACTTGCCGGTTAACGCGCATAAATTTTAGGCTAGCGTCAGCATCAAAGTACAATTAACCTAAACACCACCACGCCGAAGGATTAGGTCTGGCAAGCGCGTTTCCGCCAGAATACGGCAAACAACTAAATTGGGGTAAGCATGTTCCGCATACCTAAAAATTTATCAAAGTCAGTCCTGATACCTCGCTATTCAGACCTATTTTATCTACACTTAGAGGTAATCGGAGGACGACGAGGAGGACGGTGCATGTCACAACTCTTTCACATTTTGAGTCACTTACAAGAATACATTTTGCCACTCTTCTCCTGGATGGGAGATTGGAGTTACGTCACCTTATTTCTCCTGATCTTCGCCGAAACTGGCTTGGTCATTTTTCCATGGTTACCCGGAGAATCCTTGATCTTCGTGACTAGCGCCATTGCGGCCGCAACGCAATCAAATTTGGATATTAAAGTTTTGGTTCCAATTTTCTTTTTTGCAGCCGTGTTAGGCGATACGATAAACTTTCGCATTGGCGCTTGGCTGTTACGCTTCAAGTTTATTAATCGTCATCTACGCGGTGGCTTGGAACGTGGCCGCGACTTTTTTAATCGATATGGGGGCCGCGCTGTCATTTTCGGTCGATTCGTCCCCCTCATCCGTACGTTTGTCCCACTTTTAGCCGGTTCAACAAAGATGAGTGAACGCCGGTTTGCGGTGCTAAACGTTATCGGCGTCGCTTTGTGGGTCACTGTTGGGAGTGTGCTCGGTTATTACTTCGGCCGTCTCCCATTTGTTCAACACCACTTTGCTTGGATATTTGTTGGCGTCGCCGCAATCGGAATTTTGCCTGGCCTTATCGTCGCGCTAACACGACATTTGCGGCGTCACTCTAATCACTTTTATCGACCATAATGCTTAACCTTGGGAGGCACGTTCCATGGGGCAACTTTCACTATTAATCTTATTATTAGCGGCCTTAATGACACCTTTGTTAATGGCTCGTTTTAAAATTACATTCTTGCCGACCGCCGTCGTCGAAATCATTGTCGGTATTCTGCTCGGCACGAGCGGTTTCAACTTGATTCATTCTTCAAGCACGCTCAACCAATTATCCACATTAGGTGTGATTATCCTATTATTTTTAAGTGGGATGGAAATCGACTTCAGCCTTTTTCGCCGCCAACCGTTACCTCAAACGGCGCGTGCAAAAAAAGCAGCCGCTAATTCACCACGACAACTAGGCCCGCTCATGCTTGCTATTCTCGCCTATGGCACGGTTGTCCTATTAGCGATCGCGATGGGGTGGGCCCTCAAAACCACCGGCCTATTCACGGACCCATGGTTAGCAGCGATTTTGTTTGCCACCATCGCATTAGGGGTAGTGATCGCCACACTTAAAGAAAACGAATTGCTCAGTCGCCCTTATGGACAAACTTTGCTCTTAATCGCAGTTCTCGGTGAGGTGGTCCCGATGCTAAGTCTCACGGTCTATGCGAGTCTGGTTGGCCATGCGAGCAAATCAATCTATTGGGTGCTGATCTTGTTTATTGTCGCGGCCATCTTGCAACTACGCTTCCGGACATTCTTCACGTGGTTTGAACGGATTAATAAATCAACCACCCAGTTAGACATCCGCTTAGCTTTCTTCCTTATTGTCGCCCTCGTTACCGTGGCTGAAACGGTGGGGGCCGAGAACATCCTCGGGGCATTCGTCGCTGGTATTGTCATGAAATTACTCGAACCACGACCGGCCACGCAAGAAAAACTCGATTCAATCGGTTATGGCTTCTTTATCCCGATTTTCTTCATCATGACCGGTGTTAAATTAGACATTCCCGCCCTCATGGCCAGCCCACAGACGCTTTTATTGATTCCGTTACTATTTGTCGGTTACGTGGTGGCAAAACTCGCGATCTGGCCCATTTTGAAGTTACGCTTTAAAGCCGTCAATGCGACAGCTGGCACTGCCCTATCAGTGACTACCATCACGTTGGTTTTGGCCATTGACTCGGTGGCCGTCTCGCTCCACCAAATGACCAATCAACAAGCCGGCGCCTTTTTGTTAGCAGCGATTATTACCTGTATTTTTGCGCCATTACTCTTTAACCGGTGCTTTGCGGCTGACGCTGAACCATTGCCTAAACAAACGGTCCACTTCATCGGCACCAATATCACCACCGTCCCAGTTGCCCAGCAGCTGGCTAAAGGGTGGTATGACATTGCCATGTTTACGGATAAGCCAGAGAACTATCGTGCCTATAATAGTGAAGTTAACGTCACCTTAGTTGACCCGTTCACGCCTGAACAGCTAGCTGAGGTCGGTGCTTTTGATGCCGATATTTTATTTATTGGTCACTACAACGCGGCGCAAAATGCCGGCGTTGCTTTAGCCGCTAAAGAATATGGCGTACCCCGCGTATTGGTTCGCTATGAAGATCGCAATATTTTAGACCAAACTGAAGACCAACTCACTGCGGCGGGTATTGAAGTCTTCAATACGGGGGAAATCACGTTGGCCTTGTCGCGCAGTCTCATTGAAGCGCCGGATACCCTGCGCATTTTGACCGACACCGATGCGGGAATTTTCGAAGTCACCATCCTGAATCAGCGTTTTACTGGGATTAATCTCAGTGATCTGCCGTTCATCAATCAAATCACCATTTCACAGGTGATTCGTAATCGTCAATTTATCAAGCCAACCGGAAATCTAGTCTTACAACTTAACGATCGATTGATCTTTACCGGCTCTAAAGCCGCCATTACCGATATTCGCGCAGCCTTAGGGACCGTCAATCATTAGTAAAATCGGCTGGCTTAACTTTGTCACCGGTCCGATCACCCGGCAATTGATTGTTGGCGTAAAGTTTAAACCGGTAGAATTCTAAGCATAAAAAGAGAAGGGACCGAAAAGTAGACCGACCTGGACGCAGCGGACATCGGCTCAGCCTGTGTCGTTATCGTCAGCGGACTTCGCTTACGATAAGGCCTGACTGTGAAATCGGTGTACTTTCGCGTTCAGAGCAGGCCCGTGAAGTTCAGGTTGGTCGACGGTGATCAACACTGCTAAAGTTGCCGCCATCAATTGACTAGATTGATTGGAGCCGAACACCGGAATTTGCTATGATAGGATTATTAATATTTACGGAGGCTCTCATGTCATTTAATGTTTACATGGTTCGTCACGGGCAAACTTATTTGAATTTATATCATCGGATGCAAGGTTGGGTGGACGCACCGTTGACCGAAAAAGGGATCAACGATGGCGAACACGCCGGTTTATTGCTGAGCCATCTGCCATTTGACGCCGCTTACTCGAGCGATTTACCGCGGACGTTTGCCACAGGAAAGCTGATTTTGGCCGCCAATCCAAGTGCGCTTTCGCAACCGATTCAGCGCCCTGAATTTCGCGAACAATTCTTCGGCTTTTGGGAAGGCTATGATGACATGCTGATGTGGCACCAGATCGGTTCCCCTAAAGGCGGCGACACCTACAATGCGTTGATCGAAAAATTGGGACTCGAAGGCGCGACTAACTTAGTCGCTGATGCAGACCCCTATCATCATGCAGAACACTATGATGACCTGTGGCGTCGAATTCAGGCTGGCATCAGCTTCTTACGGCAACAACATCATGATGGTGATAACGTCCTAGTGGTGACGCATGGCACGTATTTGCGGCATGTGATCGATCACTATTCCGACCAATTTGCGTCCCAACCTGGACCACGCAACGGGAGCGTCACTAAATTAACCATCGACGCTGACCAGGTGACGGTAGACTACACGGATCGCCTCGACGGCCAACTTTAAAAACCAAAATAAATAAGCATGTGCACTTTCACTTTTTGAACGCGCGCATACTTATTTTTTAGTTGTTCTTAAAAAACGGCTAATTAAGCTTGCTCAGTTGTATACCGCGGCGCAGCCAACAGTGGCTGTCCTTCCAATCTGTCATGCTGTGACGACTGTTTTAAGGCTGTCGTCAATGCTGCTAATTTAGGATCACGATGCACGTGAGTTAAATCAACACGCTCCTCTTCACCTTCGACAAAACGACGGGCGACCTGATTAATTTGATGTGCCAATTGCTTGGTCGGCCGTGATTGCTCCGAGCTTTCATAAGTGGCAATATCATGAACCAAGCGTCCGAGTAATTCATCATTTTCAATATGGTTAGCTAAATACAAGATCACTTCATTCATCCTGAGCACCTCGCCTTTCGCCTGAATGTGACCAACAGGATAAAACTATTTTTATCTGAAGTCAACCAGATTAAATAACTTAATGAAAAACAAACCGCAACTAGCCAATTGCTACTGGTTGTTCCAACACAAAAACCAGTTGATCAAAGGCCTGATCAGTCTCAGGTAATGGCAAACTGAAGAAATTATGCATCATGTAAGGATAGTCGAAAAAGTCAATGGCCACGCCGGCTTGTTTTGCCTTTTCCCGAAATTTAACTGCATCCGGGTAAAGTAGTTCTCGCGTACCGACAAAAATGGTTAACCGCCCCAGCCCAGTGATGTCTCCATAAAGCGGGCTAACATGCCAGTCGGTCGTAACCGTATTGTGCGCATAATAGTGCCCCATCATCACTTGCAATGAGTAACGATCCAACACCGGGTCAGCTGCCTCATAATACCGAATTTCATCGTTAGTTAAGCCAACATCTAGCACTGGAGAAAGCGCCACAATATTTTTCGGTTGTGGTAGATCCCACTCTTTTAACGCTTCCGCTAATGTCAACGCCAAGCCACCCCCGGCAGAGTCGCCAATGATGATGAGCTTTGCCGGATCGACTGTCTTGATTACCTCACGATATAACGCTTCTAATGAAGCTAAAACATCCTGATAGTCGTAATTTGGCGCGAGTGGATAAATCGGCATTAACACCGTGCCTGACAAGGTATCAGCCAATTTACGGGCAAACCGAATTTGCATCGCCTGTGGTTGATTCCAAAAGCGACCGCCATGCAAGTAAATAACGGTATATCGATTATCATGATATCGTCCGTGAAATTCGTAGGTTGAAGGATACGTTGATGACACAATCGCGTGATACTTAGCTTTAAACTGCTCATTCATTTGCCAAGGTTTCGCATTTTTTTCAGCAAAATATTCGTAGGTAACTAAATTTTCTGCATGCTTATAGGGACTAAACATTTTCTTAGGCTGTAGGCGCATTAGCCCAGCCAAGACTTTACTACTAACACTACGCCGCTCAATCAAACGTGCCTGAGCTGTGACCGCCGCGGCCCCTAAAAGCGCAGTTGCTGTCAGGATCTGTTTAACCTTCATGGAAATCCTCCAAAATTGCTGGCTCACATCAAAGCCAAATTGTGGTTTTCGTATCCACCACAGTTTACAACTTATCTACATCAGTTGCCTAGCTTTTATCAGAGAGTGTGAGCCAGACCGAGTGAGACCGAGCAACAACTGGAAATCACGGACGGGTGACTTCACCCGGTAGTGATTGCTGGTTGTGCACAGGGCTCAGGTCTGGCGAACACGTTTATGCCAGAGTGTGAGCCATCACGGGTGAGGCCGAGCAGCAACAGAAAATCGTGAGTGAGCGGGCGGTCTTGGCCCAAACAGGATTTTTGGTTGTGCACAGTCTTCAGTGATGGCGAACACGTTTATGCCAGCGCACGTTCCATCACGGGTGAAGATGAGCAACAACGGACTGCCATGATCGAACAAAGCGACAGCGAAAATCAATCGTCACAAAGAATCCGAGTTTTTGTTATATTTTCAGTTCTATTTAAGCTTGATTCGGTATCTTAACTATTGTTGATAGCGATATTGCTACCACACTCCTACACTCCGAAAGAATTCATCCCCCCAAAAACCTTCCTGTTATGGCTAGCAGGAAGGTTTTTACCTGATTAAACAACTTTTTTTAAAAGTAGTCAGGGATTTTTAAGTTACTTTAAGCTCCAGCAGTTATCTTAGATATTGTTGATAGCAGACGACTCTATCAACAATATCTCCTGACATACCCCCAAAAAAGAAAATACACTAGCAGCGATTTCCTCAACGAAATCGCTGTTTTTGTTTGCACAAAAAAGTCGTTCGTTGCCCTTTCTTGAACGCAACAAACGACTTTAAATAAATAAATCACTAAGCTTGCTGTAAGACTTCTAAGCCAGCCTTACGAGCTCGTTCTTGGTACATTTCAATCTCGTCTTCAGCAGCCCGAACAAAGTGATGCGGAGCAATTTCCACCATCTTACGAGGCTTGTCATCACTTTCACGGCTAGGATCATAATCCAACTGTTGCCGAGTCCGTTCAACCTCTGGATCCGGAATTGGCACGGCCGACAATAGACTTGTCGTGTAGTCGTGTAGTGGCTTGGTATAAACCTCATCGGCTGGCCCGATTTCTAGAATCCGACCATAGTGCATCACGCCGATTCGGTCAGAGATATACTTCACCATCGACAGGTCATGGGCGATGAAGAGGTAAGTCAAACTCTGCTTGATTTGCAATTCCTTCATCAAATTAACAACCTGCGCCTGAATCGAAACATCCAATGCTGAAATCGGTTCATCAGCAATGATAAATTTTGGATTAACGGCTAATGCGCGGGCGATCCCGATCCGTTGCCGCTGTCCACCAGAGAATTCATGGGGATAACGACTGGAATGGTCCTTATTTAAACCAACCGTTTCCAGCAGGTCTTCAACCATTTTAGAACGCTCTTCATCATTTTTAGCTAAATGATGAATATCGATTCCTTCAGCGACAATGTCTTTGACTTTCATCCGGGGGTTTAATGACGCATACGGATCTTGGAAAATCATCTGCATTTCTTTGCGAAATTCCAGTTGTTCCTTACGATCCTTGATTTTAGCAACGTCACGGCCGTCAAAGCGCACTTCACCAGCCGTTGGTTCATATAAATGAATGATTGCCCGACCAGTCGTCGTTTTACCAGAACCTGATTCACCAACCAATCCAAACGTTTCCCCTTCGTAAATGTCGAAGGAAACGTCGTCAACGGCACGAACTTCATCACGTTTGCCCACGTTGAAGTACTGCTTCAGATCTTTAACTTCTAAAATCTTTTTCCGATCTGTGTAATCCATTTTGACGCTCCTTTCTTTATTCACGATCATCGTCGCTCGGAGCGGCCGGTGTCGGTAGTGGTGCTTCTGGTCGAATCAATTCGCCATCAGCATTGTGCATCTTAGCCCATTGATCCTGTCGTTTAGCAATCGCCACAGGTGGTACCACCTGTGGTGAACGTGGATCTAATAACCAAGTTGCCGCGTAATGTGTCTCAGAAACCTTAAAGAACGGCGGTTCCTGTTCCGCATCAATCTTTAACGCATACGGATTACGAGCCGCAAAGGCATCTCCCTTAGGTGGGTCGAGCAAATCGGGCGGTGTCCCCGGAATAGCGGACAAGTCGCCACTACGCGTATCTAACGTCGGCATTGAGTTCAATAAGCCCCAAGTATAAGGATGTTGTGGATTATAGAAGATTTCATCAACCGTACCGTATTCCACGATTTTACCACCATACATCACCGCAATCCGGTCAGCCATGCCCGCAACAACCCCGAGATCATGGGTGATGAAGATGATGGAAGTCTCAATCTTTTCTTGCAGTTCTTTCATCAACTTCAAGATCTGTGCTTGAATGGTGACATCCAAAGCAGTCGTAGGTTCATCGGCAATCAGCACTTCTGGATAACAGATTAAGGCGATCGCGATCACGATTCGTTGCCGCATCCCACCAGAAAATTGGTGCGGGTAATCATTGATCCGGTGTTCTGCATCAGTGATCCCAACAAGCTTTAACATTTCTAAAGCTTGTTCCATCGCCTTTTCGCGTGAAACATGATTGTGAACCCGCAATGGCTCAGCGATCTGACGACCAATTTTCATCGTGGGGTCCAATGACGTCATCGGGTCCTGAAAGATCATCGCGATATCTTTACCACGAATTTGTTGCATTTCTTGTTCTGACTTCTTGAGGACATCCTGGCCGTGAAACAAAATTTCACCACCAGCAATTTCAGCATTGTCCGCATTTAATCCCATTAAGGCCCGCGTCGTGACTGATTTACCCGAACCAGACTCACCAACGATGGCCAGTGTTTCGCCCTTTTTTAAATGGAACGAAACGTCGCGAATCGCCTTAACTTTACCTGCGTAGGTGTTGAAGTTAATGCGCAGGTGGTTAACTTCGATTAAATTTTCATTCTCAGTACTTTCCACGATTAACGTCACCTACTCTCTTGAACGTGGGTCAAAGGCATCCCGTAAGCCATCAGCAAACAGGTTGAAACAAATCATGATCACCATCAACACGATGGCTGGATACCACATCTGGAAAGGTAGGAACTGGAAGTTCTTTTGCCCATCAGAAATCAAGGTCCCCAGTGAAGCAGTCGGTGGCTGAATCCCAATCCCAATATAAGACAGGAAGGCCTCAAAGAAGATGGCGCTAGGAATCGTAAACATCGTCTGAATAATGATGACTGAACTCATGTTAGGAATTAAATGCCGCATGGCGATCTTCCATGAACTTTCCCCTAACGTACGGGCCGCCAAGATATATTCTTGACTCTTCAAGGTCAACGTTTCCGCCCGAATCAAGCGGGCCATCGTCGTCCAACCAGAGATCGCAATCGCCAAAGAAATTGACAACAGTGACCCTTTCATTACGACCAGTAATAAAATCATGTAAACCAGGTTCGGGACGGAAGACAGAATTTCGATAATCCGTTGCAGGATTAAGTCCGTTCGGCCGCCCCGCCAACCTGAAATCAGCCCGTACCCAACCCCGACAGTTAAGTCAAGCAGGGTGGCAATTAACGCGACCGCTAAGGAAACTCGGGTCCCGGCAATGATCCGTGATAACAGATCCCGGCCTAGGTAATCCGTACCCAGAATCCAATACTTGCCAGCAGGTACGTGTTGTGCCGTATAGGCGTCAACCCGCCCACCGTCGACGCTCTTGGTGCCATCTAGCCCAGGAATGTGAACCCCAGGAATTTTAGGAGGCAAGTTCGTGTACGCTGGTTGGGCGTTATTCGGTTGATGTGGTGAAATCACGGGGCCAACCAAGGCTAACGCGAAGATGACCAGTAGAATCCACATTGAGACAAACGCAATTTTATTTTTCTTTAATCGTCGCCATGCATCCTGCGTGAAGGTCAATGACGGTGCGGCAATCTTTTCATTATCTAGATGTTCTTCTTTACCAAGTGGTTCAAATGCATCATCTGGAACATTGACGTTTTCAGCCATTAGCCTTGACCTCCTTGCAGACGAATTCGTGGATCAACGATGCCGTAAACAATATCCGTTAATAACAAAACAACCACCAGTAGTACAGAATACATCATCGTAATCCCCATGATCGTTGGATAATCGTTAGTCGTAATCGACTTAACGAATTGTTCCCCAATCCCTGGTACGGCAAAGATGTTCTCCACCACCAGTGAGCCGGTCATCAGGTTAACGGTTAAGGGCCCAATTAACGTGATCAAGGGAATCAAGGAGTTACGCAACGCGTGATGATAAACCACCCCAGTCTGCGATAATCCTTTGGCTTTTGCTAATTCAATATAGTCAGAGCTCATAACATCGACCATTTCGGTACGAATAAATCGCGCCGTTGTGGCAAATGGTGAACCTGCCAACGCAATGGTTGGTAGAATCGTGTACGCGAAGTTCCCCCAGCCAGCGACCGGGAAAGCGCCAGCCTTAAGACCAAGATAGTATTGTAACAAAATGGCCAATACGAAGCTGGGAATGGAAATCATTAAGATCGAAATAATCGTCATTGTCCCATCAACCCAAGTGTTGCGGCGAATGGCGGCAATGCCCCCAACGATAATTCCCAACAACACGCCGATAATCATCGCCTGAATCCCTAATTGAAAGGAGGCTGGCATCCGCGTCGCTAAGAGGTATGACACGGGTTGATTATCGAATTGGAAAGAAAGACCAAAGTTGCCGTGAACCATCCCGGCCAGATAAATCACGTATTGTTGCCAAACCGGTTTATCTAAGCCATACGTGTGGTAAATCATTTGAATCTGAGCATGCGAGAGTTTTGACTCGTTACTTAACGGCGTCCCTGGCAACAACTTCATCATGAAGAACGTGATGGTCGCAATCAGAAATAGCGTTAGGAGGAGGTAAAACAAACGCTTTAGTAGGTATTTTGCCATAAACTACTTCCTCACAATCTAACCAAACCAGTAATAATTGCTAGATTTTCAACAAATGAGATTTTGCTGAAAATCATTAATATTTATCTTAAAACAAAACGTGGAGAGAAACCAGAACGAAATGGTCTTTCTCCACGCTGCCCGAAACTGTTAACTCTTTCGGTTCGTGCGAACGTTCCTTAATTACTTAACTTCAACGTTCTTGTAGTTCCAGTTGATTCCTGCTGAGTTGTAAATGAGCCCCTTAACATAACTCTTAGTCAAGAATGGACCAGAACCTGATGCAGTCCCCCAGTAGAGTGGCACAACGCCAACATCCTTGGTCAAAATCTTTTCAGCGTTGACCATGTCGTTGTAACGCGCTTGCTTGTTATTAGCATCTTTACCAGCTGAATCCTTAACTAAACTGTCATATTCTGAATTACTCCACTTACCGTTATTTTGCGAGTTGTCAGAAGTCAGAATTGATGAGTAAGTGTATGGGTCGTTGTAATCAGCACCCCAAAGTGTCACAACAGAATCGAAGTCACCAGCAGTCGACTTAGCTAGCCGGTTCTTAAATGGTACATTTTGTAGTGTGACCTTAACACCTGGCAGCTTTTCAAATTGTGACTGTAAAAATTCAGAATTTGACTTACCTGTTGAAGTATCGTCGGCCAGTAAACTAAAGTTCAAACTAGAAATGCCAGCTTCTTGTTCCCCTTCTTTAAGCAACTGCTTGGCCTTAGCTAAATCATGGTCGGTATAACCACTAACTTCAGCCTGTTTAGCAAAGTCTTCGCCTGTTGATGGGTTTTTGGCAATGTTGGTTGGAATAAAGCCAGTTGCTGGCGTTGAACCATCTTGCAAGACGTTATCAGTCAACTGCTTGCGGTCGATAGCTAAGGACAATGCTTGACGAATCTTTTCGTTCTTGAAGGCCGGTACCTTAGCTTGGTTAAGCTCTAGGTAAGCTGACGTGGAACCAGGATAAAATTTGTAATCTTTATTCTTTTTGTAGTTAGCAACCTGTGAGCCAGTCAATTGAGTCTGATCAATTTTGCCGGAGTTATATAAGTTAAGATCTGTGTTGGCTTCCTTAACCACTTGGAAGTTGATGGTCTTGGTCTTGACCGCACTCTTATCCCAGTAGGTGTCGTTCTTAACCCACTTCCACTTAGTGTTGGTTCCTGTCCAGCCTTCCATCTTGAATGGACCGTTGTAGACTTGGTACTGTGACTTCATCCCATACTTAGAACCATACTTGTCGACCACTTTTTGGTCTTGCGGGAAGAAGATTGGGAATCCAAGTAATAATTTGAAGTAAGGAATTGGCTTTTCAAGCGTTACTTCGAGTTTGTACTTGCCGTCTGCCTTAACCCCTAAACTGTTAACCGCCGCTTTCTTATTCTGAATGGCATCTGCGTTCTTCACGCCATCAAATAAGTAAGCATATTGAGACGCGGTCTTCGGATCATTAGTCCGACGCCATGAATAAACGAAATCTTGCGCCGTGACCGTATCCCCATTCGACCACTTGGTGTTCTTACGTAAGTTAAACGTCCAGTGCAGCCCGTCTTTAGAAACAGTCGTCTTGGTGGCTAACGCATTTTCAGGCTTCGCATCTTTACCGATACGATAAATCCCTTCTTGCGTGTTGGCTAATGCGGTCAATGATGAGTTATCCGTCACCTTCGACGTATCCATACCTGGTAACTCAGCTGATGTTGCTAAGTTCAATGTTCCCTTATGTGAAGACGCACCCTTGCTG
This sequence comes from Furfurilactobacillus sp. W61-4, assembly GCF_057545565.1. Classification (NCBI taxonomy): domain Bacteria; kingdom Bacillati; phylum Bacillota; class Bacilli; order Lactobacillales; family Lactobacillaceae; genus Furfurilactobacillus; species Furfurilactobacillus sp. W61-4. Next base: position 147,394 of record NZ_BAAJNZ010000002.1, read on the forward strand.
CCACACGCTGCTAACGTAATAGCAGAGATGGTGGCAACTGCGCCGAGTGCTAATACTCTTCGCAACTTCATATCCCCAACTCCTTTTCAACTGTCCATCCACCACAATGGTCGATGAACACTCCTAGTTAGATCCATTACTCCGGTAATCGATCGTGGCCCTCAAGACAAATATTTTTATTTGAAAACCTTAGATTGAATAGTAAATGAGAATTTGGTTAATGTCAATCAAGATTCTGCCATTTTTAATATTAACACTCATTGCCATCGATAAAAAATCGACCAAGTCCCTATTAAAACGCGGATTTTTAAACAACATTACAATCCTATTTCTGATCATAAAATTAATCGTTCTGGTCAAAAAAAGAAAACCATTTTCGCGAATCGCCAAAAAATAAAAGCATTTTTCTCATTTAACCCATGCATTTTTCATTTCTGACCAATTCATTTGTTCGCTACCCGTGTCAAGCTAACCGTCAAAATGTTATCAGGCGTTGTGTTGTAATCAGCCAGAATTCCTTTGACGATCCCTTGTGAAGGCCCGTGGGTAGCGACGGATTGTTCATAATTTTGAATCCACGTCGACACCGCGTCAAAGCCAAATTCGAATCCTTCGAAGACCTGCATATATTCGGTTGCCCGTGGGTTCGTCGTCACAATCGTAATTTTGGTCACCTGCTGATCGACTACTACCAAAGTCAGCTTAATGAGTCCGTCATCATGAACGGTCTGGGTGCCATCTGTCAGCTGATCGGGTAATTTATAAGGAGCTAACCGCATATTTTGGTTATAAACATCGCGTACATACTGATATGAACCTAATGTTAATGCCATGATAAGAACCTGCCTTTCTTAATTACCGATATCGTAGCAATTAAGGCCCAGTAGTGCGATTAATTACCCTTATTAAATTAAGCCAAATGAAACAAACCGAACCAAACGATGATCGCTCATGCATTAGGTCAATTGACCAATAGAAACTCAGAGCAAAACAGGCCGGTTGATGTCGAGCACTAGCTGAGACATCAGGCTGGTGGAGCTCGACAAGATAAATCAGAGTGGAACCAGCTGGGTGATCCTGAGCATTAACTAGTCAGCAATGATTGGCGCTTTCTGCCGATTGTTGCTGGCAGGTTAAGCGCAAGGATCAGGCTGGTGGAGCTCGACAAATCAAAAAAATCGTCACTCTTCAATGCTTGAAAAGTGACGATTTAAAATAATCATCTAGCTCATTCTTGATTTAACGGTGATTATTTAACATAAGCTTCCTTGTAATTCCAGTTAATCCCAGCTGAGTTGTAAATAATTCCCTTGACATATGGCCGTTGTAGGAATGGTCCTGAGCCAGAAAATGAACCTGTGTAAAGTGGCAGAACCCCGTAATCCTTAACTAACGTTTGGTCGGCGGTAATTAGGTTCTTAAACCGAGCCTCTTTGTTCAATGCGTTCTTACCAGCGGAGTCTGCCACGTTTTGATCGTAAGTGGCGTTCTTCCAAAGGCCATCATTGTAAGTCCCATCGGAAGTAAACAAGGCGAACGTGTATGGATCGTTGTAGTCGGCACCCCACAGGGTAATGACTGATTCAAAATTATGGGCGGCCGAGCGGGTCAAGCGGGTTTTGTATGGCACGTTGTTCACTTCAACTTTGACACCCGGTAACTTCTGGAATTCAGTTTGTAAGAATTCAGCGTTCTTTTTGCCCGTATCGGTATCGTCAGCCATCAACGTGAAGTGCAGATCACTGATACCAGCCTCTTGTTCCCCTTCTTTCAATAACTGCTTAGCCTTGGTCAGATTTTGCGTCACGGCACCTTTGACCTCCGCTTCACTGGCGAAGTCTTCACCGGTGACTGGATCTTTTGCCAACTTAGGCGGAGTGAATGTCTTAGCTGGCTTAGAACCATCTTGCAACACGTTATTGGTTAACTGCGTCCGGCTGATTGCATAAGATAAGGCGGCCCGAATCTTTTGGTTCTTGAAGGCTGGCACCTTGTCTTCATTCAGTTCAACATAGGCCGCCGAGGAACCTGGTCGATAGATATAATTTTTGTTGTTCTTGTATTGAGCAACCTGATCCCCAGTCAACTGGGTCATATCAACCTTCTTGGAGTTGTACAGATTAAGCGCGGTGTTGGATTCCTTAACCACTTGGAAATTAATCTTGTCTAGCTTCACATGCTGCTTGTCCCAGTAAGTGTTGTTCTTGACCCAACTCCATTTGGAATTCGTTCCCTTGTATCCAGAAACTTTAAAAGGCCCGTTATAAACTTGCGTTGCTGAAGTTTGACCATATTTCTTACCATATTTGTCAATGGCCTTTTGGTCCTGCGGGAAAAAGACCGGGAATCCAAGTAATAATTTAAAGTATGGAATTGGCTTAGATAAAGTAACAGACAATTTATACTTGCCATCAGCTTTAACACCTAAAGAGCTCAACTTCGCCTTGCCTTTTTGTACGGCATCGGCATTTTTCACGCCCTCAAACAGGTAAGCATATTGAGAACCTGTCTTGGGATTGTTCGTCCGTCGCCAAGAGTCCACGAAGTTCTGAGCCGTCACCGTGTCACCATTGGACCACTTAACGCCGTGACGCAGGTTAAATGTCCAATGAAGTCCATCTTTAGATACGGTCGTCTTAGTGGCTAATGCATTCTCAGGTTTCGAGTTCTTGCCCAGCCGATAAATTCCTTCCTGGGTATTGGACAAAGCTGTCAACGACTCATTATCTGTGGCAATTGACGGATCTAGGGTCGGCATTTCTGCGGATAACATCAGGTTTAACTGGCCCTTATGTCCTGATGCACCCTGACTACTGCCACAGGCTGCTAACGTTAATACCGATAGTGTTGCTGCGGCGCCTAGTGCTAAAATTTTTCCAACTTTCATTTAACCACACTCCTCAACCCGCAATTTGGGTAATCCACCCCTCGTGCCAAACTTATGTAACGAAAAGTTGAATTGATATTAGATTAAAATGAAATTAAAGTCAACAAATTTCACTAATTTATTTTTAATTAATCGATTTAATAAGCCTCGTCATAACGTCGTCATTCCGGCCATTATTGGATTCATGCTATACTAGGTACATTAAAATCATTTATCAAGAAACGAGGCAACGTCTATGGCTGAAACAGCTGTTGCACCTAAGGCAGTCATTATCGCTGGTCTAAACACTGGAGATCGCAACTTCGACTATTCGATGGAAGAACTTGCTAATTTAGTGGCTGCCAACCAGATGATCGTCAAAGAAGAGGTCCGTCAAAAATTGGATCGGCCACATCCTGGGACTTACTTCGGCAAGGGGAAAGTCGCCGAATTAGCCACAATCGTTGCCAGTGAAGGCTTGACGACCATTGTGACTAACGATGAGTTAACCGCTTCGCAAATTCGTAACCTCGAGCGGGAAACAAAAGCGTCAGTCTTAGACCGGACTGCCCTCATCTTGGATATTTTTGCCAATCGCGCACAGACGCGAGAAGCTAAATTGCAAGTGCAGATCGCACAACTACAGTATCAACTCCCCCGTCTGCACACGAGTGTCAATCAGCGGCTCGACCAACAAACGGGGGCCGGTGGTGGCGGTGGCTTCACCAACCGTGGGGCTGGTGAAACACAGTTAGAAATGGACCGGCGGACGATCAATAACCAAATTAAACACTTAAAAGCCGAGTTAGCCGAAATCACTAAGGCCGCCACTACTCAGCGGACGCAACGCGAAAAGAACGGCTTGCCGACAGTCGCTTTAGTTGGGTACACCAATGCCGGCAAATCGACAACCATGAATGGCCTTGTTCGTAAATTTGGCACCAACGAGGATAAGCAAGTTTTCGAAAAAAATATGCTATTTGCAACCCTAGATACCAGTGTTCGGCAAATCACGCTCCCCGATCAAAAACAATTTTTACTATCGGACACAGTGGGTTTTGTCAGTAAACTACCGCATAACCTGATTGAAGCCTTTCGATCAACCCTGGCCGAGGCGGCCAATGCGGATCTCTTAATTCAAGTCGTTGATTTTGCCGATCCCAACAGCGAAGCAATGATGACAACCACCAATGAAACCTTGGCAGCCATCGGGGTCACCGATATTCCGATGATCGTGGCGTTTAACAAAGCCGATTTAACGGATGCCAATTATCCGGTTCGCGAAGGTATGCAACTCATTTACTCGGCCAAGGATGACGCTTCATTAAACGAACTGATCGCCATGATTCGTGATCAAATCTTCCAAAACTATCAAACGGTGACCTTATTGATTCCCTTCGATCAGGGAAACATTCTAAATTTCCTCAATGAAAAAGCGCATATTTTGACCACCGATTACGTCGCTGAAGGTACAAAAATTACCGTTGAATTAACGGATGAATCTGCCAAACGATTTGAACAATATCGAATTAACTAATCACAACGCAAAAGCACGTCGTCAAACCCGCAGTTTGCGAGTTACTGACAACGTGCTCTTTTTAGGTTGTCATGATAACCGTAACGTTTGCCAGTTAAGCGCGTCCATGCCACCGTTTACGCAACTCATTTAACTGCAACAACAGCTGTGCCACACTGACTAGCAACATTAATTTACCTAAAACTCCCGGCCGCTTAGGTGTTGCCGCTGAAGTGACATCTGGTTTTGTCTTGAATTTATCTTTTTTCATTTGAGATACCTCCCGATCAATTTGTCTGGCCAGCTAACCAAATTCTGCTCACCATCATCATACCGATTTTAGTTAGGTGTCGTCCAATTTAAAAGACTGAAAGCATGAACTTTTAGGGTAGTAGTGAATTACCGATATTCACTTCTAATTTAACTTGCTGGCCCCGATCGCTCTCTCACCAAAAATTGACACTGGTGTTCGGGACAAACCCAACAACAGTCCATATGCGTGATCAGCAATGATATCCAACAATCATGTTTCGGATATCAATTTCCCTCACAAAAAATGGCCCCTACTGTCAAAAGCTAGGCAGGAGGGACCCAAGAAAGCTTGGTCTTGGCTCATAACTCATTTGATTGGTGAATCACTAATTTCAACTACGCAACACTAATCAGTAACAGGCTTTTGCCAATAAGGTCTCGACGTTCCGGTGTCTCCGCTGCGGTAACATTGAGCTTCGTATTTTTCATTTACAATCGTCTCCTCAAGCTGGTTTGATTCGTACAGCGAGGTTGGTTTACTTTTATGATTATCATATTGGTTACCAGAGATCTGTGCATCTTGTTCAAATCATTTTAAACGCTTCACTTCATCGCAACCCTTTATTTCGCCGCGCATACCATAAAAAGATTGGCACACCCAACGCTGTGAGCCCCATGCCCGTCAGCGCGAGCCCCGGCTGGGTCATGATCGTATCAACTAAAATGAAGACACCACCGAGAATTGCTAATGCGGGTACGACCGGATAACCCGGCACACGATAAGGCCTAACCAACTGCGGTTCACGACGCCGCAAAATGAATACCGCCACAAACAATAGCACGGAAAAGCCCCACATGACAAACACTAGCATGTCAGTCAAAATGTCAAAACTACCCAATAAAATCATGATTAAGGCAACAATAAACTGCACCCCGCCAGCAAAATAGGGCACCATGGTGTGTGGTGAAAGACGTTTGAACAAATGACTAAATGGTAACGAATCGGCTTCAGCCATCGCAAATGGCACCCGCATTCCCGTTAAGGTGTAGCCATTAATGGCCCCGTAAACTGAAATGAGAATCCCAATGGTAACTAAATGCCCACCAACGTCGCCAAAAAGATGCAACGCTGTGTCAGAGGCTGCATTAAGGTTACCAGCAAGTGCGCCGATTGGCAGCGTTCGCACAAAGACCAAGTTCACCAACAAATAAATGAGCATAATGAGCGCTAGACCACCCCCAATGGCAAGTGGTAAATCTCGTTTCGGATTTTTCATCTCACCAGCGATGGCCCCCACACCTAACCACCCATCATAAGCAAACATGGTTGCCACCAGACCAGCAGATAAGGCACCGCCAAAACTCGTTTGAGCTGGCGCGGTCAGCGATAACCAGGCAACAGGTGTATGTGCTGGGGTAAATAAGCCGACGAATACAATCAAAGCAATCGGAATTAACTTAAAAATTAAGGCCAATGACTGAACTCGAGCACCGACCTGTGCGCCAAGAAAATTGAGCCCTGTAATGCTCATCGCCGTGACAATCGCCACTGGTACGATTAAGGACGTTGACCAGTTAAATAAAGCAACCCACTGAGTACCGAAGATAATCGACAGGGCGGCAATATTGGCTGGGAAATACACAATCATTTGTGCCCAACCAAGCAAAAAAGCTGGTAGCTCTCCGTAAGTGTAATCAATATATTTAACAGCACCACCTGTGACCGGCAGTGCTGCTGCCAGTTCAGTTACCGTCAGCCCGGCCGTTAAAGTCAACAGGCCGCCGAGAACCCACACCAACAGAGTCAGCCCGGCCGAGTGTGTAGCTAAAACAACTGTGGCTGTTTTAAAAAAGACTCCACCACCGATAACGGTCCCCATGACCGTTGCTAACGCGGCAAAGAGCCCAATTTCTCGTTTTAAACCTGATTGCTTGTTTGTCATCTTGATTCCTCAGACTTGATCTAGCACGATCATTTTTTACACGCCTGACCATTCTATCAGATTAGACCGTTTTGGCGTACACGTCCGTCATCTTTGATTAATTTTTAATTGATGGACATCAGCGCCCCAAGTGCCTATCAACTCGGTTTATTTTTTGTCATTAAGCCCATTACGACTAAAGTAAAGATTTTAGTTTTAAAAAACATTCTCAATTTAGACGAACTAACCGTTGTGCCAGCTTCCGTTGAATTGAAAACGATTTGACGCACTAAAATAATCCTGTTTATAAAAAAAGAGCGTGTAAGCCCACTTTAGGTTGGCGCTCAATGCTCGAAACTTCACATCTTGACCATCCTAAAAAGGCTCACGCTCTTGCGTAAACGCGCTCACCAAGCCTGAGTCTTGTGCACGCTCTATTAATTTTCGCTCTGAAAACAGCTGTCAACAACCGGCTGTCTTATTGGATTCCTTCGCTAAAACTATGCCATTCGGCGATCGATATAGTTAGCAACGACGGAAAGTCCATAACAAACCACAAAGTACATTACCGCTAATGCCACGAACATCGGAATGATGTAATTGGCATTTTGTCCATAGATGATCTGCGCGTGGAACGTCAAATCAGGCAATACAATGATTGTGGCCAACGACGTATCTTTAATTAACGAGATGAATTGACTGACCAAAGCGGGAATCATTTTCTTATAGGCCTGCGGCAAAATGATGTGGCGCAGTGCTTGCCAATAGGTCAACCCATTGGCGCGCGCCCCCTCCATTTGACCAACTGGTACGGCTTGAATACCTGAACGAATAATTTCAGCTAGCATGGATGATTCAAAGATCGTCATCGCTAAAATGGTGGCGGGAATAATTTCAGGTTTAAAACCAAAATTAGGCAAACCAAAGTAAGTGAAGAAGATGATCAACAACAATGGCAGGTTACGGATCACATCGATCACTAATCCCACAATTGCAGATAAGTACTTGATTTTCGTGTAACGAATAATCCCCAATAATGAACCGACAAGAAAACTCAAAATGACGGAAATGACTGACACTTCGACCGTTACCCAAAGCCCTTCAAGCAGGTAACGTAAGTTGATCCATGAATATGCATCGATAAATGATTTCATCAACTTGCCCCCCTACGCTAAGCGTTTTTCTAGATAACGCATGTAATAACTGATCGGCATCGTAATAATCAGATATAACACACCGACAACCATGTAACTGTTAATCGTGTCAAAGGTCGTCGAAGCAATGTTGTTGGCCTGATACATCAAGTCAAAACCAGCCACAAAGGCTAGCACGGATGAGTTTTTCACCAAGTTAACGAATTGATTTCCCAACGGCGGAATAACTAAGCGAAAGGCTTGCGGTAAGACCACGTAACGCATGGCTTGCCAAAAGGTAAGTCCGTTAGCCCGCGCACCTTCCATTTGCCCCGAATCAACCGATTGAATCCCTGAACGGACCGTCTCGGCGATAAACGCTGACGTATAAATCGTTAACCCAATGGTCCCAGCGGTAAAGCCATTGACTTTCACGATGTACATTGGAATAACCAAGTAAAAGAAACTCGTGATGACCAGCAACGGAATATTACGGAAGACTTCAACATAAATCCGGGCGATTACCCGCGCCGATTTGCTTTCAGTGACCTGCATAATCGCAAACAAGGAGCCAATGATTAAGCTAAAGAACAGCGCCAAAATGCTTGACAACAACGTCCAGCCCAGACCAGTAAGAAGTTCATTCCAGTGCGAAGTTAAAATATTAGCCATTATCGCTCCAGCTCCTTGTAGTTAAATCCGGGCACATTCCCGAACCACTTTTTGATCAACGCATTGTATTCGCCATCGGCCTGCATTTCTTTAATAGCCTTATTGATCTGGCGAACAAATGGACGTTGCCCTTTGTTGACGGCGACCCCGTATGGTTCTTTAGTGAAGGTTCCGCCAACAACTTTAAATCCAGGATTTTGGACTGCCATCCCATAAAGGATCCCATTATCAGTGGTCAAAGCCTGTCCTTGACCGGCTTTAAGTGACGTCAATGCTTGCGCGTAGTCTTGTAATTCCAAGACGCGAGCTTTGGGCGCATACTTTTTAACGTTTTGAACTGAATTAGCACCAACCACGCCGAGCACGGTCATGCCAGGTTTGTTTAGATCGCGAACATTTTTGATATCACTGCCATTAGGCACCAAAAGTGACTGACCAGCATCAAAATAAGAATTCGAAAAATCAACAATCTTAGCTCGTTCAGGCGTAATCGTCATCGTCGCAATGATGGCATCAATGTTACCGTTTTTTAATAGTGGAATCCGAGACTGGGAAGTGACTTGAATAAACTTCGCCTGTCCCTTATTTCCTAAAATGTGCTTGGTGATGTGCTTGGCCATATCGACATCAAAGCCTTTAATCTGATTATCACGCACATCCATTAAACCAAATAATTTTGTATCAGCCTTCACGCCCCACGTAATCTCGTTAGATTGACGATCCAGTTGCAGAATGTCTTTTTGGGCCAATGATTGGCCACACCCGCTCAGACTAACCAGCAACAAACAGAGTGCTGCGGTAAGGGTCGCAAGTTTAAATCGTCTCCTCATGCGCGTCCCCTCCTCAACTAGTGGTTAATAATCTTGCTCAAGAATTGCCGAGCGCGTTCTTCTCTTGGATGATCAAAGAAGGCTTGCGTTTCATCATCTTCTAAGATTTGACCATCAGCCATGAAAATAACCCGGTTAGCCACCTCACGAGCAAAACCCATTTCGTGGGTCACCACTAGCATCGTCATACTTGAGTCATTGGCAATCGTCTTCATAACGCCCAACACATCATCGATCATTTCGGGATCCAACGCGGAGGTTGGTTCATCAAAGATCAACGCTTTCGGCTGCATCGCTAATGATCGAGCAATTGCGACCCGTTGTGCTTGACCACCAGAAATTTCAGCGGGCATATTGTCGGCCTTGCTGACCAGCCCAACTTGATCCAATAACTCCATTGCTAATTTTTTATTCTCGGCTTCATTCTTATGTAACACAATTCGCGGCGCTAGCATAATATTTTCCAACACGGTTTTATTTTCATATAGATTAAAATGCTGAAACACCATGCCCACATTCTTACGGATCCGGTTTAAATCCGTCTTCGGATTTGCTAAATCTTGGCCATTAACGATTAATTGACCACTTTGAATTCGTTCCAATCCATTAATCGTTCGTGACAAGGTACTCTTCCCGGAACCAGATGGTCCAATCAGCACCACCGTTTCACCAGCTTCAATTGTTAAATTAATATCCTTTAACGCATGAAAGTCACCGTAGTACTTCTGTACGTCGTGAAATTCAATCATTGACATAATCGGTCCCTCACCCTCAAATATTCTCAATCCTTGGTACTTTCAATGCTTTCACAAGCCGTGTTATTAGTTTAGTCCAAAAGAAGAGGACGTGTCAAAAGGCGACTCGCCTAATTCACGTCCTCGACTGTTTTAATCTTAAGCCTATTTAAGCAGCATTAGTGAAAATCTTGCTTGTTACTTGATGAACCTGCCGTTGATTCATGCAAATTGGTCGTGTCTGTCACCCCAGTTTGCTTTTCTGAAAACGCAACTTCCACTTTAACCGTGTATGGAAGTTCCCGTTCAATTGCGCCTGAACGACCAGCCGTTTTCGCTAAACCACCCTGTAAAACTGCGCTGGCGATGAACAGGTCAAATTGTTGTTGGGCCTGATTAATATCTGACAACCCAACTCGCGTAATCCGACCGACTGGCAGCGCCGTCATTTGGTTTAGTCCGGCATAAACTAACAAGTGACCAGCCTCAGATTTGAGGATTGCAAAGGGCAACGGAACGCCTTTGCCAATCGCAAATACTGGCTGGTTACGATCTTTGGCGGCGGCTAATACTTCTTGATCTGATTGTCCCTCGTAATCTTGTGGTAATAGGTTAGCTTCGCTAAATTGGGCTGCAATCGTTGCTAAATTTTTATGTTGGGCACCATTCACCGTCACTTTGGCGGGAATAACTTGCTTGTTATCGTATAAACCTGTGGCAGGTGCGAATCGATCTAACTGATCGCGTTGCGTTAATTTATCTTCTTGTTGCTTCAGTCGCTCGTCACCAAGTACCTTGGCGATGCGTTCTGACGGATCCAACGGGAAACGTCGTTTGAGAAAATAAAAGAAAAAATTGACCGCCGTACAATACATTAAGAATAAAAAGACAAGAATTAACAGCACACCGCGAATATGGCCACCGTTTTGGATGAAACGGACGCCGATATACAACAGGTACCAATCGCCTAAGAATCCCAGAATCGTGTAAATTCGTCCTTTTAACTTGGTATTGACATTAAAATAACCTAAAAAATGATTGGCCATGTCCAGCAATGATAGCATCTATTCACCTTCTTTAATTATTCTAGCTGACGATATTAACGAACGGCCGTCACTGTCCAGTCGTCGTCTGATTATCCGTTGAAGATTGCTGATTTGACGCTTGTGTGGCCGGTTTACTTTGACTCGTTGAATTGGCGACACTGCTGTTGTCTGTCGAGCTAGATGTATTCGTCTGTTCATCATCCGTCGGCTTCGCACTAGAATTCTCCGTTGAGGTGTCATTACTGGTCCGGTCACTGGTCGAATTAGTCGAAGACTTTTGTTCCGAATCACTTGAGGCGCTCGTTGAATGTTCACTAGTCGACGTGCTGCTTGAACTAGTGGAATTGTCACTCGTGCGCACGGTTGGGGCGCCTTCTGAAGTATTTGTCACCCGATTGACCACAATGTTGGTCGCTGAAAGCGCCAAGATAATCGAGACCACGGCAACCGGCGTAATAAACGGTGGAATTCGATGATCCATAAAAAACACCTTCCTTTTCAATCACGTCTTCTCTGGGTTTTAGTATAAACAAAGACCGCCAATAGTCGTGATTGGCGGTCTGGATTTAGATGTAAATTAAGATTTTAGCTGACTTGCTGAGCTGAACAAGCAGCACAAAGGCCGTAGATTTCGAAGCGGTGACCTTCAATTTGGGCACCAGGAAGTTGTTTTTCAAAAAAGCTCATATCTAACGGACACATTTCTAATTCCGTAACTCGTCCACAACGTCGACAAACAAAGTGGTGATGGTGCATATGTGCAAAATCACACTGAAATTTCACCCGCGCTTGATCGCCATCAACTTGCTGTTCGACCAGGCCTAAATCCACGAACTCCTTGATGTTTCGATAAATTGTTGCGTGGCTCATCCCCGGATATAGTTGTCGCATATAAGCATCTAACGCGGTCACATTTGTATAATAGTCCGGTTGTTCTGACAAAAAAGTCAACATTGTGCGACGTTGCTTAGTGATTTTGAAATGATTTTTTTGTAAAACGGTCACGGCTTCTGTCACATGATCAGTCATGGGCGTCCCTCCCCATTAAATGGTAACTGTTACTATTAACAGTGTAACAGATTTTAACTCAAAAAGCAGCTACCTTAGTTGGCGATAGCCGCTGTCACAATATCATCAATCTTCACTTTCGTCGTCGCCAAATTATCATTCACAATCACGTGCGCGACGTGTTCTAACGCTGACGGTAAGGTGAGATCCCGCCGGTATTCAGGACTGTCCAAACGCTCCTTAAGCATCGTACTATCGTCACCACGCTTCGTCATCCGATCAATGAGGTCGGCATCTTGACTGACCGTTAAAAAAATAATCACGGCTTCATCGCCGAGCTGTTCGGCGTAGGTTGCTGCCCCCTTCGTATCTAACACAATCGTAATGTACGGATTGCTTTCAAAGGCTGCATCAAGTCCTTCATGAGACGAACCATAACGGTAACCCGCATAAGCTACCTGTTCTAAGTAATGATTCTGATCAAACGACTCATCATTTTCAAAATAATAGTCGACGCCGTTCATTTCACCCTTACGTGGGGGTCGCGTCGTATGTGTGATGACCTTAGGCATATGATAATAATCCCGCAAGTAATCACTAACTGTGGTTTTGCCAGTACCCGTTGCACCCGTAATGACAAAGACACGCTTTTTCATGTTGTTCCTCCGTTTTTCTCATTAACAGCTTTTAATCATACACCATCCTGAGATTCTTTTGAACTGATCCGAAAACGGAATCTTTTAGCTGACTGCATCCGCCAATCATCCTGATCAAAAGCTCCGGTATTGGTGACAAAAAAGATATTGTCAATTCTCAAAAAGGGACTGGTTGAGATCACCAGTACATCGGTTGGCATAAAGTTTAAGTGGAGAGCATTCTAGGAATAAAAGGAGTGCTCCCACTGCAAGTCAAAAGGTAAGCGAATGAACCGAAAAGTAACCCAACCTGGACGCAGCGGGAATCGGCACAACAGGCCCACTGCAAACCAGCCGAATGCCCGTGGAATTCAGACTGGGCGGCAGTGAACAATACTGTAGCAAGTCCAATCTAAGTAATCCAGTGCTATCATAAACCATAATCCTTAGAGTAATGGCTCATATTCTGGTGTAAAACGCGCTCGCCAGACCTGAGTCCTGTGCACAACCAACAACCGTAACCGGGCCAAGATCGCCCAATTGCGATTGTCCGTTGTTGCTCGGCCTCGCCCGCAATGACTCACGCTTTTCCTAAACGCGCTCGCCAGACCTGAGCCCTGTGCACAACCAACAACCGTAACCGGGCCAAGATCGCCCAATTACGATTGTCCGTTGTTGCTCGGCCTCACCCGGTCTGGCTCACGCTCTCTGAAATCGTCTTCCTGTTGACTTTGAATCCAAAACACCGTATATTGATTAACATTAAATGAGATTCATTCTCATATTTCGAGGTCAGTCGCATGAAACAAGCACATCAAACTCACAATATGAACATGGCGTTTAGTCTGTTTGGATAGTGCTTACGTCGGTCAATGGACGTAAGCACGGTAAACTTCCGGTTTGCGTCCAGACGACTTATTTTTCACTGCTGAAACTGCCGTTTGGATGAAAAGGACACTCCTTTCAGCCAAACGGTATTTTTGTGTCTCCTAAGATTTAAGAGAGCAAACCTACTCGCAGCTGTGAGGACGCATAGACTACACTGAGGTGATCATATGACAATTATAGAAAAAATGCGTCAAAAAGAACCATTAACAAACTACTTAGATGCTGATCAGCGCTTAATTAAATCCATGTCGGCCCGTGATCTAATTGCATTAGGCATCGGAGCGGTGATCGGCACGGGGATCTTTATTTTGCCTGGCACTGTTGCTGCAACCAAGGCTGGTCCAGCCATCACCTTGTCCTTTGTTGTGGCGGCGATTGTCTGTGGACTGGCTGCGATGTGCTACGCGGAATTTTCGTCAGTACTCCCCATTGCTGGCTCGGCTTATTCCTATGGCAACGTTATTTATGGTCAATTTATCGGCTGGCTATTGGGTTGGGCACTGATCCTTGAATATATGCTATCAGTCGCCGCTGTATCGACCGGGTGGGCAGCCTACTTCAATGCGCTACTTAATGGCTTTGGCCTTCATCTGCCTCGTGCGATCACTGGTTCCTTTGACCCGCAACATGGCACGTATGTTAACCTGGTCGCTATTCTAATTATATTAGTTGTGGCTTGGCTACTTCATCGCGGAATGAGCACATCAACACGGGTCCAAAACGTGATGGTCGTCATCAAAATTGTCATTATTTTAGTCTTTGTCCTCGTCGGCTTATTTTATGTTAAGCCTGCCCATTGGCGACCTTTCTTTCCCTACCACAGCGGTGTTCTAACCGGCGCTTCGGCTGTATTTTTTGCCTTTCTAGGATTTGATGTCGTCGCCGCATCGGCAGCCGAAGTTAAAAATCCCAAGCGCAATATGCCCATTGGTATTATCGGTACCTTGGTAGTGGCTTCTCTTTTGTACATCGCGGTGTCGATTGTTTTAACTGGCATCGTCTCATACCGTGACTTAAATGTCGCCGATCCTGTCGCGTTTGCTTTACAAAAAGTTGGTCAAAACTGGGGGGCGGGGCTCGTGTCATTGGGAGCACTAGCTGGCATGTTTACAATGATGCTGGCAATGATTTATTCTTCGTCACGATTAGTGTACGCCATTGGTCGTGATGGCCTACTGCCAAGACAGTTAGGACGTGTCAATGCGCAAACGGGTACGCCGACGATCAGCCTGGTTACGGTCACCACGATCATTGCCCTCATGGGCGGCTTAATCCCGCTCGATCAACTAACTAATTTGGTTAACATTGGTACACTCATCGCCTTTACCTTCGTTTCCTTTGGGGTCATCCCCTTGCGACGCCGACAAGACATCAATCACGACCGTGGGTTTAAAGTGCCGTTGTACCCCGTCTTGCCGATCATTTCTGGACTCACCTGTCTGTTACTCTTAGGACAGTTACCGCGAGAAACTTGGGTTGCCTCGGCTATTTGGTTCACTTTAGGCATCGTTTTGTATTTCACTTATGGGATGCGCCACAGCCGTAACTAAAAAATTAGTGTGGATCAGTCCATGAACTGATAAATGACAAAGTCCTTTATTTATCCGGTTCTGACAAGTTTGTTTAAATGATTTACTTATAATATGGTATTTTCATTAAAACAAACACCTTGTGTAATGATTAACTAGTTATATATATAACCCCTTTTACAATTTTTGTGGTATTATACATCTAGTAAATTTCACACAAGTTATCTAGGTTAGAGGGAGAGACAACATGTCTAAGACAAAAATGTGGTTTGGTTCCGCAATGATGGTCCTTACTTTAGGACTATTGCCAGTCACCGCCGTTAACGCCCAGACCCATGGTCCAGGGACCAGCGACAATAACATTAGTTCGACAACGGTCGGCGAAGGATTCATCTCAACTGGGTCTGATGCCAGTTCAGAAGCTCAAGCGCGGTCGACGGCGGAGTTTAATGTCCAAGGTGGCGATTTAACGTTGGACGGCGTGCCTGACTTTCAATTTGGCAGCGTCAAGACCAGCGCCATTATTACTGGCGATCAAACACTTCAGTTGACTAATAACAACGTTTCAAAGAATGCGACTGATTTGGATGGTAATAAAACCGGTGCCCTATCCATCACCGATTACACCGGGTCTAACAATGGTTGGCGCGTTGTTGGTGCACTTGGTCAGTTCAAAAACACCACGACTAGCGGAGCTGTTATTGACCAAGCGACCCTCGCCTTATCGCCATCGACGGCGAACAGTGATAATAGCCAGACTGCTCAGGCTAACAAAACAACATTGACAGCTAGCGCTACCGACACAAATTGGGGAACTGACGCGCAAGCAATCTGGACTGCGGCCCCTAACCAAGGTCAAGGAAAGAACACAACCACTTATGCAGATTCAAATAATACGTTAACAATTGGTAAACAAACCAATATCGCGGCTGGAACCTACCAAGCCACGCTTTATTGGGCATTACAAAACGTTCCAACTCCTCCGGCTGCGAACTAGTTTATCTTTTAAACGACGACATCATTCGATTAGTCGCCCTACGAAGTCCGTTTTGTCGGTAGCGACAGAGCGGACTTTTTATCACGACCCTCGCTTATTTAAGAAAGAGATATTATGACAAACAAGCGTCACTTCTATTTAACCACAATCTTACTGATGTTAAGCTATCTCCTATTTAGTTATGTGTCTGTGACTGAAGCAGCTGCGGCCACACCGGATTCAGGAGCTGGTTTCACGGTTAGTCCTCAATTTCCGGCCAACCAAAATTCGTCAACGACCGGCTACTTTGACTTAGCCGTCGCACCAAATGATACGCAAAAGATTACCGTCAACGTGATTAATACGACTGATCACGCACGCAAACTACGCGTTCAACCAACGGATGCATGGACTGGTGACAATGGTCTGGTCAATTACACGCCGAATTCGAAAAAGCGGCCAGAAACGAATACGTCCTTTACTAAACTGACGAGTCGTGGCGTCACCGTTGCTTTAAATGCGCACGAAGGTAAGCCGGTCACTTTCACCACTAACATTCCGGCCCACGGCTTTGCTGGTCAGATTCTCGGCGGAATTTTCGTAACTGATCCAGCGGTCACTAAAACGAGTGGGAAACAAAATTTTAAAATCAATAATCGTTACGCTATGATTATTGGCGTTCTGCTGCATCAAGTTGACCGGTCTAAAGTCACTCCCAATTTGAAATTGGGGTCAGTCACAGGCAGTCAAAAGAACCAGCGCGCCACAATCTTGGCAACCCTTAAAAATCCGCGGCCAGTTTTGTTTGGTAAAATGACGATTCATGCCAAGGTAACCGGCCAAATGCAAACGACGACAACTTTAAAAAATTACGAAATGGCGCCTAATAGTCGTTTTAATGCAGCCATCGACCTCGGCGAACGTAAACTCCAGCCTGGTCACTATCATCTTGACCTAACTGCGAAATCTGGGCGACACACGTGGCACTTCAGTCGTAATTTCACGGTCACAAAACAGGCGGCTAACCAGGCCAATGAACACATCAAGGTTAAGCAAAACTGGTTATGGCTGTGGATCACACTTGGTATCATCGTGGCCGGATTATTCTTATTTGGCGGTTATTGGATCGGGCGACGTCGACAAAGAAAGTGAAGGTGATCAACTTGAAACGTTTACGCTTTCTGATCACGATTTTTTCACTCCTCATTGGTTTTACCTGCGTATTGATGACCAAATCAATGACGCCGATTCAAGCTGATAGCACCTACCCGACTAATGGCACCCCAAGTGGACCGCCATTTCAGTTCTTTAGTGTTTATTTAGTTGGCGGCTTCTCCCAACAACCTGCTGACTTAAATACCATTTCTGACCAATCCTACAGCCTAACTGTTAATGGCGACCGTGGCTTCTTTGATCCGCCCTTTTTCAGCAAGCTCACGTGGTATGAATATGGTGACAATCACAAATGGACCCAAGTCGATCAGGGTAGCTCGCTACCGGACACCTTCACTACCTCGGCACATGTAACGCAAGTGACCACCCGCTATTACCAAGCATCCGTCACTTACACTGGCATTTTCTCAAGCAAAACTTTCTGGTCGCAAACGGCTAAGGTTACGATTTCTCCACAAGCCGTTAGTGCCACTAATATCAGTGTCGACGCGGCTTCTGATACCTTACCAAATGGAAACTCAATCAATATGCAAGCGATCTTAACCCCCAGCAATGCCACTGATAAAGTGACCTGGTCCATTGATAACTCCAGTATCGCGTCAATTGATGCCAATATGGGGACACTGACTGCCAATAGTGATACCAAAAAGTATGGGCCAGTCAAGGTTACTGCCACAACGGCCAACGGACTTTCTGCTAGTAAGCAAATGTACGTGGGCGCCTTACAAGACACGGTGGTGCCTGAAAGCCAGACCGCAACCTTTTCTGTTAAGGGATTTCCAACTGGTAGTTCCATCATCGATTGGCATCAAGTAACTCCTGATGGCAAAGATACAATTGCCACCAGCCAGCCAAATATATCCGCAGGAACCGGTACGAATCAATTAAAGAACGGCCTCTTAACGATTAAAAACACCGCCTATGCGCAAAACAACTATCGTTACTACGCTGACATTCAGCTGCCCGATGGTAGTCAAAAAGCAACGACGAATTCCGCGACTTTGGAAATCATCAAAGGTCAAGATCTTTCGCTAGATGCCGTCCCCAATTTTGTCTTTCGTAAATCTGATCAAACACCACTGTCAATTAGTGACATCGCCAAAGGGACGACACTGACCGCCTCAAAGACGGTCGATGTCAAGAATCAGTCCGGCAATTACGATGTAATGATCGTAACGCACTGTTTGTCTATGACCCCCGGCCAGCTAGTTCCGGTTGGCGTTTATCGGCTTCCATGTCACCGTTTACCAATACTCAGACTGGTCAAATTTTCGGTGGTCATGGCGGACTTGCCACGCTAACAATGATTGACACTACCGGACAAACGGTTGGTCAATTAGTTGATAATCAAACGACAACACTCATTAAATCAAATACTAAGCCGAATCTAACCGCCGATGCCGACCTCAGTCCCAGTAAATTAACCCTTCAACCCACGAGTTTGGTTACACCGGGCCCCTATGACGCAACCATCTATTGGACCTTAGCCAACGTACCAAATCCTTGATCAAGACCTCAAGGTGAAACAAGCCGGGTGATTTCGAGCACTAGCTGAGCCTGAGCAGTTGGCGATCTTTGCCAATTGATCAGGCTGGGCTAGGCGCAGGAATCAGGCTTGTGTAGCTCGACAAAAACGATGAACCCCTGTCCAAAACGGATCAAGGGTTCATCGTTTTTTAACTGCCAGCGTTTTCTCAAGTGGCTGATACAATTACGATTATGATGCTTATTTTCTAAACATCTTGAATTGAAGGAACAAATCATTGTACACACCAGTCTCTCGAACACCCAAGTCTTGATAAACCTGGGTCTTTTTTAGGACCTGTGCGCTCGGATAAAATTGTTGATCATTTCTAATTGAGGCTGGCAGTAATCGTTCGGCAGCTTGATTAGCTGTCGAATAACCAACGTATAAAGCATTCTGCTTGGCGTTCTCCGGACGGTTCATGAAATTGATAAAAGCATACGCGGCCTGCAAATGTTTGGCCGTTTTTGGAATCACTAAATTATCAATCCACAAATTGGTCCCTTCAGTCGGAATCACATAATGAAGATGTTTATTATTACTAATCATTTCCGCGGCATTGCCTGAGTATGTCACCGCTAACGGCGCTTCATTTTGTTCCATATACATCATAATCTCATCATCCAACACTGCTTTAACATTGGGCGTTAATAAATTCAGCTTAGCTTCGGCAGCGTTTAACTCGGCTTGGTTATGCGTATTGACGGAATGTCCCTGGGCAATCAATGCCATCCCCAAAATATCCCGTGAAGAATCGACAAGCATGACACTATCTTTATATTGCGGTCGCCACAAATCATTCCAGGTCGTAATTTCACCGGGTTTAACGTATTTATCATTATAGACAATCCCTAATGTACCCCAGAAATAAGGAACCGAGTACTGATTATGCGGATCAAAGGCTAAGTTCTTAAATTGTGGTGCAATGTTGTTCATCCCCTTGATGCGTTTGGGGTCCAGGCGTTTAAGCAGATGATCAGCCTTCATCCGTTGCACCATATATTCGCTAGGCACTGTCAGATCATAGCTAGTGCCCCCCTGCTTAATTTTCGTAAACATGGATTCATTGCTGTCAAACGTTTGATAAGAGACGTGATAGCCTGTTTCTCGTTCAAATTTAGTAATCAAAGCCGGATCAATGTAATCGCCCCAATTGTATAAATTGAGCACATTATTCCCCGCGCCAGTGACACCTTCGACCTTCTGTAAATGGCGGGCAGTTAACCCTAGGCCCAGACTAATTGCCAAAATTAGAATCACTAAGCTAACTAATCGTTTCATTTGATCACCGCCTCCACTTCTTGGCGGTTCTTAGCTTTGCGACCTTGATTATAACGATCCAAGAAATAGTAGCCAGCGATGAGCACTAATGAAACTAAGAACCATAAAGCTGACAACGCATTAATTTCCAAATCAACGCCTTGCCGGGCCCGCGAATAGATTTCCACGGATAACGTGGAAAAGCCATTCCCGGTGACGAAAAATGTGACCGCAAAATCATCCAGTGAATACGTGATTGCCATGAAGAATCCTGAGAATATCCCTGGCATAATTGCCGGTAGGATGACGCGCGTTAGCGTTTGCCAGCTATTGGCACCCAAATCAGCCGCCGCATCAATCATTGATGCATTCATTTCATTTAGTTTCGGCAAAACCAATAAGACAACGATGGGAATAGAAAAGGCGATGTGACTAAGTAAAACGGAAAAGAAGCCTAATTGGAGACCTAGCATCGTGAAAAAGATTAAGAAGCTAGCCCCAATAATCACGTCTGGTGAGACCATCAAAATATTATTGAGGGATAAAACCGTTTGGCGAACTGAACGGTGTCGAGTCTCATAAATACCCAGTGCTCCCGCAGTTCCAACGATCGTCGCACATAATGATGACAGCAAGGCCACAATCAACGTATCCAAAACAATCTGTAGTAAACGTGGATCATGAAACAAGGTCTGGTAATGTGCAAACGTAAAGCCATGATAATTACTCATCGTATTGCCTTGGCTAAAGGAGTAGACCACCAGAAATAGAATCGGCGCATACAAAATGACAAAGACGACGACCAGATAAAGTTTGGACCAACCACCCAATTTATTTTGCATGACGGGACCTCCCCCTTGGTTTTCGTTCACCCGTCACCAACATCGTGATGACCATCGCGACAATCAGAATCACCCCGATGGTTGAACCCATCCCCCAATTTTGGGTGACGAGAAAATGTTGTTCAATCGCCGTTCCAAGCGTAATCACGCGGTTTCCACCGATCAGCCGAGTAATCATGAAGAGGGAAAGTGACGGAATAAAGACCGATTGAACGCCCGCTTTAACCCCATCTAAGGTGAGTGGAAAGATCACGCGACTAAAGGTTTGCCAACCACTAGCACCCAGATCACGACTTGCATTGACATAAGAAGGACTAAGCTGGGCGATGGCATTGTAAATCGGTAAAATCATGAATGGAATTTCAATATACGTCGCAACAAATAAGAAGCTTGCATCTGTGAATAGGAGTTGCTTAGGTCCAATCCCCACGAGGGTCAAAAAATCATCGACTGAGCCACTGCGCGACAACAACCCGATGAAGGCATACGTCTTGAGCAACAAGTTAATCCACGTCGGCAAAATAATGAGTAATAACCATAGCTGTTTATGCTTCAATTGATTCAATAAATAGGCGGTCGGATAACTAATTGCCAGTGTGATCACAGTGATCAAAAAAGCATACCACACCGAGTTAAAGGTCATCCTTAGATAGACCCCTGAATGGAAATAATCTGCATAATTGCTTAACGTCGCGTGCCCACTGATGTTAAAAAAAGATTGGTAAACAATCAATACGACCGGCGCAATGACAAACAGACCAATCCACAAGCCATAAGGAATGTAATAAAAGGCTTTGTTCTGTCTCACCGATCAGATTCCTCCCCTTCATAAGTTTCCAGCCGCGCATCGAAGTCTGCTTCAGACTCATTAAAGCGCATGACATGAATATCCTCTGGATCAAAATACAGGCCAACTTGCGCGCCAATCTCTGTTTGATGAATGGACTGCACCCGCCAAGTATTGCCGGTGGCATCTTGACCCGTAATTTCGAAAAAGACACCACGGAATAATTGTGTAGCCACAGTAATTGTCAATTTTCCTTGATCAACGGTCGTAATATCCAAATCTTCTGGCCGGATCACGACCTCGACGGGTTCATCGGGACGCATCCCCGCATCAACACAGTCAAATTCGGCATCGGCAAAGCTAACCCGATAGTCGCGAACCATGTGCCCACGAACAATGTTACTTTCACCAATAAAGTCGGCCACAAAGTGATTGATCGGTTCGTCATAAATATCCACCGGTGTCCCTGTTTGCAAAATTTGGCCGGCGTTCATGACAAATATTTCATCACTCATGGCCAGGGCTTCTTCTTGATCATGCGTCACAAAAATAAACGTGATCCCCAACCGTTGCTGAAGGGCGCGCAATTCATATTGCATTTCTTTACGCAATTTCATGTCCAAAGCTGACAGTGGTTCATCAAGCAACAACACATCTGGTTCATTTACAATAGCCCGCGCAATCGCCACCCGCTGTTGTTGCCCACCAGAAATTTCGTTAATTTCTCGATCCTCATAACCGGAGAGCTGAACCATTTTCAATGCATCCAACACCCGCGTCCTGATTTGAGCTTTGGGTACTTTACGTAAGCTAAGTGGAAAGGCGACATTATCAAAGACGTTGAGATGCGGAAATAAAGCATAATCTTGAAAGACGGTATTAACTTTCCGTTTATTGGCAGGCACCTCATTAATCCGTGTACCGTCAAAGTCCACTTCACCGCTGGTTGCGTCGGTAAAACCGGCGATGATTCGTAAAATGGTCGTTTTGCCGCATCCAGAGGGGCCTAAGAGGGTGTAAAACTTCCCTTGTTCAATTTCAAAATTAATTCCTTTAAGAACTTCTGTATCTCCGTAACGTTTCACAATGTCCTTAAATTCAATAATGGTTGCTGCCAATGCGCAAGTCCTCCATCATCCTTAAATCTGCGTACGTACGCGGTTTTCATCAAGTTCCATAGTAACCGAAACCAGCTTAAATGACTAGCATTCTCATCTAGCTTAAACAGGTTTGGGTCAAAACATTTACTAATTTTTACCTCATCTAATTGAGAAAACTGAACGTTGAATTCTCACAATCATCATCCTAAAAATGAAGATTGTGTGAACTCATGGACTGTAGTCATTCAAAAAGTGACCCACCGAGCTTGACTCAGCAGGTCACTCATCAAATTTAATCCTTACTTCATGTAAACATCCCGGAAATATAAGGCCGTGCCATTGGGATCAATGACTAATCCTTTAACATCGGGCCGTTGCATATAGGCATAGGCGCCTTGGAACACTGGCGCGGTGAAAGCGTCGTTTTTAACGATTTCATGTTCCGCATCCTTCAAGACCTCCCAACGCTTCGTTGGATTAGTCGCATAAGTTGAGTTCGCCTCCGCGACGTCCTTCAAGAACGTTGGATTTTTGTAATCTGTATTCAGGTGATAAGCGCCACCATCGGTAATGAATTGGTAAGGATCCTGATAGTCAGGGCTCCAAATCCCATAGATAATGTCAAATTGGTAATTATGCCCAAAGTTCAACCGTTGTTTTAACGGAACTTCACGCACGGAGATCTTCAAATCTGGCAATGTCTTTTGGTAGGAACTCTGCATAAATTCAGCGACCGCCTTTGCTTCTGGCGTGTCGGCTGACAAGAATTCCAACGTCAAATTCTTCTGTCCCAGCTCTTTCAAGCCTTCCTTGAATTCTTTACGCGCATAGGCTGGATCATAAGGGGTTAAACTCCCGCTGTAGGCCCGGAAATCCTTGCCTGCAGCATTAGTGACAAAATTGGCCGGTACAATACCATCCAACGGTGTCGAACCATCTTGAAGCACATTCTTCGTCAGTTGTGTTTTATTAAACCCGGTTGCGAGGGCGCGCCGGATATGCACATTGGCCGTGGCTGGCCGCTTCGTATTGAAATTCAAATAGCCAATCGCCGGAATCTTACGCACATGGTACCCACTGCGACCCTTATATTGCTTCACGTACTCATTATCAAGATCGATGAAGTCGAGCTTGCCCGATTGATACAAATTAGCGGCCGTATTCTCAGACTTGATGGTCATCATCGAAATCTTGTCAATTTTGATGGCCTTGGCATCCCAGTACTGATTATTTTTAACAAATGTCCATTTATCGTTAGTTCCCGTCCAACCGGTCACTTTGAACGGGCCATTATAGATGGCATGACGAGAAGAGGTCCCATAATTCTTCCCTTGTTTTTTTACGTACGCCTCGTCTTGTGGTGCATAAGGCGCAGTCGTCAACAATTCTTTAAAGTAGGTCACTGGATTGGCTAACGTCACCTGCAAAGTATGTTTATCCAAGGCCTTCACGCCAAGTTCATTTAGGGGCTTTTTGCCTAAACGAACCGCTTGCCCATTTTGAATTGGATCAATATTTTGAGCATTAGGTGAACCTGTCGTCGGATCAGCCAATTTTCGCCAAGCGTAAACATAGTTGGCGGCAGTGACTGGGTCGCCGTTACTCCACTTGTTTTCACGAAGCTTGAACGTATACACCCGTTGATCACTGGAAACACTCAGCGACTTAGCGCCGGCTAAGGTTGGCTTGCCATGAGCATCAATGCGGTACAACCCTTCAATCGCGTTTTGAATGGCTTCTCCTGAACTAATATCTGAGTATCGACTACTATTCAATGTGGCCAATGCATCGACGGTTCCCACCCGAAAATCATTCTTTGATTTCGTGGTCTTTTGTTGACCACACGCCGCTAATGTCACCGTTGCGACTAGTGCGGTCGTGATTAAGCCAACAACTTGTATCAATTTTCTTCTTTGCACTTTTTACCCCTCCAAAAATAACGATCATCAATCGATTTAGCGCATGGCAAGAAAAAAAGTCCAACCAGTGAATCACTTGGTCGGACTTGCCACAATTCTGCGTTTACTACCGCCTACAAGTATCGACTGTCAAAAACGCCAAATCAAAACAAGCCCCTAATTGGGACGATTGACAGACTTTCAATTGAATCGACAGACTTGTTTTCATCGCAAACGCTCCTCGCTTTTAGCTCTAGAATAAACTTACTGAAAATAAGTGTTGCTGTCAATTAAAAAGTCGAACTTGATGGCAGCAACTTTTAGTGGGTTAGTAGCTTAGACTAGTGATAGATTAAACTTTGACAGTGTTATTCAGAGTCGGCCAAGCCAAACTTCATGGGCATTCGGCTAGAACACCATGGGCCTGAGTCGATGCCCGCTTGGGGTGCGCCCTATGCACGGCCAAAGAAAGCGGTATAATGAACGATAAAAATGATGCGGTGAAGGAGTCTTTCGATGAAAAATAACCAGTTTGCTCGTTTAGATGTTGACCTAGAAACGGCAATCGATGAATTACAACGAATTCGTTTTTACGATGAACCAGTCGCTAAAGCAGCAAACGGTGTGTTTACCTATCGTTTACTGTTGCGAAAGGCTTTTTTATCCGTCAAGACTGGTGCCAGCTTTGACGAAAAACTCGCTAACTACTTAGCAACACCGACGCTAGCTCTTAGCAGTTGGCTTGATCAAGAAAAACCGGTCACGGCGACGGTCTTTTACCGCGTGGCCTTGCAACTGTTAGGTTTTTTAGTTGACGTTGATTTTGATCTCACCGATCCCTTAGTGGCGATGCGATCGATTCAATTACCCGTTCATGAAAGCAAACAAGTCACTTGGACGAAAACAGACGTCCTAGCTGCTTGGTACCTCCTTTTAACCACGCATACTAAGACAGGACAAACCTTCTTAGATCACTTAGCGGTCAACGGCTACTTTACTAATTTTTATTCATTACCGGCTGCCCAAAAGCCACTATTCTTTAACGGCAAAGCACAACCAGTTTTTGACACCAGCACCCTCATTCGTGAAGTTGTCTATGTTGAAAGTAGCGTTGACTCCGATCATGATGGTCAACTCGACTTACTAAAAACGGAGATCATCCGACCAGTAGAAAACAATGCCGGTTTAAAAATTCCAGCCTTGTATACCGCCAGTCCATATAACCAAGGCACTAATGACGAAGCCGGTGAGGCCATAACCCACAATGTCAACGTGGCTTTAACGGCTAAAACGCCGAATCAAACGCGTTATGAGGAGATTGCTTATCAACCCGATCAGGCCGATGCGCTGCCTCAGCCACGTGGCGTCAATGCGGAAACGACCATCGCCGAGGAAACGTTTGGGCGTGAAGCCAGTTATACTTTAAATGACTACTTCTTAGCCCGCGGCTTTGCAGCGGTTTACGCAGCTGGTATCGGAACCTTAGATTCCGATGGCGTGCAAACTTGTGGGTCTGTTGAGCAGACACAGGCCACAGTGGCGATCATTGAGTGGCTTAATGGATCGCGAAAAGCCTTTACAAATCGCACGGATCAAGTGGCTATCACAGCTTGGTGGTGCAATGGCAGTATCGCGATGACAGGTCGTTCTTATTTAGGTACTTTGGCAACCGCGGCTGCAACGACCGGCGTTGATGGTCTAAAGACGATTATTTCCGAAGCCGCGATTTCATCGTGGTATGACTATTATCGCGAAAATGGTTTAGTGGTGGCACCTGGTGGCTTTCCAGGTGAAGATGCGGACGTCTTAGCTGTTGAAACCTTCAGTCGGATGTCGGCACCAGCTGATTACCAACGAATCAAACCGATCTTTGATGCCGAGCTAGCGGCTTTACAGGCCGGCATGGATCGGGAAAGCGGCAATTACAATCGTTTTTGGGATGAACGTAACTATCGAAAGAACCTCCGCCAGATCAAAGCCGACATCATTATGGTACACGGTCTCAACGATTGGAACGTCAAACCCCGTAATGTTGAGCGTCTATGGTCGGGGCTTCGGGACTTGCCGATCACTAAAAAGATCATTCTCCATCAGGGCCAACACATCTACATCAATGCATTTCGATCATTAGACTACACAGATATGATGAATCTATGGTTGAGTCATGAATTATACGGTCTTGATAATGGCGCCACGACTGTCTTACCTGACGTTTTAATTCAAGATAATCTGACGCCAGAGACGTGGACACCTTATCAAGATTGGGCGGAACCAAGCTTACCCAAGCAACGTTACTTCTTTGCTAATGACGCCTTGGTGGATGCTCCGGCCGCCCACAGTGCCCAGTCATTTAATGATCAATTACCCGAGGCTATCTTTAATCAATACCGTGACCATAACGATCAGTGGCAACAAGATTTACTAACGGACAGTAAGAACAATTTAGCCGATGCCCGCCTGTTAATGAAGACCAGCCAGTTTGCCGAGGACCGTACCATCGACGGTAATGTTGCAGTCCACGTCTCAGTAGCTGTCAACCAGTCATTAGGTCTTTTGAGTTTTCAACTCGTCGACTACGGTCAATCAAAGCGGCTCAATATCTCGCCAACGACTCTAAACGCCCATGGTCTGGATTTAGGTTATCATTGGCGTGAGGACGCCCTGCGTGAATTCACGCTAGCCAATTCCACCACGCCCTTCAAAATGATCACTAAAGGGCACATCAATCTACAAAATCGCCAACATCCTTGGCAAAATGACGATCTAAAACCTAATCAGTTCTACGATGTTGATATTCAATTACAACCAACCTTCTATCACCTGGCCGCCGGTCACCAGCTCGGTCTCGTGGTCTATGCGACCGACTTTGGCATGACCGTTCGTGGCAATCAAGACCTACGCTATTCAATCGTCTTAGATCAAAGTTTTATCGACATCCCCTTTAAATAAAGTCATTGTCTGACTTAACTAAAAAACAGCCACCAAATTCATCATGAATTGGCGGCTGTTTTTACATCAATATACGCATTGGATTAACTGTAACGTCATCATTTCGCAACGTTTAGCTGTGGGAGATCAGACTTAACTGTCTCACCTGATTGTTTCACATTCGTGTCCAGGGTCTGCACATCACGACGCCCAGTACGAGCACGGAGGGCATACAATATTGTAACTGTATCGACCAGTTCTTGACACAATGCCCCGAAAATTGCCGGAATGACGCCAAAGCTAGCAATTACCATCAGGACCGTACAGATCGCAATTCCAATAAGCACCGCTTGACGTGCGATGACCATTGTATCCTGTGCAATCAGTGTTACTGCTGCAACTTTACTTAAATCATCTTTTAAAACAACCGCATCGGCAGATTCACTGGCAGCCGTTGCCCCATGGGCGCCCATCGCAATTCCGACATCAGCCATAGCTAACGATGGCGCGTCGTTAACGCCGTCACCAATCATCACAACTGGTCGCTGCGCGGGTGTTAATTTAGCCAACACGGCAATTTTTTCAGCAGGCAATTTCTCAGCATCCACGTGATCGATGCCAACTTCTTGAGCAATCTGATTTGCAATTGCCTGCTGATCTCCCGAAATCATCATCAATCGCTTTGCGCCCAAGTGGTGCAGCATACTCATCGTTGTCGTTGCTTCCGGGCGAATATGATCGGCTAAACTAATGACCCCCGCATATTTTCCGTCAATATTGACATAGATCGCTGTACTGTCCACCCTTGTTAACGCGCCAGCAAAAGCTGCTTTTCCTGCTTTCACTTGATGTCCATCTACCACTGCGGCAACACCGAACGCTGTCACCTCACTAACATCTTTCACAGGCAGCAACGTTGTCACAGCAGCGGTCAATGAACGCGCTAAAATATGCGTCGATTGCTGTTCAGCAGAAGCGGCCAGTTGTAGGACTTGTTCGGCAGTCCATGGCGCACACGCTTCTACCTGCTTAACGCTCAAACAGCCACTCGTAATCGTACCCGTCTTGTCAAACGCGAACGTCTTGGCTTTGGCTAGCTTCTCTAATGTTGTACCAGATTTCACAATAATTCCGTGACGACTAGTTCGACTCATTCCTGAAACTAACGCAATCGGTGCCGCCAAAATCAGCGGACACGGCGAAGCAACGACCAAAACCTGTGCAAAACGAACTGGATCGCCAGACCACCACCAAGCGAGCCCAGCGATCACATAGGCCACTAAAGTAAAGGGCACCGCATAACGATCTGCCATACGAACAAATCGTGCGGGTCTTGCCTCAGATTCACGAACTAAGTGAACAATTCCCTGATATTGACTATCCGCGGCCACTTTAGTGACACGCATTGTCAAAGCTGTATCCCCATTAATCGTTCCGGACATTAATTCTGCGCCAGCGCTCTTTTCAATCGGGGTTGACTCACCCGTCAGACTAGCTTCATTGACCAGACTTTCTCCACTGAGCACCTGACCGTCGACTGGAACCTGTTCACTGGGTTTGACAACCAACACATCATTGATTTTAACATCATCAACGTTGACCTCTGCCAAACCATTTTCAGTCTTTCGATGGGCGTTGGTCGGTGTTTGATCTAACAATGTTTTCAATTCTCGTTTAGCTTTGTGGGCGGCATAATCTTCTAATGCATCACCACCGGTTAACATCATTAACACAATCATGGCCGCCCAATATTCACCCACTGCCAATGTCGCCACCACCGCAGTAATAGCTAATAAATCGATGCCAAATTGACCGTCTTTTAAGGTCTGAATCATATCCCACAACATTAACAAAGCGAGCAACGACCCAGTGATCGTAATCAGCCACTGAGCTAATATCGGTTGAGAAAAGACAAACGCTAAAACTAGGGCCACAGCACTCGCGACTAAAACACTCCACAATCTTCGATAATTATGCATGGTTGGACCTCCTCTACAGTTCAATCATTCACCTTTTATTATAATGATTCTAATCTAAAGGAGCAAATTTAATCGTTATTATGAAATCGACGAATGTGTGGTGATCCTGAACATGGCATCCAGCATTGCAGCTAATTTGATCCAAGGCTAGACCTTAATTAAAACGCTCAACCAACAAACCAGGCCCACACAACTAGCACCAGTTCACCTAATGCGCGCAAACTATGTACCCGCCAATTAATTTGGGCATGGTTTTGCCGGTCAATTAAATACGCCACGACCGAAACGACAATACAGCCACTCAGTAACAGTAAAACACCCAGCAAACGTTCTTTGGTAAACAGCACCTGGCATAAGATTAAAATTCCGCCCAGTAACAACCACAATTGAAATTGTTGGGCTGGCCGAGACTTCTTTAACTGAGCGGCTACAATAATCCAAATCCCATATACTGCCACGGCAAAGGTCGTGACGAAGTTTAACACGTTAATCATGTCTAAATCGCCTCATTTTTATTTTTTCGGTGTCAATAATGAACTTCGATAAGTTGCGCTTGGTGCTAAGTTCAGATCCGGTTGAGTCTGTGTTAACCAATCATGCACTTCGTCGATCGTTTTGGTGGAGACAACACTAGCCGTTTGAAATCGCGGTAACGCTAACGCCGATATCTGTGCCGCAGGATATCCAAGTTTTTGTGTCAGAATCGTCTGATAATCAAGACTATTAGGGTGACTATTCAACCAACGAACGGCTTGATTATAGGCGCGTATGAACTGGCGTACGGCTGCCGAAGATTGAGCTAGGGTTGCTTGATTTACCACCAATGCGGTATTAGCTTGACCAACTTTAGTCTGAGCAATCGAACGAGCACCATTGCGTCGTAACTGACTCGCCGCTGGATCCGGCAAACTAATCGTTGTCACAGCTCCACTATTTAAAGCAGTCAATAGCTCAGCTTCATTCGCATAGTTTTGAATCGTGACAGTATCTGTTAGTCCAGCCTGAGCTAATAACTGTGTGGTAGCATACGCGGCCGTTGACGATGCGACCACTCCCACTTGACCGCCATTTAAATCGGCCAGCGATGTGACATTGGCATTAGTCGTCATGATCGTCACGTAATTCGTGGTTAAACTCACGATTTTCCCAGCGGCCTTACCTGAATTAGCCGACATTAGCTCAGGAATACCAACGATGGTCCCATCAAGCTGGTGGTTTTGAAGCGCAGTGACCCGTTCACTGGCGTTGGGCTGAACTGTTAATGTGACCTTTAAATGACGAGCAGTAAAATAACCTTGCTGCGCCGCTACATATAATGGCAAGGCATCGATTGAATGCCCAACCGACAGCTTCAAATTGGTCACCGCGGTTGGTTGACGATTAGCCGAGCGTGGTGTTTTCTTTGACGACCCGCAGCCAACCAATAATACCGCCAATAGAAGAACTAATAATTGGGCATACCTAGCTCGTTTACGCTTGATCATCATGGTGTGACTCACTTGCTGATGTTGCATCTGGAGCTAGCGACTGTTCTGATCCACCAGAGCCAGATCCAACCGCGCTCTGGCTTGCTTCACTTGTCACCATACTGGTGGGATAAAAAATTTCGACTGGCGGTGTGACCGCCGCTGACTTTTGTTCGTTGCTACGATCATCAAGAGCACCATCATCAATGGCACCACCGTCAGCTGCTGGATATTTGGTCTGATTTAGACTGGCCGGCAATAGCGTTAATAACAACAAAATCAGTTGGCCGATCCGACCGGCTAACGCCAAGAACACCCAACCAGCGCTCAATTGTTGATCATGCAATCGTCGAGCCATCAAGGCTAACTTGGGCAACCAAACTGGCAAACTCAATGCAATGCCCAACATCGCCAATAGAACTAGTGGTCCGGCCACTCCCTGCCAATTGGATGTTCCCCCGAGTAGCGCAGCCTCACTTAATCTCCGCCCGAACATCAAGACTGCGCTGATAAACAGGCCAATTGCCAAAAGAATCCCATAAATCGTGCCGAAAATGCCCCAAGCCACGCGCGCCCATAAGTAGTTTCCGCGCGAAGTCGTCTCACGAAAATTAAAAAAGTTGCGCCAAGTGTAACCGAACGCATTTCCCAAGATACCGTGAACGTAGCCGCGATGGTCCACAACTAGTGAAGTCGGCTGATTGTCAGCATCAATCATGTGATACCACGGTGCCCGGTGATCTTGTTCAGCTTCTGGCAAGGCATGCAACACAATCATATGTAACCCTGGTAACAGCATTAACCACTGATACTCACCTGGCAGCCGTAAACTGTGGAGCCGGCGCACTGAAAGACTCAGATATTGAAGAAACTGGGCGATAAAAAAGAGATCTAAAATAAGGCGTACGCTCACCGCTATGCCGCCACTCATCGTCAGTGCCGGACTCAGCAGTAGGCTCACCACGAGCGTCACGAGCGCCATCCCAATAATCGCCGCCCAAAAATCCCGGCGACGGGTCTTACCATGATAGTTAAATATCTGTTGCCAACTAGCTCGATAATTCTCCCAAACATTCATGTTCGTCACCCTTTCTCAACTCATGCTATTACTACTATTTTAGCGGACTTGACCTTAGTTTGCACAAATTATCCTGCCTTTTGTCACGTGCAGCAAAAGTTAAACGTGCTACACTAATAGCAACGGTGCAACCGTTTTATCTTTAAAACAAACCGACATGGTCTTATGTTACTTCAATCACCATGATGGTTTGAAATCAGGAGGCTACCCTAATGAAACAAGGCACCACGATTATGACCCTCGATAATGGGTATCATTTGTGGACAAACACCCAGGGCACTGGCGACATTCATCTTTTATGTTTGCACGGTGGTCCTGGTGGCAACCACGAATACTGGGAAAATTTTGCCGAAGAATTAGGCAAACAAGGTTTAAATGTCAGTGTCCACATGTACGATCAACTTGGTTCGTTTTACTCGGATCAACCTGATTATTCCGACCAAGCCACTGCCGATAAATATTTGACTTACGAATACTTCCTCGATGAAGTTGAAGAAGTTCGGCAGAAGCTTGGGATCGATAACTTCTATCTCATCGGACAGAGTTGGGGCGGGTTGTTGGTTCAAGAATACGCCGTAAAATATGGTGACCACCTTAAAGGCGCAATTATTTCATCGATGGTGGACGAAATCGATGAATATGTCACGCATATTAATCAAGTTCGCGAACAAGCATTGCCTGCTGAAGAAGTCGCTTACATGAAGCAATGTGAAGCGACTAATGATTATGACAACAAACGTTATCAAGATGACGTAGATGTCTTAAATCGAGGCTACGTTGATCGTAAACAGCCACCGGCCATTGCTCACTTAATTTCGACGATGGCGACTCCGGTCTACAATGCTTTCCAAGGTGATAACGAATTCGTCGTGACTGGTAAGTTAAAGGACTGGCATTTCCGTGATCAGCTCCACAACATCACCGTACCAACCTTATTAACCTTTGGTGAACATGAAACGATGCCTGTTGAAACAGCCAAGACGATGCAGACATTGATTCCTCATGCTCGGCTGGAAACCACACCTAATGGGGGCCACCACCACATGATTGACAATGCGCCCGTCTACTTCGATCACTTAGCGAAGTTTATCAAGGACGTTGAAAGTGGTAATTTTAACGACTAATTGCTGGCCAGTGTGAATCAATATTAACGGCCAATGTAAAGCACCGATCTTCTACAAAATTTTAGAAGATCGGTGCTTTTTCGAGTTCGGTCAATTCACGGCTCAAATTCAACTGACAACTTACGTTCAGCATCACGCATAATCGCGTTTCCTGCTTACATCCCCATCAAATGACGTGTTACCATTGAATGAGTTTACTGTAACGGGGGAAAATTTATGTTAGCCATTTCATTAGCCATCATCATCGGAATTGCCCTGCCCATTGAAACCGCGGTCAATTCCCGATTACAAGGCGTTTTAAAATCACCATATTTTGCATCATTGGTCTCTTTTCTAATGGGCACGATTCTGCTGACCGGCATGTTGTTGTTCACGGGACACACCTTCCTGATTGCCGGTAACTTTTTCGGTAGCCATCCGTGGTGGATCTGGTTGGGAGGTGTATTAGGTGTTATTTACTTAACCGGTAACATCCTTCTATTTCCTAAACTAGGGGGCATTCAAACGGTCTTAATGCCCATGGTCGGCGAAATTTTTGCCGGTTTGGTGATTGATGACTTAGCTTTGTTTGGCAGTGGTCATCATGCCTTGACTTGGTTACGAGCCTTGGGCACCCTGTTAATGATCATTGGCATTGTGTTCGCGGTTGTCTTGCCTGAACGGGCCCGCAAAACGACCTATCAAGGGGCGGCTGAAGCAGACGCCCGTCGCAGTGAACCAACCCGCTGGCTATGGCAATTATTAGGGATTTTATTCGGTACATTCGCCGCGTGCCAAACGGCCATCAATGGTCACCTCGGCCAATTATTAAATTCGCCGATCCAGGGTGCATATGTCAGCTTTATTGTCGGTACCATACTGTTACTAGCGGTTGTCCTTTGGCAGAATCACTCACTTCGTCTACCGGTTGGTGCTTTGACACGGGAACCATGGTGGGTCTGGTTTGGCGGTTTTATCGGGGCACTTTTCGTCCTAGGTAACGTCTATCTGGTGCCCATCATCGGGACTGGTCTGACCGTGGTTGTTGTCTTGTTAGGCCAGATTGTCGGGGGGCTGCTCGTCGACCAATTTGGTTTACTAGGTGCTAAGCGCAGTCCGATTGTGCCTTTGAAAGTGATTGGTCTAATGATCATGATGGTTGGAGTCACGTTGATCAAAATTTTTTAAAAATGAGCTTGACATTAAAAGATGATGAAAGCATAATAAGCACATTAAAAATTAATGAAACAAAAACGCGTTGATAAGAACAGTACCTTTTGTTGGTTTAGCTAAGCGAGCGTCATTAGGTGAAAGGACGTCAAAACCACAAAAGCGAAGATCATCTTTGAGCGCTGATCACGATCGGAGTGATCAGTGGGAGCTCCCATTACAGAGCTAGGGTATCTGGTTAACTGCCACGTACCTGAAGAGGCAGGCTTCGTGAGGAGTCTGTAAATAAAGGTGGTACCACGCGTAAACGTCCTTGATCAAACGAACTCGTTTGATCAAGGACGTTTTTTTGTTTCTCATTACTTGCCATTATCGGAAAGGGGTTTTACTTATGGATTTAACCGATCACAAACTCACCCGTCGCGAATATGCGATGGTCAGTTCAATGTTATTTGCCTTATTCTTTGGTGCCGGCAATTTGATTTTTCCATTGCACTTAGGCCAACTTGCAGGTGCACACTGGCTGAGCGCAACTGCCGGCTTTTTAGTAACCGCTGTTCTCTTGCCGTTACTTTCTGTACTGGCGATCAGTATGACCCGCGCAGAAGGTGTTTACGATATTGGTCGACCCTTAGGAGCTTGGTTTGCCCTAACTTTTATGGTGCTCATCCACGGCACCATTGGCCCATTCTTTGGCACGCCGCGGACGGCCACCGTTTCCTACACGGTGGGAATTGCCCCGTTAGTCCCAACACATTTTCAAACATTAGGTCTGTTGCTTTTTTCCGCCGCATTTTTTGGCTTAGCTTATTTCTTTTCGATTGAACAGAACAAGATTGTCGCGAATTTAGGCAAATTGCTCAACCCCGTCTTCCTGGTATTATTAAGCCTTATTTTCTTGCTCGCATTTTTGAAACCACTGGGTCAACCTACCAAACAAGCCGTTACCACCGCCTATGTTCACGATGCATTTTTCAACGGCTTTCTCCAAGGTTACAACACGATGGATGCGTTAGCTGGCTTAGCCTTTGGTGTAACCGTGGTTGCCGCGATTCGTTCGCTTGGTAAACGTAAACCCAATGACATTGCTGTTGTCACCGCGCGGGCCGGCCTATTCTCGATGTCCTTTGAAGCGGTTATTTATTTACTGCTGATTGTGATCGGAGCGATGTCATTGGGTCAGTTCAAGGTCGCGGCCAACGGTGGCGTAACTTTTGATCAGCTGGTTAATCATTATCTTGGCATCGCTGGTCAAGGAATTTTAGCTGCTTTAATCACGATCACTTGTTTAACCACGGCTATCGGCTTAGTAGCCGCTTTCGCCCAAGACTTCCACAAACACTTTCCCGCAATTAGTTATCTAACTTGGCTGAAGGTGACGACACTTGCCTCATTCTTAACGGCTAATGTCGGATTGAATCTGATTATTTCTTGGTCCACACCCTTTTTAATGTTCTTATACCCATTATCAATGGTGTTAATCCTCCTATCGATCACGTCGCCCTTGTTTCATCGAGATGCCGTGGTTTACGGATTTGTCGTGGCTTTCACGGTTGTACCAGCCTTTTTCGACATGATCACCGCTTTTCCGCCGGTTGTTAGCCAAAGCGCATTTGGTAAAGCGATGACGGCCTTTCAGCAAGCTCACTTCCCTTTGGCACAATTTGGTATGGGCTGGCTCGTGCCAGCAACAATTGGCGCATTGATTGGCTTAGCAATTCACCTACTTCGGCGCCGTCAATCACTAAACGACTCCGTTTCCTCAACCTCGGAAAATTAAATAAAGTTTGACACACAAACGCCACTGTTGCCCGATTTTGGACAACAGTGGCGTTTTTACTGATGATTAAAACTAATTTAGTTGTGCGACAACAATGGTAAAGGATTAGTTCACACCAGACGTGCTAGCATTTTCCGCTCGATATTCTTGGATCACGTTGAGGAATGCGTCACCGTATTTCTCCAGTTTATTTTGACCAACGCCTTTAATAGACAGCATCGCTAAATTACTATTTGGCAATTCTTCACAAAAGGCTTGCAAGGTTTTATCTGAAAAAATAACGTATGGCGGTACGTGCTGCTGTTCAGCAAAATTCAATCGTAATTGACGTAAGGACTCGAACAAATCGTTATCCACTGAAACCGTCCGTTTCGCTTTAACCGCGCCACGTCGCAAGACTTTTGCCTTGCCCTTTAAGACACTAGCCCCCAGTTCACTGACATGCAGTGTCGGGTATTCACCACCAACCTGTTGCAAATAGCCACCACTCGTCAGAAAGTCAATCAAATTGGCAACCTCTTTTTGCGGTCGTTCTTTCATCAAACCATAAGTTGATAATTGGTCAAAATGTTCCGTTTGAATCCGTTTGACTCGCGACCCGGTCAGAACCTGCGCAATTAACGATTTACCATACCGTTCCCGCATTCGCAAAACACATGACAGAACTTTTTGGGCATCGAGTGTGACATCGATTTGATCCCGGCCATCCAAGCAATTGCCACAGTGGCCACAGTCCACCGCCTGTTCACCAAAATAGCCCAGAATATAGCGTTGCAAACAACCTTCTGTATTCGCGTACTTAGCCATTTCTTGTAATTTAAGGTATTCGCGGGTTTTAAATTCAGGCGCCATCTCCGACTGATCAATAAAGAAATGCTGAATCTGTAAGTCGGCTGGTTGATACAGTAGGATTGCTTCACTAGGTAGTCCATCACGGCCTGCCCGTCCGGCTTCTTGGTAATAGGCTTCTAAATTGCCTGGAACTTGATAATGAATTACAAACCGAACATTACTCTTATCAATACCCATACCAAATGCGTTCGTTGCGACCATGACTTGTAGGCGATCATAAAGAAAGGCCTCTTGATTTTGATTACGCTCAGCCTCGCTCATCCCCGCATGATACATGCCGGCTTTAATGCCTTTATGAACCAGCAACTGAGCCAAACGGGCAACTTCCTTGCGCGTACTAGCATAGATAATGCCAGCCGCATTGGGGTTCGCCTTTAAATACGCTAATAAAAAAGCTTCTTTATTTTGGTTTTTGACAACTTGAAATGAGAGATTGTCTCGCGCAAATCCAGTCGTTACCTCGTTTGCGGGATTGATGTTAAGTCGCGTCATGACATCTTGTGCCACTTTTTTCGTGGCCGTCGCAGTCAGGGCAATCACCACCGGATTCGAAGGAAATTGTCGTACAGTCTGCATGAGATTCAAGTAGCTAGGCCGAAAATCATGGCCCCATTGCGAAATACAGTGTGCCTCATCAATCGCCAATTGTGAAATATTGAGATCACTCAACTCGGCTAAGAACCGCTCATCATCTAACCGTTCTGGTGCAAGATACACTAACTTGACTTGTCCCATTGCCGCTTGTTGCAAACGAGCCTCAATTTCGCCATAAGATAACGTACTATTGATAAAAGTCGCGGGAATACCATTTTCCGCTAATGCATCCACTTGATCCTTCATCAAAGAAATCAATGGCGATACAACGATCGTTAGCCCAGGCAATAACAACGCCGGAATTTGGTAGCATAACGACTTGCCACCCCCGGTCGGCATCACCGCCAAGACATTTTGATGCGTTAACACC
Source organism: Furfurilactobacillus sp. W61-4 (assembly GCF_057545565.1). Classification (NCBI taxonomy): domain Bacteria; kingdom Bacillati; phylum Bacillota; class Bacilli; order Lactobacillales; family Lactobacillaceae; genus Furfurilactobacillus; species Furfurilactobacillus sp. W61-4. The sequence continues at coordinate 185,306 of NZ_BAAJNZ010000002.1, forward strand.
TTATCAATAATGGCAGCTTGTCCCGGACGAAACTCATCGTACCCGAATTTTTCTTTTAAAATTGTTTGTGCTGTGGCGTTCATGTTAACCCCTTAATTGATCCGTTACCCGCGACAAAGTGTAACTTCAATTATACAAGGGTCCGCCGATATACGCCAGCTAGCCGCGGGGAATGATCGTGGCCTGGTGGTATCGTTGTAAACATGACAGTTGGCGCTCGGACAGCTTAGATACTGTTGGTTTTATGACGCGAACGACTTGCGAATGGTTGCTCACTGTTCGTGTTGCATATCCTTGTCGAAAATCACAGTTAATGATCTTTGATCTAGTCATCTGGCGAAGCCTCCTTAGCCATCACTGATAAAAGTTAAAAAGTTAATGCCGTGTTATATTAATCGACAGTTTATCTTATTTATAAGTAAAAGTAAATTATTTTTTATAAAATTATGAATAATCTGACTGATCTGCTGAACATAATGTCACTCAAAAATCCCCAATTCTCCGAAATTCATCACGGAAAATTGAGGATTTTACAAACCCATCCTACATCACGAGTTGATTATTAAGCCAGTGCTGTTTTAACCCTTTTTGCAATCATAGATATCAATTGAGGAAACCGCCCCTGGTAACCAATCCGGTCCATATGTGAAACCAAGTTGGCCCTTACCAAAGGTTGTCCCCTTCCAAACAAGAATCGCATCATCGGTGGTAAGAACATTGCGAATTTCATCCAAATAGGCACCGTCTTTGACTTGTAATCGTAGCAACATTGGTGCACTTGCTTCAAGAGCCGTTGCCGAAAAATCTGTTCGGTGACCAGCAACTTCCACATAAAAACGTTCTGCCATGACTAATTCCTCCAGTTTACTCATTCACTGCATTCAGATTAGCATGTCTGCTCCATGACAACAATTGTTTGTCATCGCCAGCTAGTCACTTACCAGATTTGGACGCGATCTGCTGGCGCTAACCACATGCCATCACCCTCATGCACGTCAAAAGCAGTATAGAAATCAGCTAAATTTTGTGCCTGTACATTAGCCCGCAATTTGTGTGGCGCATGCACATCAATATTCAAGAGCAATTGCTCATAAGCCTCGCTAGCTTTCATGCACCAGACTTTGGCCCAATTTGTAAAGAACGCGACGGCGTCAAAATCGGTGTCAGCTTTAGCCGCCTCTAACGCACAACTCAGTCCACCCTGGTCAGCCACATTTTCAGAAACAACCAGCTTACCGTTAACGTGACCGCCAGCAAATGGTAGACCATCAAATTCATCGATCATGGCTTGCGTCAAGCCCTGAAAATGTTTCAAATCGGCTTCAGTCCACCAATCGTGCATATTGCCGTATTCGTCAAATTGCGCACCATTGTTATCAAAGGCATGCGAGATCTCATGGGCCATGACCGCCCCAATCCCACCAAAATTTTCCGCACTGGTCTGAGACAAACTATAAAACGGTGCCTGCAAGATTGCCGCTGGAAAAACAATGATATTGTTCGACGGATCGTAGTAAGCGTTAACGGTAGCCGGGTCCATGTCGGCCCACATCGTTCGATCAACAGGTTGGTCAATTTGATCAAAATTATCCTGCGTTGCCAGTCGACTGAATTTCAATGCATTATCAAATAGCGTTCCACCATCACTGGCTGGTGTCACCACCAATTTAGCGTACAGTGGGCTAATTTTATCGGGATAACCGACGTTTGGAATCAAGGTATCTAACTTAACGATGGCTTGTTGTCGCGTCGCCTCGCTCAGCCAATCGTTAGTCGCCAAACGCTGTTTATAGACAGCGATCATCCGGTGGACCATCTCGGCAACATCTGCTTTGGCCCGTGCGCCAAAGTATTTTCGCGCATAATAATCCCCGACAACCATATTAAATCGACGATAAGCGAGGTAATAGGCCCCCTTTTGGGGACTAAAAGCCGACTTGCTACCAGATAGTGCTCGCTGAAATTCGCCATGAATGACCCGTGCATCATCCGTCAAGTAACCTGTCCAGTTAAAGACAACGTTGACCAACAGCCAACTCTTCACCTCAGCAAAATTGTCGGCGCTAATAATGTCGTCTACGGCGGCATAATACTTGGGATCGGTCACAATAACACGGTCTACCCGACCCGCCAAGGCTTCGTCAATATACGCTTTCAGATCGATCACAGAACTGGATTGAGCAAAGTCAGTCAGTGATTGTGGGTTGTACATTTTCGGATAATCAGCCTTTTCTTCGCTACTCTTTTCATGAGCGGCCATCTTCGCATCTAAAGCTAACGCTTGGTCCAGGGTCGTCTTAGTTGTCGCTTCATCAAAGCCTGCCAATTTAAACAGCTTACTCATCATCACCTGGAAGACCTCAAGTAATTTAGGGCCAGCCTCATTGCCTGCTTCATAATAAGTTGTGTCCGGTAAAATCAGTGATGGTGCTTCGACATACAACGCATTGTGCTTGGTGTCCTTCATATCTGGACTGACACCAATTGGAAATGGGTCGCCAATTCCATCACGCAAAAACGCAACCAGCTGTTGCTGTAAATCTTGATAATTTTGCAACGCTTGGACCTGCTCAATTAAAGGCTGGAGCGGTGAAAAGCCAAGTTTTTCACGGGTTTCATAATCGCTAGCTAGGCGATAGTAACTGATGAAGTTGGCTAACAATACGTTGTTAGGCGCCACCTCGCCATTTAACATCGCATCAAAATCAGTCATCAAGGTTTTTTCAATTTGGTCGGCCAAATCGGCGAACCCACCAGTGGTCGGCTTGTCGGCAGGAATTTTGGCTGTCTTCAGCCATTCCCCATTGACGCCTAAGTATAGATCGTCTTTAACCGCGGCCGTGCCTTCATCAGCGCTACTAGCACCGCCGGCTAACTGAACATTGTGCTGTTTTACAGTCATTAGAAAACCCCTTCTCTGATCAAATTAAAAATTGATTAAAAACTTTATTCAGTATAGCAAGTTTATCACAGAAACGAAAGTCACTTTGGGTAATGGACTTGCAGGCTAATAGACTTGCGCAAATGCCGCACCGGTTCATAAAAAGTTGCGGTTGGGCGATCGCCACAATATGTAAAAACTTAATCAACTAAGCGTCTAAGCTCTCTCTATTCAAAAGTTGCCGTCGATGGCGCCAGCACCTCACTTGTTTTAATTAACTGATATCGATACACTCCTAAGTAAAGGACTTTTAAATATTAGTGGAGGTGACGATCATGTTCGATAAACGCATCATTCGTATCATCGAATTTGCGCTTAGCTGTGGTATGCTGCTCATTGCCCTGCTACTGACAATTTTCATGTTTCGGGAACTCTACTACTTAGCTCTATTAGTGACCACTCATGAAACAGCAGCGACGTTTGCTAGCGTAGCTGAAGTCGTCCTCGCATTTTTCTTGTACTTCGAATTGATTTCATTAGTTGTTGATTACTTTCGCGTTGGTCATAAGATTCCTTTACATAACTTTATTTACGTGGGTATCACTGCCATGGTTCGACTCCTAATTGCCCAACATGATGATCGCTTAGGCATTCTTATGTTAAGTGGCGCGATTCTAATTCTCGTCATTAGCTTACAAGTTCTGGATTTTCGGCCGTCTAAGCGACCATAATCTAAAAAAATCAGAGCGCAACCAGCTGGGTGATCCTGAGCATTAACTAGTCAGCAATGATTGGCGCTTTCTGCCAATTGTTGCTGGCAGGTTAAGCGCAAGGATCAGGCTGGTGCAGCTCGACAAACAGCTCAGAGCGCAACCAACCGGGTGGTGTCGAGCACTAGCTGAGGTTGTCTGGTTGGCGATTTTTGCCAATTAGGCGACCTGGGCTAGGCGCAGACAATAGGCTGGTGCAGCTCGACAAACAAAAAACCTCGGTCAGAGTGGGCGTTATCCAAACTCTGATCGAGGTTTCTTCGTGTTACCAGCTTATTTTGGAACATTTAAGATTGAATTTCTACGCCAAATAAACCGATCAACTGCGCTGCCTGAAATTCGTTGACAATCAGGCCCTTAATTAAATCAGCACTCACCAGTAAAGTTTCAAACTCCGCGTTGTGCCAATCGATTCCTGCTAACCGCGTCTCCGTAAAGTCAGCGTTAGTCAATCGTGAACCATTAAATGGCAAGCCTTGTTTGATCGTTACGGCTTGAAACACACTTTCACTTAACTCACAATCCGCGAATTGACTACTCGTTAACTGGGCTTCACTGAAATTTGCGTAAGTTAGCTTACTAGCCGTAAACCGCGTTTGCTTGAATACCGCCCCGCTGAAGTCACCGCCTGCCAATTGAACATTGCGCACCTGACAATCGTACCAGCGCGTTTGGCGCCAGGCCGTATTTGCTAATTGAACATGATCCAGCCGCACGTGGACTAATTCAGCTTCATCAAAGTTACTTTGTTCAAAGTGACAGCGTTCGAAAATCACATCCATCAGGCGAATCGGTAAGTTTGACACGGTAAATTGGCAGTTAAAATAGCGTGTATTTGCCTCTACCTGGTCTAATGACAAGGTCTGATCTCGCACTTCAGTTAAATCTGGCATCAACTTTCCCTCATCAATCTTTACTAGTCATCACTATGCAAGCCGATTATGCTTATTTTCTTAAGCTAAGTTTCTCCACGTTTAAGGTTTCATCAATCCACGCATCATAAAAACCAGCTTCATGACTAACCATAATCAAGTTACCACGAAAACGTCGCAAAGCGTCACTCAAGGCCGCCTTGGTCTCATCATCTAGATGGTTGGTCGGTTCATCCATAATTAAAAAGTTAGCCGGCGTTAATTCCATAATGGCTAACTTAACCTTGGTTTGTTCCCCACCAGATAATAAATTCATCGGTTTCATGACGTTAGCGGCATTAATCCCAGCAGCGCCCAGCTTTGTCCGAATCGTCTTCGGTAGCATGGTTGGAAATTGATCCTGAATCGTCTGCAATGGTGTCTTTGAATCATCGTCCCACACCAAGTCTTGGCTAAAGTAGTTCACTTTCGCAGACGGTGAAAACTCGGCCTCACCACTTAATGGTTTGAGCATCCCCAAAATTGATTTAATCAGCGTTGATTTCCCGACACCGTTAAATCCAGCAAAGGCAATCTTTTGAGCAGTACCAAGGGTAAATGTCACCGGAGCTAACAGCGGGTGTTCATAGCCAACCGACAGTTTACGGACCACTAGCGCATTCTGCGAACCAGTGTCTAGGTATGGAAAATCAAAGCGAGCACGTAAATTGTCAGCCGGTGGATCAATGCGGTCCATCCGGTTGAGCATCTTTTCTCGCGACTTGGCTAAGTTAGCATGCGAGCCGGCTTTGAACTTTGAAATCAAGCGTTCATTTTTCTCAATCACGACTCGCTGTTTCTCATAAGCCTTTTCTTGAAATTCTCGCTTCTCTTCCTTTTGCTTCATTGCCTTTTTAAAGCTACCCCGATATTTGGTGATTTGACCAAATGAAACATCACAAATTGCATTTGTGACGGCTTCAAGGAACTCATAATCATGGGAAATAATCATGGCAGCGCCCTCATAGCCATTTAAATAGTCTTCGAGCCATTGAATATGGGCGACGTCTAAATAATTGGTCGGTTCATCCAGCAAAATCACATCTGGATTTTCGAGCAATAATTTAGCCAAGATAATCTTTGATCGCTGCCCACCCGACATTTCTGAGACCACGTGATCTTTACCAATCTCGTTCAAGCCTAGTCCGGTGATCACCCGTTCAATTTCTGTTTCAACCTCATAAAAATTCCGGGCTGCCAATTCATCTTGCAAGCGCCCGGCCTTTTCCAACAATTGATCGTCCATTGACGTCGCATAATCAGCATAATAGCCCTGCATGCGGTCATTAATCGCGTACATCTCAGCAAAGGCGGTGTGCAAAAATTGAATCAAGGTCATCCCTGCTGGAATATCCGCATATTGATCCAAATAGCCAATGCGTAAATTTTTCTGCCATTTAATACTGCCGGTGACCGGCAAAATAGTCCCGGTTAGAATTTTAATTAGCGTCGATTTGCCAGCGCCGTTTTGGCCGACAATCCCTAGATGCTCCCCTTTTTCTAATTGAAAACTCGCATCTTCATATAAATTTTTATCAGCAAAACTCATTGATAAATTTGAAACTTCTAGCAAACTCATGTGTTAGTTACTCTCTTTTTCTCCGTCATGCTGGGCCTTAAATGAAAAACCGGTAGGAGAAACACGCCCATACCGGTTAATAACGAGTGCTTAATTAAGTCTTTAATTACCCAGTCTTGTTCCATTAATCGTGCCTACTAATATAACATAGACCTATGGCTGAGAGCAAAACACCGAACGTAAACAAGGCAGCTTTGAAGCCTGAATAAAAAAGCGTTCAATCCCATTAAGAAAGCGTGTAAGCAAAGCTCATTAGTCAGGTTTTGCCAAAACCTGTGCTACACTTAAATTAAGTTAGTGAAAGGGGCGGTGGCCAATGAATGTTCGCACCATCAATACTTATGAAATCTCGGTAACCGATCCACAGCGCGCCTGGCGCTTTTATCATGAGGTATTTGACTTGCCTGACGCGGTTTTAACAAACGGTTTAGAAACCGTGTCAGTCGCTGGTAAAAACGTAATTTTTCGTCAAGTCCCTGCTCACGACACTCACGTTGACCTCGATCATCCCGATCTGATTTTACGCGCCCGTGATCGAATCAACGATTTAATTAACCACCTGCAAAACTATTATGTTCCCATTGTCGCTGGTCCGACACCAGAAGATGACCTACAAGCCATTTTCGTTAACGATTACGAAGGCAATTTGATTAAGATTTTGGAACGGGCCAAGTAAGTCAACGACGCAAGTAACGTATCGAATAAGGAGGGTTTTATTATGAAACCTGTTGAACGTGATTATCATAAATTATTTGTTCCCCGTCGATTTGGTTTTGGCTACAACTTTAACACCCGCAGTAAAGGTGGGCGTTTCTTAGCAAGATCGGTCACGATCGCGATGGTCCTATACATGGTTGTTAGTATTCGTCATGGTAAATGGGCTGAAGAACACGGCCGTTAAACAACTTTTGATGGCTAAATTTAACCGGAGCTATGTCATAACACCGGTTTACCAACAAAAATAGCACTGTTTCCCGTAAAAATTGGGAAGCAGTGCTATTTATATTGAATGAAATTGGCAGGCTTCGACGCATGATTGAGACAAAGTTTATCTCGCCTGGTTCCTCCCACCATCTTGGTTATCAACGCCTACGGAACCAGGTTTGCCACAGTAAGCAACCCACGAAAAGTAATGGTGCTAAAAGAATTTCCACCACAAATAACACAAAATTGGCGCCCCAAAAGACAGCATCATCACGGCTTTGAACATCCATCCGCGCCTTAGTTTTATAACCATAACGATCATGATCACTCGCTTGGTCACGTTGTTTTCGCTGATCGAGATCATGGCGATCCAAAGCCCGTGCGGTGTAGGATGGCTGATTTTGACCGGTGAAATGAAGCCGTTTTGCCACAAAGGGGAAAAAACAGCCAAAGTTAATCACGCAAAGCGTATCCAACCATGACCAGGACCACACCGTTTGAAACCCACGACTCTGCATGGCAAACAGGGCCACTAGCACCAGCAAAGCAGGTAATCCCCGCACATAGATTTTTATCAGCCACATTCGCTCACCTTTTTATTAATTCACTCGTTGATCCAGTGTGACATTCCACCACTGCTGAGCATGCTCGCGCCACGTTAAGACACTTCCCACGGGCTGTTCGCGAATTGCCCAGATGGTTGGTTGTAACAGGACCACGAAATTAAATGGCAGCTCCTCTAAGGGAGTCGCTAGCGGATCTCGATCAGTTGTGGCGAAAAACCGCCAACCAGTATCGGCTTCATTGCGCGGATCTTCACGTATTGCATAGCCGACTTTTTCGCCATTAATAATTTGGCTAGAAACTAAACTTGTTGGCCGAACTATCGGTTGATCGACATGTTCTGATTCGCTCATTGAGCCTCCGTTAATTACAATAATGTTCGCCAGTCTCGTGCATAAATGAACCCCATTGCTTTTTCACCCGTATGAACCCCGATTATTGGCCCAATAATGCCACTTTCAAACGTCACCTGAGGAAAGTTTGCTTGGGAAGTTGCTAGCCATTGCGCTTTTAAGTCTGGGTTATTGGCGTCAACGATACTGACCCGTAGCGGATAATCTGTTTGGGCAACAATTTCGTGAAATTGCGTTTGAATCGTTTGAAAAGCTCGTTTCATTTGCCGCTCCCGACCAACAGCAATAATTTTGCCTTCGGGAGTAAAAGCTAACATTGGTTTAATTTGCAGCATGGCCCCAATCAAAGACTGACCATTGGAGATACGACCAGTCCGCATAAGATGGCGCATATCATTCACGACGAACATCACTTTTGTTGTTTGACGTAGCTGAGCTAGTCGCGCAAATATTTCGTCCACAGATAAGCCCTGTTGCGCCAAGGCAGCTGCTAACAAAACTTGGTTGCCAGCCCCCGCACAGGCAATCCGGGAGTCCCAAACATGAACCGCGATGTTTTTAACTGACGGCGCGTAGCTCGTCACATTTGAAATGAAGCCGGAGATACCGCTGGACATGCCGACAACAATCGCCGTGTCATACCCATCAGCGACTGCTTGATCTAACACACGTTGAACCTCGCCATTAGAAGCCTGTGAGCTAGTCGGTGCTTCATGCTCGGTTTTGAGTAGCGCATAAAATTTGGCTGCATCAAGATCAACATTTTCGTGGTAGACGTGGTGACCAAAGAGAACCGGATCATTGATGACATAGATATGATACTGATCCAAATCCGTTTGATTAATATACGCTGAGCTATCTGTTAATACCGCAATTTTCATCTTTCAACCATTTCCTTACGTCCTCATTGAGGTCTTAATTGAGACTTTACGAAGCTGTCAAAGTATACCGCTCTTTAATAAAATTACGCCATTATCGTTCCCAGCCAGGCTAACGCCACCCCACCTAGCACTGTCATTAACAAGTAACAAACGGCAATGACACGCTGCTGCTGACGTTCTAATAATAACACCTCGTTAACCATGGTAGAGAATGTGGTAAAGCCTCCTAAGATTCCCGCCCCGACTAACACCTTGGCTGCTAACGGCATTGATCCCGTCATCAGAAGACCCAACAGAAAGCTTCCCGACAGATTAATCCCGAATGTTGTCCAAGGAAAACGGGCCTGTTTAATCGGTAATTGTGCGACTTGCATCACTGCGTACCGGACCATTGCGCCAATGCTAGCGCCGCTCCCGGCCAAGAGAACGAGTAAACCATTGCTCATCACCACTCACCTCCACGCTGTGCCCGCGCCATTAACCATTTTGCCAATACTTGCCCAGCAAATGCGGCACATAAACCGCCAACTAATGATAACGTGACATAAAGCATTGCATTGCCAATGAAGTGGCGTGAAAGCAATTTAACCATTTCCAGTGAAAAGCTAGAAAATGTCGTAAAGGCACCAACAAACCCGGTACCAAGCCCTAAGATAACTTCACTCGGTAATGGCAGGCGTTCTGCCGCCCAAAAGTTCACCATTGTCAATAAAAATGCGCCAACAATATTAATCAACATCGTCGTCCACAGCCAATGACCACTCACCGGCCACAACAACTCCAATCCCTCTCGACTAGCGCCGCCTAAAAAAGCAAAACCAGCCACTGCCAGATACCGTTTCACTGATCACCGCTCCTTCATCTGATAAGAATTAATTGCAAATAGCATACACGTTGCTCGTCCCTTCACGCAAATTTGTTTTCAATCAATTTTTAACCTGCTATGCTCACCTCATGACGGGTTGGTGTCACCCTAAACTTTCGTGACTCAAGCACTTTTTTCAAAAAATACTTGACGCGTTCCTAGGCTTCACCTACACTATTGCCATAAAGACAGCCGAAAAAAGGAGATCGTTGTGATGGTTCAACTCACGAATACTCAACTAAATACTTGGCAAAGCCGGTAATTCAGGTTGCGTAATCACCATCTTGCATGGATGCAATCCTGAAGTCAGATCTTCGATTGTATCTGTGCCGACGACTTTGATGTGAATTCATCACCGAGTGCACGGGACAAAAACTGTGCGGGCTCGGTGTTTTTTTGTTTAAGACAGCTCGCAACTCGGGCTGTCTTTTTTCTTTTTCCGTGACACCAAGATTCATCATTAACTTTAACTAAGGGAGATAATCATGAAACGAATGTACGGTCTAATCACCATTTTACTGATTTTCCTCGGCGTAGCGTATTTCCAAAGTAGTAAGCAACAAGCTACCAAACAAAAAATACCGACAGTCGGCGTTCTCCAACTTTTGAGTCATCCAGCTCTTGATACCATCAATCGCGGCATTGACGACAGCTTAAGGACCCATGGTTATATTCCGGGAAAGACGATCCACATTGATTTTCAAAACGCTCAAGGCGATCAGAGTAATTTACAATCAATGAGCGCCCGCTTTGTTCACGAGCATGTCAACGCTGCTATCGGCATTGCAACCCCTTCCGCCCAAGCCTTGGCCAACGCAACTGATAAAATTCCGCTGGTCCTAGGTGCTGTGACTGATCCTAAAGGTGCTAAATTAGTCGCTAATAACGAACATCCCGGTGGCAATATTACTGGGGTCTCTGATCAAGCTCCGTTAAAAGAACAACTAGGGTTGATCAAACGATTAACCCCGCATCTGCATACCCTTGGCATCATTTATACCTCTAGTGATGATTCCGCGACCGCGCAGGCAAAACAATTCACCGCGCTCTGTAAAAAAGAACACATTGAACTTAAAGCTTATACCGTCGCAAGTACAAATGATGTTAACCAAGTATCACAAACAATGGTCAATGAAGTTGATGCCGTTTATGTACCAACGGACAACACGATGGCCAGCGCGATGCAAACGCTGGTTGCCAACACCAACGCTAAAAAGATTCCGGTTTTCCCAGCTGTCGATACGATGGTCAAACAAGGCGGACTAGCGACTTACTCTGTCAACCAATATAAACTCGGTCGCTTAACTGGTGACATGACCGTCGCAATTTTGAAACACAAGGCTAAACCAGCTACGACACCGATTGAATTTGTTCGCCATGGTGATCTAACCATTAACTTGGCCACCGCCCAAAAATTGGGCATCACCATTCCTCAATCATTAATTAACGAAGCCAAACAAAAGGGGGAACTTTACAAATGAGCTTAATGACATCCGCAATTGGTCAGGGCCTCCTGTGGGCTGTTTTAGGCCTCGGCCTTTTCCTGACTTTCCGAATCCTTGATTTTCCCGACATGACGGTTGAAGGTACGTTTCCACTAGGAGCCGCTACCGCAGTTGCTTTAATTTATCGGGGCGTTAATCCGCTACTCGCTACACTAGGTGCTTTTCTGGTCGGCATGGTGGCCGGGCTGATCACTGGTTTACTGTATACCAAGGGTAAAATTCCGATTCTTTTAGCCGGAATTTTAGTTATGACGGCCGCCTATTCGGTCAACTTACGGATTATGGGTAGTGCAAACTTAAGTCTACTAGGAAAAGCCTCCTTCTTTAAGAATCCTTTTTTGACAGCCCTTCCTCAATATTTCCCAGCTGTCTTTGTTGGTCTGATTGTCATTATTGTTACCACCCTACTGCTGGTCTTCTTCTTAAACACCGATCTCGGCCAAGCCTTTATCGCAACCGGGGATAATCCGACGATGGCGCGTTCGATTGGCATTAAAACCGATCGGATGACAATTATGGGCTTAATGATTTCAAACGGGATGATTGCAATGGGTGGCGCTTTAGTTGCTCAAAACAACGGCTACGCGGATGTCAATATGGGTATTGGCATTATCGTCATCGCCCTAGCATCCATCATTATTGGTGAAGTTGCTTTTGGCGACCTTTCGCTCACCCAGCGCCTAATTGCCGTCACTCTAGGTAGTATCCTCTACCGTTTCGTCTTATTAATCGTCTTACAGCTAAACTTCTCGGCCAACGACCTGAACTTGCTTTCTGCTATTATTTTGGCTTTATGCTTACTCTTGCCGCGTTTTCGGAAGTTCATTCACTTTGATCGCCTCGTTGAAAGGAGTACCCGCCATGACAGCTAATCCAACTACGCCATTACTCGAGTTAAAACACGTCAGTACAATTGTTAACTCACATACACCAAACGAAACAAAAATCCTTAATGATCTGAATTTGGACATTTTCCCTGGCGATTTTATTACTGTGCTTGGCGCGAACGGTGCCGGTAAGTCGACACTATTTAACGTTATTGGGGGTAATTTAAATGCCGATCAAGGTGACGTTTTACTCCACGGCAAATCGATCAAACACGAAAGTGAAGAACAACGCACCCGTTTTCTAGCCCGTGTCTTCCAAGATCCTAAATTAGGCACCGCCCCTCGGATGACGGTCGCAGAGAATTTATTACTTGCGGCTCATCGCGGGCAACGACGGCGATTAATTTTCCGTCAATTACGTCGACATTTGGCTGATTTCAAAGCAATGGCCGCAACAATGAATAATAATTTAGAAAATCGATTGTCAACGGCTACCGGCGATCTTTCCGGTGGACAACGGCAAGCTCTTTCTTTTTTAATGGCCGTGGAAAGTAAACCTGAATTGTTGCTGTTAGATGAACACACTGCTGCTTTAGATCCCAAAACCTCGCAACAATTGATGCAGGCCACTAACGAACGGATTGCCAGCGACCAGCTCACTTGCCTAATGATCACCCATCGTCTGGAGGATGCCTTAATCTACGGTAATCGCTTGATTGTGTTAAATGACGGCAAAATCACCTTTGATGTACGGGGTGAAGCAAAAAAACAGCTGACTCGAGAACAACTCTTCACATTCTTTGAAGATCTTTAATCTCCGGCGCCCACTTCAGTTTCACCGAGAAGACGCGTATTCTTTAATAAGGATCAAAATCATTTGAGGGAGGTTCGCTATGTCGCCGTTAGTGTCCATCATCGTACCTGTTTACAAAGCCGTTGATTATTTAGATCGCTGTATTGCCAGCCTCAGTCGACAAACTTACCCAACTATCGAAATCATCTTGGTCGACGACGCTTCACCTGATGATTCTGGTGCCTATTGTGATTTTTGGGCTAGTTTAGATGAGCGAATTCACGTCCTTCACCAATCAACCAACCAAGGTGCTTCCGCCGCCCGCAACCGGGCTTTGGCCGTTGCCGAAGGAACCTACGTCTGCTTCGTAGACAGTGATGATTGGTGCGAACCAGACTATATCGAACACTTCGTCGAAAATATGATCTCTCGACACGCCGACTTGGCTTGCTGTGGCTATTTCTCTGATGGCTTGTTAATCAAAGCTACCAACAACAAACCACTTTCGCGTCACTTAACACAAGGTGAGATGTTACAAGATGTGATTAAACCAGGTGGCGATATCCGCGGCTTTCTGTGGAACAAGTGTTATTCACGTGCCATTATCGTTGAAAACCAACTGCAATTTGATACGAGTCTGTCCGTCATGGAGGACCAATTATTTAACGTCAGTTTCATTCGCGATGCTCGTACATTCTGGTATGATGCTTATCAGACCTACCATTATGTCACCCATGGTGGCAGTGCGAGCCACAACCTCTCGGCGAAGACCTTCGCGGCTGAAATGAACGCCTTAGATAAGATCAGTAGTGTGATCCAAGAATCTGATCTGCAATTATCCTTACAAAAACTGCTCGCCTCGAATCGAGCGACGCTAAACGACTTATTCAAACAGGACCATTAATCTGTCGAGCGCCACCAAACTAGTTTCACTCTGAATATTGGCAATTAACTTCACCGCATTCTATGAGGAAGTTAATTGTCTTTTTTTGAAGCCCTGACCTAGACTGAATTTATTCAAAGACCTCAGATGGGTCGGTAGTAATGAATGATTTAATTGGAGGGATAGTTCATGTCAAGAAAAGACCGTAAACAAAAGATCAAGGATTTACTCACTTTAGAAAAAGTGGAAGGACCGGTTATTTCACTTTATTTGCCACTACATCCTCGCGAAGACAGTCCCGAACAGGATACGGTGACGCTTAATTCGCTCATTGATCAGGCTAAAACGACCATTGAACTAGAATATTCGAATAAATTGTGGAATGCCTATGAATTTCAACTGAACAAGTTGTTTGCCAATGGTTTACCAACTTCGGAAACCTTGAGTCAAGGCCTGTTAGTTTATGTCACCACTGACAGTATTGAACAAATCGACTTAAATTTCGCGATCACTGCCGGTTTATACATCAACCCGCAGCCACTGCTATGGCCAATTCTAATTAACAATCGACCACAGTCTGACTTTGACCTCCTCTTGCTACAAAAGCACCAAGCACGCTTGGTTCGTGTCACATATGCTAACCAAGTCACATTTGACACAATTCTCACCATTGCGGCTAGCGCAGCAGAAAAGGCGAATTCAACCACGTTCTTTACCAGTGTTGACGAGCAAATTCTGACGCAAGCCACTAATCAAGATCAATTGCCACTCATCTTAGTTGCTAATGAACAAGATCAAGGTGCTTTCCGTAAAGTTAGCAAGAATCGCGCGCTAAGTGCTTCAATCACCCAAACGATTGATCCTAATTTACAGGCTGATCGCACACAACTAGCCCAATTAGCCCAACAAGTTGCTGACAAATTGACAACTGCTGGTATCGCTGCACTTCAGACCGAGATTACCAACGCACAGGGGGCCAAAAAGTTCATTCAAACCCCAACCGAAATTGTCGACCAAATCAAGGTGAATGATGTGGCGACGTTAGTACTCACCTTGGATACTTTAACCGTCTTTGGTGATGCTAGCACCGTCAATGATTTACTTAAACAGGCTGTCGCCGGTGACACAGAGATCTTTATTTTCACTGATCAAGTTACGACGCCAGCTGCACCATTGGCCATTTTACGCCACGCGATCTAACCATTTGGTGAACCACTAAATCCAATTTCAACCTACAATCGACTTTAATACCAAATAAAAAAACCATTTCTCCCTGTTGATCGGCGATCACGCCGAACATGATTGGAAATGGTTTTTTTGTCGAGCTACACCAGCCTGTTGTCTGCGCCTAGCCCAGGTCGCCTAATTGGCAAAAGTCGCCAACCAGTCAACCTCAGCTAATGCTCGACACCACCCAGCTGGTTCCGCTCTGAGTCTGTTTGTCGAGTTACACTAGCCTGTTGCCTGCGCCTAGCCCAGGTCGCCTAATTGGCAAAAGTCGCCAACCAGTCAACCTCAGCTAGTGCTCAACACCACCCAGCTTGTTTTGCTCTGAGTTTCTTGCGTTTACTCAGCAGCTTGATCCCACCATAATTTGACTAGTGCTTGTGTGCCATCGTCGCCTAAATGTTGATCATCCACTAACTGCTCGTAAAGTGCTTTGGCCACCTGAGTAGCCGGTAAGTCAAGATGCAGCTTTTCGGCTTCACTTAAAGCAATCCGTAAATCTTTTAAAAAGTGCTTAGCAAAAAATCCAGGTGTGTAATCATTCTTTAAAATCCGTGGTCCATACGTATCCATCGACCAATTATCAGCTCCACCATGACTGAGTGTAGCTAAAACATCAGGTAAAGATAAACCAGCCGCTTTTGCATAAACCAACATTTCCGTTAAGCCGGTCATCGTGCCAGCAATCATAATCTGATTGGCCATTTTTGCATGCTGCCCAGCGCCTGCAGGACCGAAGCGATGGACCGATTGACCCATCAGATCAAACACCGGCATAACCTGATCAAAAGTCGCTTGATCACCCCCAACCATCACCGTTAACGTTGCCCTTTTTGCACCAACATCACCGCCCGAAACCGGTGCGTCTAGGGCACCCACTTGAAGTTCCTTAGCAGTCGCCGCGATTCTTATGGCTAACGTCGGTGTACTCGTGGTCATGTCAACCACAATTTGACCCGGCTGAACGCCTTCGAAAACGCCATCAGCACCAAAATAAATTGCCTCAACATCTTGTGGATAACCCACCATCGAAAAAATAATTTCACTATTGGCGACCACGTCTCGCGGCGTTGCAGCCCACGATGCTCCCTGTTCAAGCAAAGATTGTGCTTTAGCTTTAGTTCGATTAAAGACCGTCAGTTGGTGTCCGGCCGCTAATAAATGTTCAGCAATTGCCGACCCCATAACGCCGGTGCCAATAAATCCAATTTTCATCGTCAAACCCCGTCTTTCCATCTTAACCAGTATCTAAGCTGTCGAAATCGGTCACGATCTATTTAAGTTTTCGCGGAATTAGGTTACGAACGCCACCTTCAGGCACACGCATGTCACCAAAATATCGTGGAATCAGATGTACATGCGCGTGAAAGACCGTTTGCCCCGCGTCCGCACCCAAGTTCATGCCGATGTTATAAGCATCTGGGTGATACTTCTCATCTAAAATAGCCTTCATCTGCATCACAAGATCATCGATCGCGACTTTTTCTTCTGGTAGCACGCCCCACCAATCGCTAACGTGGCGTTTAGGCACAATTAGGGTATGACCTGGATTAACCGGATGAATATCCCAAAAGGCTTTGGCATAGTCATTTTCAACAATGAGTTCTGTCTTCTCACAAAATGGACAACCTGGTAAAGTCGTTATTTCGATTGCCATATACTGGCCTCCCTATCTATCACTTTGCGCTGCTAATCGACGTAACTGGCGCCGACGATGATTATTGACCATTAATCCACCCCAGCCAAGACCACTCACCGCAATCACCACATCTGCGAGCAATTGGTTTTGACGAATGTGATCGGCAAAATCATTCAGCTGATCAGTCTGAATCGATTGGCTAAATGTGGTCAAAACTGGACCGCTGATCACACTTGTCACAGCTGATCCACTACCACCCGACAACCCCACGGTAGCCATTTGCTGATTTAAGTCGTCTTGAATGGCACGCTTAACAGCCGGCACATCAAAATTTAGCGCACTACCAGCATAGGTCTCTTCAACACCTGTGGTTAACACTGTCCGGATCAATTGGTTAGAAATCAGACCAGTTGGTAAATGATTCGCCGTCATTTGGGTCTGCAACTGCTGTTGAGCCTGACTAATCACCACCGGATTTTGCACAGCCCGCACCATAAATGAACCGTTTAAGACTGTCAGTCGTCCAACTAAACTTACGATAAAAATCAAACCGATCAGGCCACTCAACAAACGATGTGGTCGCTTGAGTTTGACCGTGACTGCCGGCTTAATTGTGGTTTTCTTTAACTGTGAATGTCGTTGCATTCGACTCGTTACTGCTTGGGTTTCATTCAATTTCATATCGTTAGTTTAGCACAAAGCCATGTGGAACCGTGGTTGTTCGCATTTAAGAATCCACTAAGCTCGTTATCCTTATTTTCGCATTCGTTAATAATTATGAAAGCGATAAATGGGAATAACTTTTTCAAAAAAAATCAAATTAGTTAATCCCCTGTCGCTGTTCGCTTTCAGGAACATTTCATAGGTTTTAGTTATATGAAAACCAGAAATTTGATTGACACAAAATATAAAATAACTTATAGTAATCATCAGAAAGACATACAAAAACTGACAGTAATTAACGTCGACGCAGCGTCAAATCGTAATGATTCGCTGCGCAAGGAGGACTGCCGCTATGCTACACATTTATACGATTGGTTCATCAACTTCATGCCGCCGCGCCATTAAATGGTTAACCGACAAAGCGGTTCCCTTCATTGAGCATCCAATTGATACGACTGAAAATAAAACCGTTAAATCACGGGAAAAATTAACAACCTCGACTGTCCGTCAATTTTTAGCAGCTAGTGAAGCTGGTTGTGACGAACTACTAGCACCTCGGTCAATGGCCATGGATCAATTAAGCCAACGCTTAGATTTGGCTAACTTATCCCTTAAACAGATGATTACAGTGATCGCTAATCATCCGAAAATGCTTCGCTGGCCGATCGCTTTTGATGACCAACGCCGAATTCTTCAAGTCGGCTTTAATGAAGATGAATTTGGTACATTTATCCCCCGAAAATTGCGCAAGCAAGAGTTGACCAATATCCTGGCCGCACTTCATCAATAAACAATAACAACCTCACCCAGTGATTCGAATGGAATCACTGGGTGAGGTTGTTTAATTATCGCCAACACATTTGTCATTACCAATGAATTGTAAATCTTTGCTAACATCCCCGAAAAATTGAATTCCAAGCTTCACATCCACCTATGGCAATGCTACGATACGCACAACTTGATGTTTATTTGATAGGAGATTTTTAGCAATGGATCTGACCTCTTGGGGACGTTTTTTTATTCATCACAAGCACAATGAGCCGGGCCATGTGGCAATTGAAATCGGCGTAGATGCGCGCAAGCCAACGCTGGTCAATGCCTTTTCACGATCTTTAAAAGACATTGACCACTTGGCCATCAATTATTCAGCTGCAACCATTGTCATTCAATCAACTGACCGACCAGACCTGATCGTACGTGAGTACATGCTCCTCGATGAGGCCCAGTACTATGCTAAAGTTGATCAAACAGCTAGCACGTTAATCATTCGTGCGGGTGATCGCCCTGCTAAGGACAAGCTACATATTCGAATCGAGATTGAAGTGCCCAGCACCTACCACGAACGCTTAGAAATCAACTCGGTCAGTGGGACCATCAAATTGGTTAACTTACTACAGTTGCGGCACTTGGCAATCACGTCTACCAGTGGTAGCATCGCACTGAGCCAAGTGAAGACGCGTAGTTTACTAATTGACTCGGTCAGTGGTGCAATCAATGGTGAACAATTGACTTCAACCGACACCACTATCAACGCGGTAACCGGCAACGTTGCGCTAACGACTACCTATGGTCACTACAATGTTCATTGTGATGCAGGCGCATTACGCTTGATTGATGCACATGGCAGTGGTCGCTTCAATGTCACTAGTGGCTCTGCCAAACTGGCCTTTACCACTGTCGATGGCAATATCACGGCCGAATCCTCCGCCGGCTCGGTGCGGCTGCAAGTCCCACGAACTTTAAGTTACCGTTTTAATTTAGAAACTTCGATTGGCACCCTTAAAACGCCAGAGAATGCCCATTTTTCAAATAATGAGCGTCGCTATCAAACTGGTGCCGTGGGTGATGCCAGTGATTTATTAATCAGCATGCTCACCGTTGTCGGATCGTTAGTTTTGGAAGCACACTAAACGATTACACGGTGACACGACCATATTAAAGTCTACATAAAACAGTCCCTATTCCCCAAGCCTGGTTTGGGGAATAGGGACTGTTTGTCGAGTTACACCTGCTTGTTGTCTGTGCCTAGCCCAGGCCGCCTAATTGGCAAAAGTCGCCAACCAGTCAACCTCAGCTAGTGCTCGACACCACCCAGCTGGTTCCACTCTGATTTGCTTTGTCGAGTTACACCTGCTTGTTGTCTGCGCCTAGCCCAGCATTATGATTGAGATCGCTTGGCTTCAGTTTCCATAACCAATTGTTGGTCCTGATTGAAGAAGCGACGATAAGCAATGTATGACGCGCTGACCGAGCCTAGACTTGTTGCCGACAACAACATAAACACGACCATAATTTGATATTTAATCGCGTAGACCGGATCAACGCCAGCAAAAATCAATCCTGACATCATGCCTGGTAGACTCACAATCCCATATGTCTTTGACGCATCAATCGTCGGTTGCATCCCGGTTCGAATACATTCACGGACGATTGAAATTGCTGAATCATGCGGTGTGGCACCTAACGCAATTCGTTCTAAGACCTGTTGTCGCTGATCCCGAAACAGGCTAAGCATATTACGATAACATAACCCAATTGCGACCATTGAATTGCTGGCAATCATCCCAGAAATTGGAATCATCTGCGAGGGAACAAACTTTATCGCACCTGATAAGACTAGCCCACTTAGAGTCACACTAGTACTAATTAAAATGGACCAAAATGACGACCAAAAAAGATGTGGAATTCCTTGACCACGTTTTCGGGCATTATAAGCCGCGTTAAAAATAATGACTAAGATCATGGCCAACGTCAACAGCACATTATTTACCGCAAAAATATATTTGAGGACAAACCCAACAATCGTGAGCTGCACAATGGCGCGAACAACCCCAATAATCATGTCACGATTAACGCCCAACTTTTGACGCCAGCCAATAAATAACGCAACTAACACCAAACCTGCTGCAAATGCCAAGCTCAAATTATTCACATTAACACTGTTATGCATGAGTAGCCTCCTGGACGTGGTGCCCTTTTTCAATTCGATAAAGAACATCGGCTTGAGCGATTTCACTGTCATCGTGAGTGACGGCAATCACGGTACCGCCTCGCTGTTGAAAATGATCGATCAACTCATGCACAATTGCTTTATTATCTGCGTCTAAACCGGTTGTGACTTCATCAAGCAACAGGATATCTGGTGGAAAAATTAGGTTACGAATTAAGGCCACTCGCTGTCGCTCCCCACCAGATAGCTCAGTGATCTCATGATCTAAGTAACTCGTTGGTAAATTGACCTGATCTAGTAAATCTAACTGACGTTTTGAATCAACTGATTGGTCCCGAATGTCAAACGGAAAATTCAAATTATCCGCCACCGTCGAGCCAAACAAAGTCGGCTGTTGAAAACAGTAAGAAACCCGTCGCCGATAAGCGGTTGGCTCATAAGAAAAGGCATCCTGTCCGGCAAAAGTCATCGTGCCACTAGTTGCGGTGATCATCCGCGCAATCAGTTGTAAGACGGTGCTTTTCCCTGAACCGGAGGGCCCCACAATGGTCATGCGTTTACCCTGCGCAATGCTCAGATCGATGTCACTCACAATCGTTTGCTCATCAATTCGATAAGCAATCTTTTCTAACGTTAATAAATCTTCCATCAGCTGCTCCTTTAAATAAGAATCATTCTATACTTAAATCATAACTTACTGAGGGAACAATGTCCGGTCATTGTGCCTAGGATCACCAAGATTTATATGATCAATTCCGTTAGCGTTGGCTGCCCTTTCACTGACTAAAAATGCTATGATTGTGAAGATTAATTTGTCCCTGTTCCACACTACCCGGAGAAAAGCATGAACAATAATAAAACAACCAACTTTCGATCAGCATCACGTTCACCGCATCGTTCAACACCATCAACCCCTGTTTCAGTAACGATTGGCCAACGTTTTCCACTCACTATCAAGCGCTTAGGTATCAATGGTGAAGGCATCGGATACTACAAGCATAAGATTACCTTTGTTCCCGGGGCGCTTCCTGACGAAGTGGTTGTTGTCGAGGTAACCCAAGTTTCAAACCATTTCTTAAAAGCCAAAGTTCGTCAAATTAGGACCTCAAGTCCTCATCGTGTGCCCCCAGTCGACAAACTGGCGGGCGAAGTTGGCGGCTTTGAGCTCGAACATTTATCCTACGATCAACAACTCATTTTTAAACGTGACGTTATTACTCAAGCTTTGGAAAAATATCGTCCTCGCGGTTGGAAAAATTATGATCTACGTCCCACAATCGGCATGAGTAATCCTTACCACTACCGCAATAAAGCACAATTTCAAGTACGAAAACCTGGCGACCACGTCGAGGCAGGCTTATACAAGGAAGGCACCCATGATTTAGTTGATTTGCCCGAAGCTAGTACCCAAAACGAGGCAACATTGACGGTGATTCGTGGTCTCGTCGCCATCCTCGAAGCACTTGATTTACCCATTTACAATGAGGAACAAGGTTCAGGTATCATTAAAACATTGATTGCTCGCTCGGCTCAGGCGACCGGTGAAGTCCAAGTAACGTTGGTCACAAACACCCCTAAGCTGCCTAAAAAACGACAATTACTGGCATTAATTCACGATCGTTTGCCGCAAGTTGTTTCTGTCATGCAAAACATTAATCCCGGCAAGACCTCCCTCGTTTGGGGTGATGAAACACGCAAATTGGCAGGCCAGGATTACATTACTGAGACGTTGCTTGACAAACAATTTGAATTATCGCCACGGGCTTTCTTGCAGCTAAATCCTGATCAAACCACGCGCTTATATCAAGAAGCGATCAAAGCACTTGATTTAACTCACGCGCAGCGCTTGGTCGATGCTTACTCTGGGGTAGGTACCATCGGTTTAAGCTTAGCCGAACAGGTTGGTGAAGTCCGCGGTATGGATACCATTAGCGAAGCCGTCGATGATGCAAATCGTAACGCACAGTTAAATCATATTGAAAATGCAACTTACTTTACCGGCACTGCCGAAGATTTGTTGCCGCAATGGGTTAGTCAAGGCTGGCGCCCTGACGCACTGGTGGTTGATCCACCACGAGCCGGTCTGGCCGAGACAATGATTGACACCATCCTGCAAGTTCAACCCAAGAAATTCGTTTACATTTCATGCAATCCATCGACACTCGCTAAAGACCTTGTGGCATTAGCGACCAGCTATCAAGTCGACTACATTCAATCCATTGACATGTTTCCTCAAACAGCTCGTGTCGAAGCAGTGGTCAAATTGTCCCGACGTTGATCAGGACTAACTACTTTTGAACCTACCTGAAGGAGTATCCGGACATGTCTACGTCGTTACTGCTTTCTTTAGCGGTTTTTGTCTATTTTATTTTTGATCAATTTGAATATAATCCGGTCGGTCGCCTAAGCTATGTGATCATTCCGATCTTTTGTTTGATCAATTTTTTAACTACCTTCACTTGGCGCCCCTTGGCTTTCCTCAGTTTATTAGCCATTATGATCATCGGCGTTGGTCTTGGCTGGTACCAAGCTCGCTACGCCCAAATTAGGTTGGTGAATCAACCACGGGCTTATTTTAAGGACAGTCAAGGCGTAGAACAACCGATTTATCGCAAAGTGGTGAAAGTTCGGGGAGGTCAGCACTATCTTATCGGCTGGTTGATTGCGTTATTGGTGCAATTTGGTTTACAAATTCTCGCTAACCATCATCTACTGAGCGAGCGCGAGATCTTCGCGCAGGCCAAAGCTGAAATACTAGCGGACATTATGAGTGTCTTTCGCTTTGCTAGTCAAGGACATACAGCTTGGTATCTTTGGTCACTAACCGGCATCATCAGTGCAACCTATACCCTTCGTTTAGCTCGCCGGTCACCGAACATTCGCCAGATTGTTCTGGGCCGACACGAGGATGCCGGCCACATTGACCAATGATTTTTATTGTCAGTCACCCATTTTTACGGAGATTTATTTATGCAGCAACGTTCCCGGTGGCTGCTATTACTTGCCACCTCATCAGTTTCCTTTATGTCAACGATCGATGCTAGCATCGTCAACATTGCCATTCCCCATATCAGCCGAGACTTAAATGTACCAATGAACGAAGCTGAATGGGTTGTCTCAGTTTACTTAGTCCTCATCTGTACATTATTGATTTTTTTCGGAAAACTAGCCGATCAAATTGGGCGCATCCCCGTCTTTCAAATGGGGACCCTCATTTTTTTAGCCGGCTCCTTAGGCTGTGACTTAAGTCACAATTTGCCGATCCTGTTGGGCGAACGAGCCATTCAAGCACTCGGCTCAGCGATGGTCATGGCAACCAATTTTGGCATCATCACCCAGATCTTTTCAGCTGATCAGCATGGTCGCGCATTAGGCATTAACAGTGCCTTCGTGCAGGTGGGTAATTTAGCCGGACCAGGCCTTGGCGGATTAATCATTTCATTGGCAAACTGGCATTGGATTTTCTTTGTTAATTTACCAATCGGCCTGATTGCCTTTTGGTTCGGTCACCGGATCTTCCCTAAAACACCGCTGAAGTTAGCGCAAATTCACGTAGACTGGTGGGGGTACGGCACATTTGCGCCAATGATGATCACCTTTTTCGTCGCTATTTTCTGGGGACAGGCCGTTGGCTTTCATCAAGTCGGCGTCCTCACGCTATTTATCATTGCTGGCATCTTGCTTGCTAGCTTTATTGGGATTGAACACCGGGTGGCTGATCCCTTAATTAGCTTAAAAATCTTTGCCAATCGAGGCTTTTCATTAGGAATCATTTCAGCGATGTTAGTCTACATGGTTGGCTATTTTAACAACGTTCTAATGCCGTTTTACTTGCAGGAAACGTTGGCTTTATCGGCAGCTAGCGCTGGATTAATTTTAATGACCGTGCCATTGTTAAACATCATCAGTGCCCCAACCGGCGGCATCATTGCTGATCACATTGGTGCCGAACGCGTCTCCTTTTACGCGTTGTTCTTATTTATTATTCCGGAATTAATTTTCCTCTTTATCCAGCCGAGCTGGGCCATTCTCTGGTTAATTGTGGCACTAGCCGGTTTCGGAATCGCTAATGGCGCCTTCCAAAACAATCCCATGATTATGGGCAACGCTGGGCCAGAATTTCAAGGAATTGCTGGAGCAATCGCCGCTCTTGGCCGCAATCTAGGCATGACCATTGGCCTATCTTTATCCACCTCACTGCTTTATGTGGGAATTAGTCTTAAAGCTGGAAAACGACTAACCAGTTACCCACAGCAACACCCACAGTGGTTTGTCTTCGGCATGCATTTTAGCTACCTAATCGCCTTTTGCTTGATCCTGATTGCGCTGGGACTTCTAGGTTGGTTGCTCAACAGTCGTCGATCGATATCAACTTCACAAGATCACCAGCGTCAATCAAAAGACGTTTAAAAGAACTCAGAG
>NZ_BAAJNZ010000003.1:0-336154 GCF_057545565.1 Furfurilactobacillus sp. W61-4
CGAAACAAGCCGGGTGATGTTGAGCACTAGCTGGGACTGACTGGTTGGCGCTTTTTGCCAATTAGGCAGGCCGGGCTGGGCACAGACATCAGGCTTGTGCAGCTCGACAAATAAACTCAGAGCGAAACAAGCCGGGTGATGTTGAGCACTAGCTGGGACTGACTGGTTGGCGCTTTTTGCCAATTAGGCAGGCCGGGCTAGGCACAGACATCAGGCTTGTGTAGCTCGACAAATCAAAAAAATCGAACCGCTAAATTTCTATAAAGCAGAAATTAGTGGTTCGATTTTTTAATACAGCGATCTCATAATCATGATTCAACGTTGATATCTAATTGCATGGCCGTTTGCGGATCTGGATTCAGGTGTTCAACATAAGTTAATTCTGCACGGTCAAGCTCGTGAACAATTTCTGCTTCAACCGTCGCTAATGGTCGTTTGTCGTTTTTTAACTGATTAATTAGCAATGTGATCTTACCATCGTGAGGCGCAGAAATCGTATAAGCCACGTCCTCAGTATTTAAAATTTCCGTAATTAACTTGCGTTCTTCCATCACCGCTGCCTCCCAAATTTAACCTAAACTCATCATAGGCTTCTTTGGAGGACTTGTTAAGCCAGAAAACCCTTAATAGCACCAAATGACGATCAAGCAACTAGGCTGTAACTCAGTCGATCCGTGCCGGTCGAATGCGTTTGACATAATACCAAATGGCGCCAAGGATGAATAAACCCACGAGTCCCACCGTGATAATGGTCGAGAATGTATCAACAGCCCCAGAAACTTGGTTCCAAGCGCGGCCAGCTAACCGGCCGAGTCCAATTAAGACAATGTTCCAAATCATGGTTCCACAGGCTGTCAGTAGAACGAACGGCTGCCATGGCATCTTGGTCATCCCCGCCGGAATTGAAATCAAACTTCGCACGACCGGAATAAAGCGACCAAAGAAGATTGTCTTGCGTCCGTGACGATTAAATAACCGCTGTGCCTTTTCAATATCTGTCTGTTTTAAACGCAAACTCCGACCTAGCCGACTGTTAATTAATCGTTCTAAGCGCGTAACATTTAGCCAGCGGCCAATTCCGTACAGCAATCCGGCACCGATAACTGCACCACTCGTGGCTGCGATAACGCTCCCCGTAATGGTGAGGTCAGCGGCTAATGTCATAAATCCAGCAAAAGTCAAAATAACTTCAGAGGGAATCGGCGGAAAGACGTTTTCTAAAGCAATCAATAAAACAATGCCGATATAACCAAATTGATTCATAAAATCAATTAACTGTTGTTCCATTAGTGTCACCTTTCAATTGGATGGCAGAGAGGGGCAACTGATACATCGAGACGCTTCTCGATAAAATTAGTATCATCATTATTCCTGATTTACGTGCTCCCGTCGAGGATTTACTGCTAAACTGACAATTTCTTAATCATTTTCAGCTATACTGGAAAAAATACTGAAGAAAAAGAGGCTTCTTGTGCAGAATCGTCAGGACACGCAACAACGTTTTTTATGGCTCGTGATTTCAATTCTTTTAAACGCAACTTTCAATGCGCTAACGATTACCACGAATATGGGGAGTGCCGTTTGGACTGCATCAGCCGTCAACTTGGCGCATTGGGTAACCCACTCGACTAACCCCGCCGTGGCTAGCCAAGCCCTCGGTCTCGTGCTGACCATCTATGGTATTCTCGTGGCATTTTTGGATCTACTTTTGATTGGTCGCTTCGATTGGCGCCGACTCTTGCGAAATATTTTATTTGTCGTGCCTTTTAGTTACCTCATTCAATTCATCGTCCCCTTTTGGTCAAATATTGTGGGCATTAAATACTTACATGGGGATCTAAGCCATCCAATTCAGTTAACGATCTTGGTCATCGTCAATATGATCGGTCTGTTTGGTGTTGGCGCTGCCGTCTCACTCTATCAGCGAGCTAACTTAATCATGCATCCAAATGATGATTTGTCCTATATCATTCGTTTTCGCTACTTGCATGGATTGGCCACGGCATCCCAAATGCTCAGTTACCTACCCCCAGTCATCATTATGATCTGTTGCTTCTTCGCCAATCATCATACCTTATGGGCCGTTAATTTCGGCACAGTCTGGGCATTCTTAACGCAAGGTTGGGTTCAAGGCTGGTCAGATCGACATTTTGTCAAACAACTCAAACACCATTTCACGCAAGCACCGACCAATACCACGAAAAAGTGACTGCTCCAAGAAGTAATTGGGTCCACACGAAAAGCCAGTGTCCACTACCAGACGCTGGCTTTATTCTGTCTCGAATTATCAATTTCTTTATTTTATGCCATCAGCTTATTAGGTAGCAAGATTCTACCGCTAAAACGGTTTAAACAAAACGTCGCTTAAATAAAGAGAAGCACACTCAGCACCGCGAGTAGTGCCGGTAAGCCTTGAACAACAAAGATCCGCCGGCTGACCGTCACTGCACCAACGATCGCGGCCACCACGACAAATCCCATGAACAAGATTAAGACAGCTCGCATCTCTAATGTGGGTAAGGCAAATAATGACCACAAAATACCGACCCCAATAAACCCGTTGTACAGGCCTAAATTCTTGAACAATGCTTTAACCTGCGACTGCTCCAAAAAGCTTTGATCCCCACCGAATGTTTGTTGGGCAATTCGACCGGTTGATTGAAACATTTCTAGCCACATAATGAACAGATGTTCCAGACCAACCACACCGACCAATCCAAGCGTAAATGCCAACACGACTTGTCACCTCATTTGTATTAATGAATGAAGCCTACGCCATTTATGACCACCTGTCTACTGACTCGTTAGCATCATGCCGTAGCGACAGCAACTTTTAGTAAGCAGGAAACTAGACCAGTATCAGATTACCCTTTTTTCAATGTGGTTTACGGTCACTGAACCCGCGACGCAAGTTATCAGTTCTGAAAACTTGTTGCTCAATGTCGATCACGCGAGTAAACTATATTGGTCGCATTGTTCGGCCATGAGCACCTGTGGCTCATAAAATAACTCAAACAAAATTTCTCCGTCTAATTATGGAGGTTTATTGATGTCTGACAAAATGAAACAAGCGGTTAAGCATAGCAGCTGGCTAATGCTCGGGATAATTTTACTCGGATCTAGTTTGCGGATGGTGATCACCGTCATCCCACCAATTCTAGCGCCAATGTCGCGGACGTTACACTTATCCAGTGGTGTTGCCGGTAGTTTAACCACGATCCCGTTATTATGTTTTGCAGTATTATCACCAATTGCGCCACGAATTTCAGCCAAGATCGGAACCGAAGTCGCTTTGCTAATCGCACTAATCATTCTGGCGGTCGGCAACTGGATGCGAGTATACTCAGCCACGGCCTTAATCATCGGTACATTGCTCGTCGGCATCGGCATTGCCTTTTTAAATGTTTTACTCCCTGCGTTAGTGGCTGAAAACTATCCCGGAAAAATTGGTGAAATGACTAGTCTCTATTCATTTTCAATGACCTTTTTCTCAGCAATTTCGGCCGGAATTTCTGCGCCACTAGCCGGAAAAATTGGTTGGCAATTAACCATTCAAATTTTCACGCTAGTTGCTTTAGTCAATATCGTCACTTGGCTACCGAATTTACGCTATAATCATCGCGCTAACACGACCGCGGTGTCGAAGACAACGGCTTCACGTGGCTCTGTTTGGCGTCAACCAACCGCTTGGGTGATGACGATTTTTATGGGATTGCAGTCATTTGTGTTCTACACGTTGATCACCTGGTTACCAACCTTGATGGTCGATCGGGGCATCTCTGCCAATACGGCCAGTCTGCTGTTAGGGCTGTATCAAATTGCCTCATTACCTGCTGCTTATGCTGTACCGGTCATTTCAGCCAAGGCTAGCAGTTTACGTAATCTGTTACTCACGATCGGTCTTAGCTTCGTTTTAGGTATTGGCGGCTTGTTGCTCCCCATTCACACGGTCTGGTACTTTGCAATCCTAAGTATCATCTTGGGATCAGCCACTACCGCTTCATTTGCTTTAGCCATGACGTTATTCAACCTCAAAACAAGTACGCCACAGGAGACTGCTGATCTATCCGGAATGGCGCAGTCTTTCGGCTATCTCATTGCAGCGATCGGCCCCATCGCCTTTGGCACACTGCATGTCCTCCTAGGTGGCTGGAATTTATTAATGGTCATTTTATTAATCATCGCGCTGCTAACGATTGTCACAGCACTATATGTTGACCATAAGCCTGACGTTTTTCATTAAAACAAGCTCCAACTAAGTTCATAAAGACAGCCTCACTTTCAAGTTTCAGGAAAGTGGGGCTGTTTTATTAGTATACTATCGCCATCATCAGCGCTCAGTCGATCACCTTTTTTGAAGGTTGGCGTAAAATTTAAGTGGACGAGATTCTAAGAAAAAAAGAGTGTTCCTGCTAATGCTAGATTGTTAATTGGAACAAAACAATCTAAACACATTGGTGGAATCACGCTTATCATCAATAGTCCAACAGAGTTTTGCCCAGTATGCGATAGTGGTCTTGTCTAATAGGCGAAAATTGTTTTTGGTCTGCCTAACGAAAGCGATCACGCTGCAAGTCGACAGATAGATGAGTTAACTGAAAAATAGACCAACCTGGACGTAGCGGGCATCGGTTCAGCCTGTGAAACCGGTGCTTTTCAGAATTCAGAGCAGGCCCACGGCGTTCCAGCCGAATGCCCGCACAGTCCAGGTTGGTCGGCAGTGAGCAATAATATAAAAAGTTTAATCTAGCACTACTCTGTGTGACTAACCAACTAACAATTGACGCCATCTTTTTGAAGAAAGCAAATTGAGTCCTTGGGTTAAACATGATACGCTCTTGGTATCACTTAACAAAGGAGCGCTCGCCATGTCAATCAAAATGATCGCTACTGATATTGACGGCACTTTTATTCGGACGGATCATCAATTTGATCACGACCGTTTCGCGCGAATTTTACGCCAACTCTCAGCCCGCCGCATCCATTTTGTGATTGCGAGTGGCAATCAACTTCGACACCTTACTGATATGTTTGCTAACTTTGACGGGATCGATTTCTTAGCTGAAAATGGTGGCCTGGTTGTCAGTAATCAGCAAACCTTATTCAGCGAGACGATTTCGCCAAACCTCTTGCAGCAGACGCTGTCTCTAATTCATCAGTCACCCATGCTGCAAGGCGGCGCGATCGTTGTTTCTGGTCTCCACGGGGCCTATTTAGAAACACCGGTAACTGATGAATTGCTGGCCTCGGCCAATTACTTTTACACAGATTTACAATTAGTCGCCGATTTACTCGCAGTTCAAGATGACGTCTTAAAAGTAGATCTAGTCTGGCCCGATAATTTAGCCGATCAACGCGCCGACTGGCTAAATCACCGACTACCTACCTCATTAACTGCAACTGCCAGTGGCTTTGGCGGTCTAGATATTATTCCCAGCCACGTTAATAAACAAGACGGTTTAGCCGTGCTTGAACGTCATTGGCAAATTCCCCCGGATCAAGTCATGGCCTTTGGTGACAATGATAATGATATTGCCATGCTACGCCACGTCGGTCACGGTTATGCTATGTTAAATGCGGCACCCAGAATTAAAGCCGCTGCCAATCAAGTGACGCTGAAAACCAATGACGAAGATGGTGTGCTTGATACCATTGAGACTGTGTTAGCCCTCCCACATTAACCCTTCACAAATCAACCCAAAAGGAATTTTATGAAGACAGAAACCTCACACTATTTCGCGCTTTCAGATGCAGATCAACATGCAATTGCTCAATTAAGCGATCACTATTGGCCCGGAATTGTTGATGATCCCAAACAAGTGCAACAACTTCGCTCATACTATGAACAGATGTTGGTTTTGACGATGAAAGATGACGACGGTCAATTAGTCGGTTCATTAAAGATCCCATCAACCAATGTCGTGATTGCTGATCATCGCTATCAAATCAGTGGTTTATCAGAAGTGATGGTTGCACCAAAATATCGACGAAAAGGCTTCGGTATCTCGCTAATTATGACAGCTTTTGCCTTGATTCAACATGATGATGCCGATTTCTCAATTTTTACCTGTGCACCCGATCTGGTCCCCTTCTATGAACAAGGCGGTTGGACCAGTTCACCGCAAACTGTCTTGATTGGTGGAACCACTGCCGACCCGATTGCCAGCGACAAGATCGGCACTGTCGCAATGCTCAGCCTCTTCACTCCAACCGCTTTAGATCACCAAGCTGCTATCGCTGGCGCGACAATTGCCCTTGGCGTGGGCGAGCGCATTATGTGGTAACGCTTAGCGTTGATGACCGCGACGATGCCGCGAATAACGGCCTTCTTCTCGGTCTTGCTGACGTTTGGTCAATTCAACCAAATCTAATTGACGTGTTTCATCTGCCTGTAGTTGTCTGATCGCTTGGTCAACAGCGGCCCGCTGATTCACCATCGTTTCTGATAAGACGACCTTACTGGCATCAACCCACGTCATAATTTCAATAACGCCAGCTAAGCGCGGCGTTATCTTTTCCGCGATGACCGCTTCGTAGTTTGCTTGGGTGGTGACGTGCTTTTTGAGCCGGTTGGATGCTTGCATCATGTCAGTGACAGATAACCAGCAACCATTAATAATTTCGGCCATTGCCGTTTTGCTGAGTGTCAATTTGCATTTGCTCCTTTGCCTAACACTAGTTTCATAATTAACCTATTATAGATAAGGCTTGCAACTATAATAAGCTAAAATAGACTAAAATTCCCCTTCGATATCAATCGAACTAAATTAAGTTAAGTTCTGATAATGCGCGTGCGCGTATTTGTCAGAACTTTTTTACTAGGTCAAAAACCACAGCCTTTTTGACCTCAGGCCCTAACATCGGCGTTAAGGAGCAAGCATGTCTAAGATAATCCTCAGGCAATTGTGACTATCAATGCTCAGAAAATTAACGATTACCGTCCTGGTTCAAACGTCGCTGCATTTCCGAACCACCATGAAATTTGGCAAGCCGCCGTGCCGAAATCCGAACCGACTTCCCTGTTGTCGTGTTAACAAACCGCGCTTGACTAGTTCGTGGCGTAAACGTACCGAATCGTCGCAACTCAACGCGATGATTCCGCGCCAATTCCTCAATAATAGTTGTCAGAAATTCATTAAGCACGCGTCGCGCTACCACCTGTGACACACAGCTGTGTTGCGAGACATGTTTGATCAGATCATTTTTAGTTACGCGTTTAATTATCATTACCTCCTTCACAAATAACCTCAATGGTCACCACATTAGCCGACAGTGATTTTTAAAAAGTAAGTTCGATAATTTTCAAATTTCGATCAACGTTATTGAATTTTATTTTAAATAATTAAGTCAATAAAGTTAGCCTTACCTCAAAAATAATATACCAGGTTTTAATTTTTGTGTAGATTTCTCCTAAAAAAGTTGTATGATGTGACAGTACCGAGAAAACAAAGGGAGGTATTCTTTTGGATACAATCGAGAAAAAGCCAAAAAAGGAACGGCTCATTCATTATGCGAACGGTCCGTCCTTAGAAGAAATCAATGGAACCGTGAAAGTTCCACAAGGCAAGGGATTTTGGAAAACCTTGCTCGCTTACTCTGGACCTGGTGCGTTAGTTGCCGTTGGCTATATGGATCCAGGTAACTGGTCAACCTCCATCACCGGTGGTCAAAACTTTCAATACTTGCTAATGTCCATCATCTTGATATCAAGTTTAATCGCCATGCTTTTACAATCCATGGCGGCTAAACTGGGTATTGTGACGCAAATGGATTTAGCGCAAGCGATTCGGGCCCGCACAAGTAGAGCATTGGGCATTGTGCTATGGATTTTGACAGAATTTGCCATTATGGCGACCGATATCGCCGAAGTTATTGGGGCAGCGATCGCACTTTATCTATTATTCAATATTCCCCTCGTCATCGCCGTCTTTATTACCGTATTTGATGTCTTGCTATTATTGCTGCTAACCAAAATTGGTTTTCGTAAGATTGAAGCCATCGTCGTTGCGTTAATTGTTGTCATCTTCGTGGTCTTTGCTTACGAAGTGGCGCTATCGAATCCTAATTGGGGTCAAGTCATCGTTGGCTTAGTGCCAAACGCCAAAACGATTGCAACATCACCGACTGTTGGCGGGATGTCCCCATTAACTGGTTCCTTAGGAATCATTGGTGCGACAGTCATGCCACATAATTTATACTTGCACTCTGCTATTTCACAAACGCGTCAATTGGATCACAAAGATGAAGAACAAGTGGCTCAAACGGTCCGTTTTTCAATGTGGGATTCTAACATTCAACTAACAGTTGCTTTCTTCGTCAATGCCTTGTTATTGATCATGGGAGTCGCTGTTTTCAAGAGTGGCGCGGTTAAGGATCCATCTTTCTTCGGTCTACACCAAGCTTTGTCTGACACAGCAACCATGAGTAATGGCGTCCTAGCCAGCGTTGCGCGAACGGGTATCTTGTCAACGCTATTCGCAGTGGCACTACTTGCTTCTGGTCAAAATTCGACGATTACGGGTACCTTAACTGGCCAAGTCATTATGGAAGGCTTCATCCACATGCGTATGCCACTGTGGTTGCGTCGCTTGGTAACCCGACTGATCTCCGTGATTCCTGTATTGATCTGTGTTGCCATGACTAGTGGACAGAGTGCCGTTCACCAACATGAAGCGATCAATGATTTGATGAATAACTCCCAAGTGTTCTTAGCCTTCGCCTTACCATTTTCCATGTTGCCCTTGTTAATGTTTACTGATAGTAAAACAGAAATGGGTAAGCGTTTCACCAACCATTGGTACACCAAGGCAGCAGGTTGGATCTCCGTGCTTGCATTAACAGGGCTCAACATTATGAACTTACCAGCGCAGATTGAAGGTTTCTTCGGCGCTGGCGCCTCTAAGAGTGAACTGGCTTTAGCTGATGGAATTGCTGATGTAGCAATTGTTGCCATCATTGCTTTACTGCTCTGGATGATTTTCGACTTATATCGTGGTAACAAAGCATATGCCGAACATTTAGCCGCGGTAGCGAAAGAATCAGCTGGCACAACGACAACCCCTGAGACGCGTAAGTAGGAGGAAATGAATATGTCCGAATCAGAATCAATTGATAAAGTTTTCAAACGGATTCTTGTTGGTGTTGATGATTCCGCCGATGCGCAACTAGCCTTTCATTATGCGGTTCGACGCGCTGCTAAAGATCAAGCCACATTAATTTTGACCTCGATTCTCGAAAGCGATGAAATGAATGTTTATCAGGCCCTGACCAAAGACTATATTCATGGTGAGCGCGCAGAACTTGTTGAGCATATGAAAGATTATGTCAAAGCTGCTCACGACGGTGGCGTAGAAGATATCGAAGTCATCGTCGATGAAGGAGATCCTGGTGAAACGATTGTTGAAAATGTTATTCCGCAGGCCGATGCTGATTTATTGATCATCGGCTCGCTATCCAAAAAAGGGATTCGTAAGTATTTCGGTTCGCAAGCCGCTTACATGGCTAAATATGCGCCGATTTCAGTCATGATTATTCGTTAAGATTACCATCACGAGAACGATCAGAAACTCAGCGCAAAGCCAGCAGATTTAACCTTTACTGCTTTGTTCGACAAAAATACCCCGAACAAAATTCGGGGTATTTTTGTCGTTATTTTTTAACTTGTTAGGTGACTCATGTGTTCCCCGCCTGTTTCAATGGTTTTAATAACACAAATCCAATGATCAGAATTGGAATAAAGATCAGCAAATCAACGATAATTTCTGCCGTTAATGTTTGTCCCGTGACGACCGTTGCCAAGGCGTCCTTTCCTTGATAGGTCAACATAAAACTCTGCATATCAAAAACGGCGTGGATGACAATCGTCCACCATAAGGTGCCAGTACGTAACGTCACCGCACAGAAGTATACCCCCAAACAAAAAGCATAACCGATTTGTAAGGTCGTATTGATGGGCGTCTGCCCTAGGTGATCAAAAAAGTGCCCAGCGTGACTTAACGCGAAGAGTAGGCTGCTCACACCAACCGCTAATCTGACTCGTTTCAGGCCAAAACTGCGTAACAAGATTTGTAGAATCAGACCACGAAACATTGTCTCTTCAAAAAAGCCGACTAACGCTGCAACCACAATGGCATAAACCAGTGCCGCAATATTTTGATTAATCCACTGATACGCGATAAAGGTCCCACCATTAATGACAACGATCAGTACTCCCACCCAGATCACCGACCAGAACTGAGTCCCAGTCTGTATGCGATAGTTAAGCAGTTCGCGTAGCCGCCAGTGATTCACAGCTAACATTGCTAGAATCATCACTGCTTCGACACTAAAAGTCATGATATTCAATGGCAGCAATGGTTTAAAAATTGTTCTCAATCCCCACAGCAGCAACATCATCCCCCCGGTCAAACCGGTGACGATGCTAAGTGCCACCCGGGGCGATGTTTTTTTGGCGGGTGTCTTCACGGAAGTTTTACCAAGCATTTTTGATTCACAACTCCTTCTTGACAAGTCTACAATACAGCCAGCAAATAAAACGGAGGTACTTTGATGCAATCACAATCAACTCCTACGGCAAGCAACAACTGGTGGGTGCTCGTCGCATTAGGAATTTTTGCTTTTATGTCTAATTTAGACGCCAGCATCGTCAATATCGCAATGCCGGTTATGAGCAAACAACTGCGGATTCCCGTCAATCAAATCGAATGGATTGTTTCCCTTTATCTCATTTTGATGTGTGCCTTATTGCTCTTTTTCGGACGTCTGGGTGATATGTACGGAAAAATCCGGATTTTTCGAATTGGCACCGGCGTATTCGTTTTAGGCTCTGCTCTCGCCGGTCTAAGTCATGCTTTCACATTACTCTTGTTGGCTCGGGCAGTACAAGCTTTTGGCGGTGCGCTCACCTTGTCGAATACTTACGGGATCGTGACTAGTACCTTTGACATCGCCCATCGCGGCCGCGCCATGGGCTTTGTTGGCACCTTTGTCGCATTAGGATCCGTTGCCGGTCCTGCTCTAGGTGGCTTAATTCTTGCAAATGGCACTTGGAATGATATTTTCTGGATTAATGTTCCGATCGGCCTCTTTGCAATTGGCGTGGGGATGGTCGTCTTGCCAAAAAGCGAACCACGACCTGGTGGGGCCATCGACTGGCTCGGTTTATTAAGTTGGACAATGACGATCGTCGGTTTATTTGGAGCCGTCTTCATTGGTCAACAAGCTGGCTATACCGCACCGATACCGATTGGTGGCGCCGTAATCGGGTTGCTTAGCTTGCTGATCTTCTTATGGCAGGAAAATCATAGTGGTTCACCTATGATGCCATTAACCATCTTTAGAAATCGGCCGTTTACACTTGGGGTGACGGCAGCTGTCTTTATCTTTTTGTCAAACTTCTTCAGCGTCGTATTGATGCCATTTTACTTAGAAGACAGTCGTCACTTTACACCCGGTCAAGCTGGCCTGCTATTGATGATCTTTCCGATCGTCTTGGTCTTGGCTGGCCCGTTCGGTGGTTTTTTAGCAGATAAACTTTCTCAAGCAAGTGTTGCCAGTACCGGATTGGCATTGATTGCCCTGTCTCAACTAGGGTATGTGTGGTTTTTAAATGCGACAACCCCCATTTGGCTCTATGCCCTAATCACGATGATCATGGCGATCGGCACTGGCTTGTTCCAATCTCCAAATGGTGACATTGTCATGTCGGTAGTCGCCAAAAATGAATTAGGGGTTGCTGGCAGCGTTAATTCATTAGCACGGAACTTAGGGATGGTCGCTGGCACCGCTGCTGCAACCACCACCTTATTTGCGGCGATGAGTCAGCGGTTGGGTTATCGGGTGACCACTTACTTGCCTAAACACCCAGATGTTTTCTTGTATGGTCTCAAGGTTGCTTTCATCGTCTCATTTATCATGATTGTGCTAGCACTCTTAA
The DNA here is from genome assembly GCF_057545565.1 of Furfurilactobacillus sp. W61-4. Lineage (NCBI taxonomy): Bacteria > Bacillati > Bacillota > Bacilli > Lactobacillales > Lactobacillaceae > Furfurilactobacillus > Furfurilactobacillus sp. W61-4. The sequence goes on from NZ_BAAJNZ010000003.1 coordinate 11,936, forward strand.
CTTCCCTGCGGTTAGGAAAAATTATGAAAGGTCGGCAGTTGAACTAGTCCGTGCTTCGTTCAATCGCCACACGTAAAATTGTTTTTCGCTTCGCCTCCGCCACTCTGCGAAAGTCAGATAAATAAATTTCCTTGTGGTCTGGATGCGTTCGTTGGTAGCCTTCTGCATGCAAATAGTAATCCAATCGCTCAAAATCAGTCGATTCTGTATCGAATGAACCAATGTGTAAAATCATTCCGACTAATCCTTCTTTAATCGTAACTAAGCGCAATTGGGCAAGTAATTCAGGCGCAACTTTAGCTTTAACTAATGTCAGCGCGGTTTGAAAGACTTGCTCATTCACAAAGTGTGGTTGTTTAATCATCATTTGATAAATCAACTGATCTTTATCAATCATGTTTCCCGTCGGTTTGTTCGGCAATGTCCACTGCCCTTCCAGCGGATAAACGGTATAATCAAATGCTTCCGGAAATGAGATGCCCTTTTTGGGTGCCATCTTGATTGCGTAACTGATTGCATAGAGCGCTGCAACTTGCTCGGCAAATTCAGGACGGTTGGGATTGCCTTGACCGCTTAAAGTAATAAACTTCTGTTCAGGAATCGTTGTAATCGTTGGCCGTTTCATTGTTGGATAAATTTCGCGTTCGTCTTTACGCCACTCATATTTGGGTTCAGCCATTTTAAAAACCTCTCATTATCTTTTTAGGACTAGGTTCATTATACTGAGATTGAACTTAAATCTGTCATAAAGGAGCCAATCAATATGAAAATTGGTGTAATTGGCGCGACTGGTAAAGCCGGGGCCCTAATCATGGCTGAAGCACAAAGCCGTGGCATTGACGTCGAAGCCATCGTGCGGGATCATCATCGTCTAAGTACCCCTGTTCCTTATTTAGAAAAGGACGTGATGTCATTGACAACCGATGACATTGAAGACCTTGACGTGCTTGTCAGTGCCTATGGTGCCCCACGAGGAGAAGGTTACCGTTATCCGCTGGTGACGCAACATTTAATTGATATTACCAAACAAACGGGCATTCGGTTAATGGTTATCAGCGGGGCTGGTAGTCTATTCACAAATCAACATCGTACCAACCGGCTCTTTGACGAACCTAGTTTTCCGGAAGCCTTTAAGGACACTTCGACTAATATGGGGGAAGCACTCAAACGTTTACAGGCCAGCGATGGTGTCGATTGGACTTATATATCGCCAGCCGAAAATTTTGTCTTCAACGCGCCCAAGACAGGCAAATATCAATTAGGGGCTGACTTCTTAAGCTTCAACGCTGATGGACGTAGCGAAATCAGCTATGCAGATTATGCCATTGCCTTTGTCGATGAAATTCAAAATCACCAGCACCGTAATGAACATATTTCCGTTGTTTCTGTGTGACTATTGGTTGATAATCTTAGTTTTCAGGTCAATGCAAATACAGTATCCGGCCGGCAAATATTTGATCAAAAAGCAAAAATCACCCGTCTCCAATTCGGAGAATGGGTGATTTTTAATTGGGTCCTTTTGACCAGTTTGTTATTGGTCCATACTACACTATGCTTCACTACACTTCACTGTACTTCAATTTACGCTAGGTATAAGCGACGCAATTCGGCAATCTTTTCATCAGACAACTGCAATTTGTCAGACAAATAATGGGACAAATCGTCAGCCTGTGTCTTGACCTCATCCATCGCCGCAGTGAAATAATCTTCATGAACCGTCCACAAAGCACGGATGTTGTCTTTCACTGCTGTCGAAGCACCTTCGCCATCTAGCCGTTCCATATTGGCATCAAGGACAGCTTTAGACACTTCATTGGTCAGCAGATAATCCTGCAAGATGGTCGTTTCTGGGACACCTAAGGCCGCCAAGAACATGATCGCACCAAGTCCCGTACGATCCTTCCCCGCGGTACAGTGAAACAGCACGACGCCTTTTTGATTGGCAATTAAATAATCAAAGAAATTGCGGTAAGCTTGCTGCGAAAAATCATCGGCAATCATCTCATGATAGGTTTGAATCATTTGCCGATGTCCATATCCAGGCTCTGATAGATCCTCGCGGAGTTCTTCACGGGTAGCCGAACTTCGCGTATCATCAATGGCTAAAATGGGATTATGATAATCCTTGGCCCCACCAGGAACCCGATCCGGTGCCCGCAACAGTTCTTGGTTTGTACGGAAATCAAGAATGGTATGCACGCCATAGGCCGACAGCGTAGCTAGATCTGCTCGGTCCAGTTGATTCAAGGCAGCTGAACGTACTGTTCGTTGCCACTTAGTCGTGTGACCATCAGTTGTTTGGTAGCCGCCTAGATCTCGAAAGTTATAGCCATGCTTAATATCTAATAGTCGTTCGATCGTTAACGCCCCCCTGTATTCATTATACTTGCCATTTAGTATAACGTTTTCACGGCTTCGACGAAAGTAATCCTTTGCAGCCAGAGCGTGAACCAGATTGGGTGAGGCCGAGCAACAACGGACAAGCACAATTGGGCGTATTTGGCCCGGTTGTGCTTGTTGGTTGTGCACAGGACTCAAGTCTGGCGAACGCGTTTAAGAAAGAGCGTGAACCAGACCGGTTTGAGGCCGAGCAACAACGGACAAGCACAATTGGGCGTATTTGGCCCGGTTGTGGTCGTTGGTTGTGCGCAGGACTCAGGTCTGGTGAACGCGTTTACACCAGAATACGAGCCATCACTCTAAGGGTTGTTTAAGCTAGCACTGGCTGGCGTTCAGTCTTTTTATTTCGGAGTTCCGACTAAAACACGACCGTAGATAAGAAAACTACGAGAATATTCGAAAGCGTTTTCTTTTCATTGTCATTTTTAGTATGATGATAGTGAACCGTCGGTAGCGACTGTGAGCGTTACGCCACGGAAGAATATACTGGAGGAATCAACATGACTTATAAAGTAATTATGGACACCGATCCCGGAATTGACGATGCAGCGGCCTTAACAATGGCCTTAAATGACGCCAATATCGACCTGCAACTCATCACGGCTGTGGCCGGCAACGTCACTGTGGACAAGACCACTAAAAATGCCCTAACCATCGATAATTTTTATGGCAAGCACGTTCCCGTGGCGGGCGGTGCTAAAGCACCATTAATTAAAGAATTCGAAGACGCTGCTCGGATTCACGGCGCCTCAGGGATGGCTGGCTATGATTTTCCAGAACCAACTGACCAAGCGCTAGAAAAATCTGCCGTTGAAGCATTACACGATGCGATTATGGCTAGCGATGAAAAGATCATTTTGGTCCCAACTGGTTCTTACACTAACATTGCTTTACTATTTACTGAATATCCAGAAGTCAAAGATCGCATCGAGCGGATCATTGCCATGGGTGGCTCATTGGGTCACGGCAACATGACCAGTGCTGCTGAATTCAATGTTTTCACTGATCCTCATGCCGCTCAAATCATGTATCAATCTGGCGTTCCAATTGTAATGGTCGGCTTAGATGTGACCATGAAAGCCTTAATCACTGATGAAACCTTACAAACCATCGACAAGATGGGCCGTGCCGGTCACATGCTACATGAAATCATTAGTCATGATTTCGATCACAGCGATGCCGGAACTGCCGTCCACGATGCCAACACCATTTTCTATCTCTTACATCCAGAAGCTTACACGACCAAAGATTACTGGATCGATGTCATTACTGAAGGTCCCGCAAATGGCGAAACAGTTGCCGACGTTCGGGCCGCTTACCATGATGGTAAAACTAACGCTAGCGTCTGTGTTGACGTTGATGCGGCTGCCTTTAACCAATGGTTCATTGACGAACTAAAAGAAATCAGCGCTCAAGAATAACAAGATCTACGAGATACAACTGCACCCATGCCACTTCACTATTGGTATGGGTTTTTTTTGGCCTTTATTTGTGACCAACAAATTCAAATCACAAACTAATGCGGATTAACCCGCAAAGAAATATACTAAAATTACTGACATACTTTAATCATGGGAGGAAGACACATGGACATCGTTCTTATTGGCGCAGGCCCTCGCGGCTTAATCAGCGCCGAGCGTTTGATTGAATGGCAACGCCAAACAAACACCTATCATCAGTTAAATATCACTTTAGTAGATCCATTCGGGGTCAGTGGCCGCGTTTGGCAAGTTGGTCAACCCCACGAACTGGTGATGAATACGAATCCTGATTTCATTACGTTGTTTACTGACGAGACCATTAAAATGGACGGACCGATTGCCAAAGGGCCCAACTTATTTGAATGGGCCCATCAACAGGCACCGGGTTTCTTATTTCATCACGACCTACCCAATCGCGCAGAATTGCTTAATGAAGCGGCAGCCCTAGTTCATAATGGCTACTCATCACGCAGTTTATTTGGCGCTTATCAATTGTGGTTTTACGAGTATTTGCAACAGCGGCTCACAGATAAGATCACGCTAACCATCCTTAAAGAACAAGCACAATCGGTGCGCCAAATTGAGGCTACCAATCGTTATTTAATCAAAACTGGCACCCATCGTTTTCAAGCGGATGCAGTTATCATGGCGCTTGGTCACTTTGAAAATGATTTAACCGAAGAACAGGTTGGTTTGATGAATTTTGCTGACGAGCATAACCTGAACTACATTGCCCCCACCCAACCGCAAGAGTATCAGTTCGACCATGTAGCAGCCGATCAAACAGTGATTTTACGCGGGCTAGGATTGAGCTTCTTTGACGCCGTAACCATGCTAACGCAAGGCCGCGGTGGCCACTTCACGCAAGACGAACATCAACGGCTCGTTTATCAACCTTCTGGCATTGAACCGCATATTATCGCTGGATCACGCCGTGGTTTTCCTTTGCGCGCTAAGGGGCGTAATGAAAAAGGGTACGGCGAGCTTGATCAACCACACTTCTTCACCGCTGCATGGTTTTCTCACTATCAGGCCGGCTCCTTATTAGGAACCCGATTTATCGAACAATTTCACCATGAAGCCGAGTACGTCTATTACAAACGTTTGTTAGCACTCAAGTATCCACAAGTAGACGCACAAGAATTTCTGCGTGAATTCGTTGCCGCACCTCAACCATCAGCCGTTGTCTTCCGATCACCGATTATTGAAAGTGACTACCTTAATTGGAATCAGTTACTGAATCCAGCCGAATTTTTAGCCCATAGTGAAGACTCAAAAGTCATGGCCGATTATTTACAAGCCGACGTCGAGGCCGCCTTGGCGGGTACTAAGACTGGACCATTGACTTCGTCGCTCGAAATGTTTCGTGACTTACGTGACGTGGTTCGACGGGTCGTTGACAATGAATTAATCCGCGCCGAAGACTTTCGCAATCTATTCCTAGGCCAATTTGATAATGAAAACTCCTATCTATCAGTAGGCCCGCCAGAAAGTCGCATCGCGGAATTACAAGCTTTGGTGGAAGCTGGCATCGTAACCTTACTGGGTCCAGGTATGTTGGTATCCGGCGATGAAAATAGTCAACGGTTTGTCACTTGGTCCAAGAGCGTCCCCGATCAGACTTATCAGGCTGATTGCCTAGTAGAAGCGCGTCTCCCTGCCGTTTCAGCTCGTCACAGCCAAAATCCACTAATTAAACAGCTCATTAGTGCAAAGCTAGCACGACCACTGCAATTAACGATGGAAGACGGGACCATTTTTGAAACTGGGGCTGTCGATGTTGATATGCATACCAACGAATTGCTTGATCAAAACGGCCAAGCTGTCGCTGGTTTGTACTTCTGGGGTGTTCCCACTGAAGGTAAACACTGGTTCACCACCGCTAGTCCCCGCCCAGGCGTCAACGACAGCGTCTTACGTACCGCTGATGCAACAGTTGCCGATTTGTTTAACCGCTTTGCCGACCACTAGGACTGATTTTATGGAAAGAAGATCCTAATATGACCGTTGAAAAGGCAATTAGTGCCCAACAAGCGCGTGCGTTTGATGATTACACGATTAATCACTTAGGCATTCCCTCACCTGTTTTAATGGAGCGTGCCGCTTTAGCTGTCACACAGCGACTAACGACCAGCATCAATTTTGATTTGACTAACGTGTTAATTGTCGCTGGCAGTGGCAACAATGGCGGTGATGGTGTAGCAGTAGCCAGGTTACTACATCTGCGCCACGTGCCAGTGACGGTCTGGCTAATTGGTAATTTAGAGCATGCTTCTGAGCAACTCACGCAACAATATGAAATTGCCAAACATTACGGTATCCACATTACGCAAACGAAGCCAGCCCAACTTTCAACTTTTACCACAATAGTTGATGCGATATTTGGTGTTGGTCTCTCACGACCAATCGTGGGGCAATTAGCTGAGAACATTCAAGCATTAAATCAGATCAACGTGCCCATTTTAGCCATCGATATCCCAAGTGGCGTTGATTCCGATACCGGTCAACCCATGGGCGTTGCCATTCAGGCAATGGAAACCATCACCATGAGTTATAACAAAACCGGTTTAACGACCAAGCTAGGGCAACAGTATGCCGGCCGCATCACAATCGCTGACATTGGTATCTATGATCCTGAAACAATCGAACAATTAAAATAGTCGTTTAACCAATAACAAATTTTTCTGGTGCTAATCCGCGCCAAAAGAGCGAGTTCCGAAAACGGAGCTCGCTCTTTTTGAATTACCATTCAAAATCAGATTGCACATTATTAAAAGTAATCCTTAAAAGCTTAAATGGCTCGAATACATCAGGCTATCGTTGGGCAATAATCTTATTGGCTTCATTTTCCAAGCGAAACATGGTCCCCTCAGGACTTTGTCGATAATCATTGGCAAACGTCTCACTCATTGGACTCACGCGTCCTACAGGTTTGCCCATCACATCAGTTACAACTAAGTCTTGATCCACCCACGTAACTTCATCGTAATGACCATCAAGTAAGTAATCAACCCAGTATTGTAACGTATCGTGAACTGCCGCCGTCATGACATCGGCTTCCGTAACCGGCGCCTGATCGCCGCGTTGTTCGTTTAAGGTTTGGACGCGCAACCTGACTTCATTCATATTCTCTGGAATTGTTTCACTCATAAACGCACCCACCTCACTTTTTTGACTACTCTTATTATATCGTTTCCTCGTACGACGACAATTAAAAAGCGTAAACCATTTTCGGTGTTATAAGTCACGAGTCACTTTATGGGCATTTTCGGCCATTTCCTGCTAGGCTACTGGTGTAGTTTAATCACACACGCAATCCTAGGAGGCAAAAACTTATGGCAAATATCGGTATTAATGGTTTTGGTCGAATCGGTCGTGACTCTTTCCGACGGATTTTGGAATTGGATGACCCAGATTTGAATATTGTTGCCATCAATGATTTAACTAGCCCGGCTATGTTAGCTTATTTGTTTAAATACGATTCTACTTTTGGTCGTCTTAACGCTGAAGTAAGCTCCACTGACGATTCATTAGTCGTAAACGGCAAGAAGATTCGCGTTTACTCTGAACGTGACGCGCATAACATTCCGTGGGTTGCTAACGACGGCGTTGATATTGTGCTTGAATGTACTGGCTTCTATACATCCAAAGACAAATCACAAGCACATATTGACGCCGGCGCCAAGAAAGTTGTTATCTCAGCACCAGCAGGTCCCATTAAGACAATCGTGATGGGCGTTAATGACGATTTAATTGAACACGATGACCAAATCATCTCGGTTGGTTCATGTACAACTAATGCGCTGGCTCCAATGGCTTACTTCTTGAACAAGGAATTTGGGGTTAAAGTCGGCACGATTACCGCGATCCACGCCTTCACCAGTTCACAAATGATTCTAGATGGGCCAAAGGGTTCCAAGTTCCGTCCGAACCGGACCGCATCTGCAAACACGATTCCACATTCAACTGGTGCCGCAACCGCAATTGGTTTAGTTATTCCAGAATTAGATGGTCATCTCAGTGGCCATGCTCAACGGGTGGCAGTTGTCGATGGCTCTGTTTGTGAGTTAGTTTCCATCTTAGACAAAGAAGTCACTGCGGACCAAGTTAACGAAGCTATCAAGCCGCACACCGAAAACAATCCTGCTTTTGGTTGGAACGAAGACGAAATTGTTTCCTCCGATATCATTGGCGACACACACGGTGCTGTATTTGACCCAACCTTAACTGAAGTAACCCAAAATGGTGACTTCCAAGTCGTTAAGACAGCTACCTGGTTCGATAACGAATACGGCTTTGTTTGCAACATGATTCGGACACTTAAGGCAGAAGCCTTAGCTTAATCTTGGTACTACACTAAGTTTGCTAGCATATTCGTCCTTCATCTGATAATTTATATCCAATTGGACCAAAAATAAACACCACCGGCTAACAATTTGCCGGTGGTGTTTTTGTAATATCAAGGAGTTTTATTAACTTAATCAAAGTTGTCGCCCATGGAGCCGGCAAATTCTTTGATTTTGCCTTCGCCTTCCTTAACGTTGCCGCCGATTTTATCGCCAGCATCGCCTGTAATCGCTCCCTTGACTTGCTGAGCTTTGCCTTCTGCTTCATCACTGAAATGATCAAATTTCTGTTTCAAATCTTTCATCTGGTCATTATCTTGAAGCAACATATAGCCCAAGGCCACATTGGCTGCCAAACTGAAGCCTAATAGTAAGTTCTTCATCACTTGTTTCCTCCCGACTTAATCTTTTTTCTTATCACGACTTGAATCATCTTTTTGCTGAGCTTGCCACTCTTCGGGGGTCAGTAAATCCTTCACGTGAAGTTTGATTGAGGTGACCTTATAGCCAGTCATTGAGCGGACGGCAGCGATGATTTTACGTGATAGCTTATCAAAAATATCATTCGCATCACGGCCATACTCCAGCGTGCCATCTAATTCTAAGTCAACAGTTTGATCATCTTCATTAACATCCGCTGAAACACCATGTTCAGGACGATTACCACGAATTTGCGTGGCTAAATTATCCATTAGTCCACCGGAAAGTGACAAGACGCCGTCAACCTCATGGGCTGTTTTACCGGCAATTTTTTCTAAGACATCATCATCAAAGACGATTTGCTTCTTCGTTGCTGCTTCAGCCATTTAATTTCCTCCTTGCACCATTACTTCAAACGGTCGCGGTTATTCAACATGTTTCGCTTCAGGCGCATGTTGCGAATTTGGTTTACCTTTAGTCTGTTCTTGCCAATCACGTTTACTCATCACGTCGTTAATGTGTAAATTCAATTCGATGACATCCAAACCGGTAAAATTGCGAACATCGCGGACCACCCGCTCACTAACTTGCTCAAAGATCTGATGAATATCTTTTCCATATTCAACCGTTGCGTTCATGTCCAACGCAACCTGTTTTTGCCCGACTTCTGCGTCAATACCTTGTGTTGGGTCGGCTTGATTCCTAAAGCGATCGGTAATCCCGCTTAACATGCCACCGTCTAGCGACAAGATACCATCAACGTTACGAGCTGCTAAGCCGGCAATCTTTTCAATGACCCCATCATCAAATGATAAGGTGCTTTTTAAAGGGGGTGTTTTTGTGTCTGCCATTATTCATTCCTCCTATGTGATTAATTTGACAAAAACCGATTAATTTCTTGTTTTAATTGACGGGTACTTGATGGCCAAAAATGACTCACCAAGCTACCAAGAATCGCAATTACAGCGACGAGAATCATGCTCCAAAATCCAGCTAGAACCCAAGCTAAACCAAGGATCAAGCCGACCAAAGTACCAAACATCATTCGATTCATTTAACCACTCCTTTCTAAACCACCCGGGCAGGATGGGTATCAGGGGTTGCCGGTCGGACTTCAATCCGTGGATGCCGGAGGGTTAAACCTAAACTTTTTTGCAAATAATCGGTCACTACCTGCAAGGCTTCTTGCCCCACTTGTTGATAATCCGGATCGGTAGTCAGCGCCGACACCTTCACATCAGCCTGTTTGTGACGACGCACGGTTAATGAAACGTGGGGATGATCTAAACGACCGTTTTCGGCCAAACGATACTGTAAATCATGTTCCATTGCGGCGATCGGCAACCTAATCTCGCCATGATTCTTCTGGTAACGAAGCACTCGCAATCGTTTGCGTTTAAAAATCCCAATCAAGAGCAAGATTCCGCCAGTCAATGCGGTAATGGTATTTAGGACTAATAAGACCCAGCGTGTCACCTGCGGGTTAATTAACAACCAATGATTGAGCGTGCTAGTGACCCCAGGAATGTCAAACGCTAACAAAATTGCTAGGCCACCGGTCACTAAGACAATTAACCCAGTGAGACTAATGATCCACTTACTAACTGGTCTCATCGAGTGACCTCCTAACTAATCTTTGCGTTTACGCACGTTCATAATTAATGACAGGATTAAAACTAAAATGATCGCACCCAGAATTGACGGGATGACTGCCATTCCGGCCAACGACGGGCCCCAAGATCCTAGTAAAGATTGTCCAATCCAAGCACCAATCAGTCCGGCGATAATATTACCAATCACACCGCCAGGAACATCCCGATTGATAATTAAGCCGGCCACGAATCCAATCAAACCACCAACAATAATTGACCATAACCATCCAAGCATTAAAACCACTTCCTTCCTTTTTTGATTAACTTAATCTTATGGTATTGATACACTCAATCGCAAAAAATCCGCTTATAAACGTCGCATATTAAACTTACATACCACCTAGAATGCATCTTTTTCCTTGCTACACAAGGGAAAATAAAAGATAAGACACAAAAATTGGTCTAACAATGCCAAATAAAAAAGTTCGCCTTGGTGACTTCACCAACACGAACTTTCTATCAAGTTGCATATAGTTTATTTTATCCTGCAATATTTTAAAATCTTACAAGTTAACATCCATATTAAAGGTCAGTTTAGACATTCCCAGTCCGTCTGTCACCAATTGGCCGATGAACGCCATCGTCTTATCCCGCATCTGGTTGACGACTTCGTGGTTTTGTTCTGTCAAGTAAGCAGTTAAGGCCTCACCACTTAGCGTCTGTGCTTGCCGGTCAATCGTCTCAATCAATCGACGTAACGCCTCACGACATTCCTTCAAATAATCAGTATCAGCCTGAATAAAATGACTGTAGTGACTTTCGGTTAACATCGAAACGGTCCGGTACATCCAATAGGCGTCTTTCACATTATACGTCATGGACGTGTTAGCAAAGCTGGGGTCGGTGTCCCTCGCATTGGCGTAAAACGGCAGATATGGCGTATAAGCCGGGATTCCGATGGAAATCCACATCACCGCAGAAATTGCCGCTGGGACATTAGTCCGAATCTGCAAGATGTGACTCTGCTGTGTCCGGTTCAATGAAATCGCTCGATAACGTGTCTTGTCTTCGTCGCTACCGTGACCTAATGGATCAAAGGGTGTTTCATTGTAGTGAGAACTTTCGATATATTCAACATCTTCCAAACTGATTAACCGACTAGCATGACAAATAAATGGTAAATCGCTCGACTCCGGATTTTGCTTGATCTCTGGGTTTAAATACCGTTGCGCAAACCAAACGCGTGGTGTGTTGTAATGCCGGTCTTTTTCTGTGTCGGTACCAAAGATATGGCGAAAGTTCCAGCCCGTTTTGTCCGGATTCAAATGATGCTCGGCGACAAATTCACGAATCCCTTCTGACCACATAAAGTTGTCCGGATCATTAAAATCGATTTGTTCTTGCCCGACCTGATTTGCGGCTACGACATAAGCATCGTCTGGAATCCGGGAAGCCACCCAGTGATGTCCCGTCACGATTTCCATATACCAAATGTCGTCTTGATCAGCAAAAATAACCCCATTACCTTCTGGCGAACCGTATTTTGCCACAAGTTCCCCTAGATAACGAACACCATCCTTAGCAGAATCAATAAATGGCAAGACCATCGTCTGCATCGTATCTTCTGCCATGCCGTCTGGAATCAGTGGATCGTAAGCAAGTACCTTTTCGTTGGCATAGACACTTTCTGTGGCAGACATAGCAACATTTTTCTCGTTAAAGCCGCTTTCATCGTAGATACCCTCACCAGCGACATCGACATTTGGTGTTGCTTGATAACGATAACCATTTTCCGGAAGTGGTGCTTTAAACCCATTCTGCGTTGACGCCAGTTCTTCATGCCGACCAGTGACAGCTGGTCGCATTATGACCCGTTGTGGTGCAATTGGCAAAAAGGTGTCGTCATTTCTGGCAACCATGACGGAGCCATCAATTGAGGCCTTTTTTCCGACTAACACGGTAGTACAAGCTTTATCCCATTTCATTACTGGTTCAATCCTTTCTTAATATCCATTTTTATATTTAAAAATAAGTTTACTCCTCTTTAATTTATGAAGCCAGAGCGTGAGCCAGACCGGGTGAGTCCGAGCAACAACGGACAACCGTAATTGGGCGGTCTTGGCCCGGTTAGGGTTGTTGGTTGTGCACAGGACTCAGGTCTGGCGAGCGCGTTTACACCAGAATACGAGCCAAACCGGATGAGTCCGAGCAGGGTTTCTGGTTGGGCACGGTTTTCATCTGATTAATGAAACAGCTTTTCTCAGTTCTATCAATCAGCTCTGGTATAATTAATCTAAATTAACTCAATAACGGTGGAGGCTACTTTTAGATGCAGAACTTTCTTTTTGATGTAGATGGAACCTTGCTTGATTCTGAAAAAATGTACATGCTTGCCATGCAGCAGGCATTAGATGAAACCGGTCGGCATTTTGAGTATGAGCGACTGGCCCAGACATTTGGCACGACCGGCAAAATTGCATTTCAACAACTTGGCATCCCCGATGATGAAATTCCAGGCTTAATCGATATTTGGCAAAATTATACAAAATCGACCTATGATACGATGCGCATTTACCCTGGCATCGAGGCCGTTCTCCAACAACTCCACGAAAATCCTCGGCTAACCACAGCCATCGTGACGTCAAAGCTAGCGTCTGAATATCAACGTGATCTCGTGACTAATTTTCCATTAGATCAGTTCATGGATGGCCACGTAACTGCTGATGAAGTTCAACGCGGAAAACCGTCGCCTGACTCACTGCAACTGGCCCTGACTAAATTAAGCTTAGCACCTGACCAAACAATCTATATCGGCGATACAATTTATGATTTACAAGCAGCCCATGCAGCGGGACTTACATTTGGTTTAGCAACATGGGGTGGCCCAAAAGCCCAATCGCTTATTCGTGATAGCGATGAAGTCTTGGATCAACCGCACGATTTACTGAATTTAATTGGGTAAATGACAACTTCATCATTATAAAAACGGCATCCATCAAGAATAAATGGATGCCGTTTTTATAATGTTTTTTAATCTAATTAACGTAAACCAACTAAACTAGCAAAGACTGGCACGACTGCATTGACAACGATACCAATGATGACCACCGCGATGGCCCCCATTGATCCTTCGACTGACCCTAAACTCAAGGCAAAGGCCGAACCAATCGTGTGACCAGAGGTTCCTAAACCTAACCCTGTCCCAATTGGATCAGAGTCTAACCGGAAGACCTTCACTAGCCACTTACCTAATGCGTAAATAATCACTGCGTTAACGATACATGCCATAGCCGTAACTGCCGGACTGCCACCAATCGCCGCTGAGATTGGTAATGCGATCGCGGTCGTCGCAGCCTGTGGCAACATTGATGCAATCCCTAATTTGCTTAATCCAATGGCCTTAGCTACTAGATAAATCAACGTTAAAGAAATAAAAGAACCAACAACTAACGCTAATAAGATCTCTTTCCAAAATTTCTTCACAATATCATTACGCTTATACAATGGGACTGCAAAGGCAATTGTAGCCGGGTTCAAGAACCAAAAGATAATGTCACCACCCGGCTTATAAGCTTGCGTATAAAAGGCCGCGGTGCTCATCCCAAGCAGCTTGGCTAACGCCATTAACGCTAAAATCCCGGCAACCATGCCGACAAATAAGGGCTGAAATAAAAAGAACCCATGCGAAATTTTAAATAACCATTGACCCAGTAAAAAGACCACAATCGATAGAAAAATGCCAAAAAATGGGGTAACAAAGTAGGCCAAAGGTCCTTTAACAACGGGTGCTGTTGCCATTAGTAACGTACCAATTGTCATTTTGCTTACCTCTCATCTTTCGTTTCTGTGTCCACGTGAGCATCTTGGTGCAACCAGTGAACGCGCATCCAAATAAAAAGCCGCGTACAATAAGCAATCGTAACCAGCAAGATCACCGTCGAAATTATGATGACAACAATGAGCTTCCAACCCTCTTTGCCCAGAATATCAAGAGTACCAGCTAGTTGAATCCCTGATGGAACAAACAAGAAGCCAATAATGCCAATCAAAAAGGCCCCCAAGCCATCCACCCATTCAACTTTAATAATGTGCAAATTCAAAGCGACATATAAGAGCACTAACCCCACTACTGGTGTCGGTAGTGGAAAATTGGGAAAGGTTTTCGCCCCCCACTCAGAAATCAACCAAGAAACAAACAAGACAGTTGCATAAACGCCAATTTGAATCAAAATCGGTGCAGGCTTTGGCGCTGATTTTGGTGTGTTCTTTGACTTCTCCATCAACGTTTCCTCCATTCAATTGAGCAAGCTTGAGTTTGTGAAATTGAGTTTCTTTTCTTGCATTATAACTGATCACGTATCAGATTAGAAGCTTTTGTATCGGCATTGTAAGCGCTTTATAATTTATCGACATTTTGTTAAAGTTTGTTCATAACATTTAGGCCAAATCACAAAATTCACAAGCTATTCGTAGGAACAACCCAAATTTGATGCTAATCACGACTAGTTGATGGTTTTCCGCGATTAGCTGATCGTAAGCTTTAAAAGCGATCCGAAACTAGCTTTACCTCAAAATAATTGATCTGTGGTCAAAAGACAGTTTAGTCACACCACGCTATCTTTCCAATGATCCCGTTATCATATGCTTGCACGTCAAAAGCGCATAGAAACGGGCCTATTGCCATTTCTATGCGCTTCTTTGTTTAATAATTGGTTGCTATTTATCGGCCATTTACCTGATGATCGGCAAATAACACTTACGGCTAGTCCTTATGAAACAGATATTCTAAAGCCGAAATCAAATTAAGCAACTCGCTACCTCTGCGTAGACAGCGCTTAATAATAAACTATGCGTCCTTTATCTCATACAACTTTCGTTTGAACAGATTTATGATGCCTGTTTTACTGATGCAGGACGCTACTTTCCAAAATTACTGACTCGTAAAAAACTTCAAACCCAGGTTCCAATGCCAAGTCCTACATCATGTCCAATACTTGGTTTTTGCAAAGCGGTATAAAGCGCCAGTGCTTCCGCCGAAATGTTCTTTGATAAAGCTAATTTACCAAAGGCTTGTTGTAAATCTTTGATGACCCGTCCCTCATCGACGCCCGAGTTCAATTCATTGATGCCTTCGACAATGATTTTTTGTTCATTTTGCTTTTTTAAGTGCAGCTGTTTTAGCTGACTTAACCAATCTTTGCTCACGTTAACTCATTCCCTTTAAGAGATCTCGTATGAAAATGTTGAAACCAATCATTTATGATAGTTCAACTTAATTGCGATGCAATCGCGTGCTGTTATTAGGACTACATTTGTGCGGTTTAGTGTTACAAAGTGCATCTCACTCAACTACGACAATCACCCAATCCTGTTATAACTGATTACACCTCAGATTAGAAGTTTTTACGTCGTTCATGTAAGCGTTTTATGATTTATCGACCTCAATATTTTGTTTCCGTACCACCAAAAAAACGACACGTTGTCTCAAAGAGACTCAGTGTCGTCACTACCATCATTAATGGTTATTCTAATTAGTGTAAATTAACAATTGCCGAGAAAATCGGTACAACGATATCAATCACGATTCCGATAATAACCACCGCAATCGCAGCCATCGAACCTTGGGCTGAACCGAGTTCCAACGCGAACGCTGAACCAACGGTGTGTCCAGAAGTTCCTAATCCTAGTCCAGTCCCGATTGGATCAGAGTTCAAACGGAACACCTTAACCAGCCAACCACCAAGCGCGTAAATGATCACGGCGTTCAAGATGCAGGCCATGGCCGTAACGGCGGCGTTACCACCGATTGCGGTCGAAATTGGCAAGGCAATCGCAGTCGTTGCTGCTTGTGGGAGCATTGAGGCAATACCGATGTTACTCAACCCGAAGGCCTTTGAGATACCATAGATGATGAACAAGGATACAAAGGCCCCAATAATGAGCGACAGCAGAATTTCTAACCAGAATTTTTTGACAATATCATTACGTTTGTACAATGGCACGGCAAACGCGATCGTCGCTGGGTTCAAGAACCAGAAGATGATATCGCCTCCTGGTTTGTAGGCCATCGTGTAAAACTTCGCGGTATCCATACCTAACATTTTTGCTAACACAATCAGTGCAATAATCCCTAAGACCATACCGACGAATAAGGGCTGAAAGAGAAAGAAGCCATTGAACTTCTTAAATAACCATTGACCTAACAAATAAACAATTACGGATAAGAAAATGCCAAAGAATGGTGTTGCAAAGTAAGCTAATGGTCCAGTGATAACTGGTGCCGTCGCTGCAAGAATGGTAAATGACATGATTGTGCTCCTTTCTACTGTTTATCCTTCGCGTCAACTTCTGCGTCACCGTGGAATAAGTGGACTCGAATCCAAATAAATAACCGTGTCGTGTATGCTACCACGACCAAGAGAATCACAGTGGATAAGATAATGACGACGATTAGCTTCCACCCTTCATGTTGCAAGATTCCCAAAGTACCAGCCAACTGGATCCCTGAAGGCACAAACAAGAAACCAATCAGGCTAATCATGAAGCCGCCGAATGAATCTACCCACTCCACCTTCACGATTTTCAAGGTTAATGCTAAGTACAAGAGCACTAAACCAATCACTGGTGTTGGCAAAGGAAACTTGGGAAAGGTTTTCGCAAAGAATTCTGAGATTAACCACGAAATAAAAAGAATCGTGGCGTAGATCCCAATCTGAATAAGAATTGGTGCTGCCGGCGTCTTTTCGCCAGTTGCTGCCTGTGGTGCTGGTTGATTAGAGCTAGGTTGCTTTGCTGCCATGACAATGACCTCCTAGTCATGTGAATGATTGCGTAACAATGATGAGAACATGAATTCATCTCACCTAACATCATCATTTTACGAATATCCGCGCTCTAATTGCTGTTTCACTTGTCAAAGGTCAAAAAACGCGCTCGAAATGCCATAATCAAGTGATGAAATGACAAGCACATCCGTTGACTTTGATCACGTTTGAACTTATGCGTTTGCTGACACCTAGCAAATACGATAAAACGCATAGTTAAATCAACTAGCTATTCACGACACCAGTAAACCTGTCGTGCCAATAACTACAAACAACAAGCTGTCGTCAGAAAAAGCTGAGACCAAACTAAAATCGCCAAAACGCGGAACAAAGTAAGCTGACTTTGTTCCGCGCGCCAAGATTTAATCAAATTGTGATCGACCTTACATGTTCAACCGCTGTTTCATGTCTTTAACAAAAGAGCGGCTGACAGGCATCTTCTCTCCATTTGTCAGCGTGATTTGGTACGTGTGGTTAAACCAAGGTTCGACCTCTGAAACCGCGTTTACATTCACAACCATGCTGCGATGAATCTGCATGAATTGCTCAGGTGCCAAACGGGTCAGTAACCAGCTCAACGTCTGGTGTGCCCCAATCCGTTGCGTGCTAGTGATAATGACTAATTCTCCATTTTCGACGAAGCCCGCCAGAATATCGCGTTGTTTCAATACCCGTGTCTTCTCATCTTCGGTAATCGAGATCACTGCATTTGCCCTCGGCATCGGCATGGTGTTTGTTTCCGGCTGGTCAACACCGCGCGTCTGCAAAGCCGTCTCAGCTTTGGCAAGGGCTTGATCAATTCGTCGTTGTTCAAATGGTTTTAGTACGTAATCAATCGCGTCAATATTAAAAGCCCGAACCGCGTACTGATCATAAGCGGTCGCGAAGACAACAAGCGGTGGTGTGGCTAATTGGTGCAATTTATCAGCTAAATCAAAGCCATTTTCGTTACTTAACGAAATATCTAAAAAGACCAGATCCATTGGTGTTGCAACTAGCTGGGTAATCGCCGCAGCAATGGAGTCCGCTTGTTGCACTTTAGTCACCACCTGATTTTGACTTAACAAATACTCCAACTCATCACGTGCCAATGGTTCATCATCAACGATGAGCACTTTCATCACCGACAACCTCCTTTTCCGGAATGATCAAACTTACGCGAGTTCCTGTCACGCCCGTTTCAAAATGTAAACGACTCATTTGGCCATAAAGCCCCGTTAGTCGAGCGTTCAAATTTTCCAAGGCGGTTCCACTCCCCTTGGCCGACTTAACAATTTGATGGCCGAGTTGTGGCAATAACTCGGCATCAATCCCTAAGCCATTATCAATCACTTCGATCTGCAGTGCCGCCGACAGTTGGCGGACGTTAACCCACACCTGATTACCGTACCGTCGATCACCAAACGCATGACGCAGCGCATTTTCCACTAGCACTTGAATGGTGAATGGTGGCAACATGACGGTATCTTGAACCGAAGTATTGAAATGAATCTGATATTTATCAGGAAACCGCGTTTGCTCAAGTGACAAGTAGGCTTCAACATGCTCACGTTCCTGCTGGAGCGTAATTTCGGTCTCACGAACGCCCTGTAAATTAGTCCGAAAATAAGTCGACAGCTGTAACAACAATTGTCGTGCTTTATCCGCGTTCGTTCGCATTAGCGCCGAGATCGTATTGATCGCATTAAAGAAAAAGTGTGGATTAACTTGAGCCTGCAAAGACTTAATCTCCGCATCTTTGACTAGTTTCGACTGTTCCTCAGCCATTCCCAAGGCCAACTGACTAGAGAAAATCGAGGCCAAACCAGTTGCTAACTGTTCTTCGACGGGCGTTAAATTCTTCGCATTAGTAAAGTACATTTTTAGGGTGCCCACGACTTGTTGCTGCACGATCAGGGGAATCACTACCGCCGCCGCTAATGGGCAATCCGCATGCGGACAACCAATTTCTACTTTGCTATGGGCAATTCTCATTTCGCCAGTTGCTAGGACCGTTTTCGATAAACTGGTCATCACTTCTTTTTCCGGAATATGGTGATCACTGCCGGCCCCAACATGGGCCAACACATCGACGGAATCAGTAATGCCAATGGCATCAAAATTCGTATAATTGCGAATAATCGTGGCCGCCTGCTGCGCGTTGGCCTCATTCAAGCCAGAACTAAAAAAGGGTAACGTTCGATCAGCCAGCTCCAACACATCGTGCGTTTGCACAGCCCGTAGTTGCTCTTCTTGGTGTAAATAAGCCGAGATGACTGACATAAAGATCGATGTCCCCACACTATTTAAAATCATCATGGGAAAGAAAATCAAGCGGACCAGTGCAAACCCAGCATGACTAAACCCAAAAATGAATAGCATTTGCACTGCTTCCATTGACAGGCCAAGCAATGCTGACGTTGTCGTGCTGGGATACTGATTTCGATCTGCATTGTGTTGACCAACAAGCCCAGACAAGATGCCCACCAACAGTGAACTGGCAATGTAAAATAAGTCAGAGCCATTTCCTTGGATCACCCGATGAACCCCGGCAATTAGGCCAACAATACTCCCCACAACTGGGCCACCGACCAAACCAGCGACTGTGATCGCCAGTGTCCGAGTGTTGGCAATGGAGTCAGTCGCCGGCAGGCCAGTCAACCACGTACTGGAGATGAGCGTATTATGGGCGGTAATCTCCACGCCGGTTAAATTAGAAATAATGGCAAATAACGCAAAAATAATGATTAAAATCCCTTTAGCCGGCCACGTATCCCGATCTTTTAGTAGCTGACGAAAGTAGCGAACATTAACAAGCATGAAAGCCAAGATAATGATTAGGCCGACGCGCTGCATCATTAGTAAAAATAAAGTCAGCATGGTTACATTCCTCTCACAAACTTACATCTATTATACGCGTGACAATCGCATCTCTGAAAGACAAACGTGTTTAAGCGGTTAACGATTTAGCACTAAATGCCGCTGGTGCCGAATCTTCCATAACCATTTTTAAACGGTCAAGATGCCTATTAATCCTGTCTCCAATTCGATGCTCCTCTAAATGTTGTCGTCACCTATCCGCTTGCGGGTCTGTCTTGAAACCCTTATATTAAACGTGGATGTCGCGTCGCATTAGTAGTTAAACGCGCATAACTACCATAACAAGTAAGGAGCTGCTCATATGCCATTAGCCTCGCCCAAACGGCCTGCCAGTGTTCAAGCGTTGTTCACCAAATTGGCACCACGCTATGATCGCATGAACAATATTATTTCACTTGGTCAGCACAAAAAGTGGCGACAACGCGCCATGTCAATCACAACTATCTTACCAGGTGATCTGGCCTTAGACCTTTGTTGTGGCACAGGTGATTGGACGATTGCGTTAGCTAATTGTGTGGGGTCTAAAGGTCAGGTCGTCGGCGTAGACTTCAGTAGTGCAATGGTTAGCATCGCCCAGAAAAAAATCGCGTCCCAAGATTTGACCGATCAAGCAACCGTCATCGTCGGTGATGCCTTACACTTACCATTTCCAAACGACACTTTCGCTGTCGTCACGATTGGCTTTGGTTTACGTAATTTAGCCGATCGAGCAGCCGGTCTCGCAGAAATTTTACGCGTTTTGCAACCAGGTGGTCAGCTGATTTGTTTAGAGAGTTCACAACCAACTGCGCCAATCATTCGGCCGCTTTGGCATTGGTACTTTAGCCGAATCATGCCGTGGCTTGGTCAAGTGTTCGCTCATGCTCATGATGAATATGACTATTTACAACGCACAACGGCCACATTCCCTAGTTACCAAGCGTTATCAGAAGCCTTTGAAACGGCAGGATTTACTAACGTCGCCTTTCAACGGTTTACCTTTGGCGCCGCTGCCTGCCACACTGGATTTAAACCAACCGCAACGCCCGTTTACAGTCATTAAAAATTCGCGTACACTAACACCAAATCACGTTATGAAAGTCAGGGATTCATTGTGTCGGAAGAACGCTACTATCAGCCCAAAGACAGTAAGGATGCAATGCGCTACATTGAGCGACTCTTTAATCGTTACAAAGACGCGCCAATAACCCAAGCATTAGTCGATTATAATCACAATTTAACGGCTTCATTAAGAGACGATATTGCCACTGCGGCAGTTAATGAGGGCGCCCCTAAACGTCGCGACACGGCCCTGTCGATGGCCAATGAAATGGATCGTTGGGCCCGTGTACGTGCTGCGGGGCAACCCTATCATGGGCGATTGCGCCATTTTAAATTTGAAGGTGAGGCTGCTTCGCTCAGATTCAAAGCGAACCAACTGAAAAATCACCAGACTGGTTCTTTGCGCGCCACGCGCCATTAAACTTGGCTTCTTTGCGCTAGTATTTAAATTGATCTGAATAATAGCGATCCCTATCTTCAGCCTGTACTGGCAAAAAGATAGGGATCGTTTTCGTTTATTCGCGGTTCAAAACACGTTATTTAAACAACAACTTCGTCACTAATTTAAAACTCCTCACCGTCGTATGAATTTGGTGATGATTCATATGCTTGAGTAAAATTTCATGATAATTTGAGATTCGTCCGGCGGTCAAATAACGTAACGACTGAGCTTGAACGATTGGAACAGCATTATCCGTATCTTCGCCATCCGTTGACCCATAGACATTATCAATCTGGGCATTACGATTGGCCAATAAATGTGGTGCATCGACCATTAGTTGTCGATAAATCCGGGTGGGACGTTTCGGCTTACCATTGCTGAATAAGTCCTTGGCATGATTAGCGCCTTCATCTACCGGAGTTCCCAACAGTACCATCCGATTTAACCGAGGCAACCGCGTGTCATTGCCGTAGCGGATCAACTGACTGACTAAGGCACTCCCACCCCAAGAATGACCTACGGCGTTATATTGTGTCACCCCATAGCGTTGTTTCAAGAGGATTAAAATCTGATTGAGCCATTTGACCTGTGGCTGATACGTGTTCGCCAAATTCCGGGAGAAGGTTACTTGAATCAGCGGATTAACATCAGTCGCCTTCAAACGACCATACACATGGATATGCCCCAACCAATCAACATTGATTCGCATTACTTTGCCGGCTGTATGTTGTTCTTGCATGTAGCCAATCATTTGATTAAATGAATTCGCAGAGGTGCCCCAACCAGGCATAAAAATGGTCGGGATATGGGTCTGATGAACGTTTGCGTTCACCTTAGCAGCAGTCAAAGGCTCTGGCGCCACGCCAATACTCGTTACTTTTTTGAATAAGGTAAAGCTGGCGCCCAAGACAAGAATTATCGCACCTGCAATGGTCCAAATGCGTCTATGCATAGCCTTTCCTCCCGTGAATTAATCATTGTCACTGTACCCCTTTTGTCCACCGGTGACTAGCAGTGTTACCACCCTTTGAGAAATCTTTAGTTGGTTCACTTTTGTAAGCATTAAAGACAGACATTGTGACACGACACGCTTATACTCATTTTGAACAACCCTATTAAGGAGGAACAATAAAAATGGCAAATCCAATTTTAGCAATCGTCGGCGTTGGCCAGACAGGTTTAGCTCAAGGTCAAGCAAAATTATTTGCACAACACGGTTTTGATATCGCCCTAATTTCTCGCGACCAAGCGGCATTAAAAGCGGCTGCCAATGAACTGGCGGCTTTGAATATCAAGACCACAATTCTGACCGCCGATTTAACCAAATTAGACACGATTACCGTTGCCTTCGACCAAATTAAGTCGCTCGGACAATTACGAGCGGTTATTTTTAACGCCACTTACCGACCAGGAATTGCGCCAACTAAGATGACGGCTGAGCTGGTCCAGACCGGCCTCACAATTGGTGCGGTAGCTCCTGTCGCCATCGTTCAGGCTGCCCTACCGCAATTAACTGCTACTACTGAACCAACCGCGTTATTATTTACGAACAGTATTGCGGGTGCCAAGCCGTCAACAAATGCTGCCTTGCAGGCCATGGAAAAAGCTGCCATGCGCAACTATGTGATTACTTTAAACGAAGACTTAACGAAAAAGAAGTCAGCTGTTTACGCCGGCATGGTCACCATTAATACGTATATTCGCCAGGGCAAAAAGGAAAACCAAGATCCAGATAATATCGCGCGAGCCTACTATAAGTTGTTTGAAGAGCGAACTCCGGTTGAATTACCCTATCATGATTTAATTCCTGAATAGTTCGCCATCAAAAAAGAGTGGGGCATAACGCCGAATTGAGAGCGATCACTAGCGAAAAAGTGGGCACCTTCCAAAAGTATGGAAGGTGCCCACTTTATTGCTAGGTACAGCGCTCAGGCGCTTGTCGCACGTTTTGACCATGGCGACGTAGTACACAAAAGACGAAGCCAACCACCTTTTATAAGTTATGTCCCAAAGGCTTTTATTAACAAATTTTATTTAAAACAAATCTATTTGGTGGTCACTCGGTGTCACTTCATCCACTGCCGACTGCGCCTTCGCCAAAGGTTGCACGCCATCGTGTTTACCGGTTGGATTGTCAGCACTCATGACATCCATCGTTCGATTCAACAATTCATCCACAAATACATTCCCGCGATTATCTGCATGCCCCTTCGTCCATTCAAAACGAAGCTGTTTAAACTGGGACAGCACCTGGCTCATCGCTTGCCAAAGTGCTTGATTAGCCACAACTTCGCCATTGCTCTTGCGCCAGCCACGCCGTTGCCATCCTACTAGCCATCGTTGGGTAATGGCATCTAACACATATTTCGAGTCGAGAACCGCTACGATTGGTGCCTGTTGCCGACCAGTTGCGACTAAGGCACGCAACGCCGTCAATAAACCAGTGAGCTCCATTTTATTGTTGGTTGCGCCAAATTCGCCTTGTGAGTCAAAATATTGATCTGTCGGCGTTTGAACTAAGTAGGCCCAGGCAGCTGGATCACCACTTCTGACATGACCACCAGCGACATTACCCGTGTTTCGTGAACCACCGTCGGAGTATACGACAATTTCATCAGGTCGTGGATTACGAACTCGATTAATCGCTGACTTGGCCGTTGCCTTCTTTTGATATTGACCACCTGCATCTAACCATGCTTGGGCTTCCTGCCTAGTTGGGAAACTCTTATATCGCGCCCCAGCCACGCCGTCGACTTGTTGTTTAGCTTGCGACCAAGTGGTGTAAATCCCAGGAACCTTTCCCTTAGCAATTGCGTAAAACTTATGACCTGCCATGCTTAGCCTTCCTTCCCTTTGTTGGACTCGATAACCTTCGTCCACGCTCGCCATAGCTTTTGTTGTACCGTTGGCATCGCAAATTGCGCAAAGGCTGACGGTGCGATCACTTGACCAGGAAACAAGCTTAGGTCGGGGTCTACTGACAATGTTGCCTGAACCAATTTCAATTGCCATTTTTGATGCGTAAATG
The DNA here is from genome assembly GCF_057545565.1 of Furfurilactobacillus sp. W61-4. Taxonomy (NCBI): domain Bacteria; kingdom Bacillati; phylum Bacillota; class Bacilli; order Lactobacillales; family Lactobacillaceae; genus Furfurilactobacillus; species Furfurilactobacillus sp. W61-4. The sequence goes on from NZ_BAAJNZ010000003.1 coordinate 36,369, forward strand.
TGTGGCTGACACGACGTCCAGGAACCGTCGAAAGAGTCACTTCAATCCCGGTATCGGCAGCAAACATCTCGGCTGCCCGTTTGATTAAAATCTCTTCGTCAAGTTCACCTTGTTTTTCGTCATCTTGCACTAAATCAGCTTCCAACTGCAACGGAAAGGTCCACAATTCTGCCAGCATCCCGGTCGAAGGACGCTGTGTGAATAAGTAGCCCGTTGGCGTTTGGATCACCAAGGCCAAATAAGCCATTGGCACCGGTCGTGGTTTTACGCTTCGAACGGGATAGTCCAGCTCTTTTCCATCTATGAAGGCTTGATTAAATGCACGAACCGGTGAATGTTCACTATCCGGCTGCTTGGCCGTCATGTAGCTACTACCAAGGTCCATAATCGCTTGATTGAAGTCACCCGGCCGGTTAGGATCAATAACTTCGCCAATAACCTGCTCAAATAATTGGCGTGTTTGTGGTTTTGTAATATCGGCGTCGATTTCCATCAACCGGCTAAACACGCGAAAGGCATTACCATCGACCGCTGGTACCGGTTCTCCAAAGGCGATGCTGGCAATTGCGCCAGCCGTATACGGACCAATCCCAGTTAATGTCTGTAATTCAGCTGCCGTCGTTGGCCACTGACCATGACGCTCATTAACGATTTCTTGAGCAGCCCGCTGCAAATTGCGCGCCCGCGAATAGTAGCCTAATCCAGCCCAGGCACGCATCAATTGTTCGGTTGGAGCACTCGCTAATGCATTAACGGTCGGAAACATGGTCATAAAGCGTTGATAATATGGAATGACCGTTTGGACTTGAGTTTGTTGCAACATGATTTCCGAAACCCACACATGGTAGGGATCGTGATCCTTACGCCAAGGTAGCTCCCGACCAGCTTCGTCATACCAAGACAGTAGCGTTTTGCGAAATGCGGTTATTTTATTTGGCGACCAGTGTTCCACGTATAGCGCCTCCCTAAATTCAGTGCTGTTATCGTAGCATATTCTGGGCCGCCACCTTGATTTTATATTATAAGATTAAACAAACCTTTGTACCCAAGTGAGACTATCGGTTCGAGAAAATAAAAGAGACGTTTCATTTCTAATGACTAAGCACCCCAATCAACAAACTCAGAGCGAAACAAGCTGGGCTATAGCTCGACAAACACTGACCTAATTACGCTGGGGTATTAAAATGCTTAACCCTTGTTTACGTAACGAAAATGACAGTGGAATCCAAGCGTTGGTGGTCCGTCGAACTGGCTTACCCGCAGCAATTCGCGCCATCTGCATTTCATAATAACTCAACCCAATCATCGAACCGATCTTACCATCCAGACTTTTAATCCCAGTAGATAAGAAATCTAAAGCAATCGATTGAAATTGGCCAGATCGAATCTGCCTTGGTAAGTCTGGCACTAATGTCAAAACCCGGGCCGTCCCCACCATTTCAGTGGCACCATCGGCCACGGCTGCGTTCATCCCCGCGGCTGTTTTAAAACCACCGGTCACGGCAATGGGCGTCGAAATTTGAGCCTTGACCTTTGCCGCATAGTTAACGAAAAAAGCGCCACCAGTTGTCTTGATCATTTCAGGATTTTCGTAGTTACCGCCAGAAATTTCAATCAAATCGACCCCTAGTTCAGACAACTTTTTAATCACTGTCAATGAATCCGCTTCACTAAAGCCGTCCTCACTGAAATCAGTTGAATTAATCTTAACTCCGATGGAAAAATCATCGCCAACGGCTTCACGCATCCCCGTATAAATCTCAACTAAGATTCGCATCCGATTAGTGAGATTACCTCCATATTCATCAGAACGACGGTTATCATGTGGAGACAAAAATTGATTCAGCAAGTACCCATGTGCCGCATGAATTTCCACCCCATTAAAACCAGCCTTTTTAACGATTTCTGCAGATCTGACAAATTTACGAACGATCTCGTGAATTTCATTGACCGTCAACTCACGTGGCTCATTAAATGCGAAGCTGTTAGCACCTGCCATTGGGACCGCGCTGGGGGCTACAGGATGCTGACTCACGTTACGTGGCGATTGCTTACCTGGATGATTTAATTGCACCCAGATTTGCGCGCCATTTTGTTGACCGGCTTCAGCCCAGGTTCGTAACCAGCCTAGATTACTTTCGTCTTCAATCACAACATTGCCGACCTCACCAAGGGCATTTGAATCGATCATTACATTACCGGTGATGAGTAAGCCTGTTCCACCCTCTGCCCAACGCCGATATAAATTGATTAGCTGTTGCGTCGGACGATGGGCTTTATCTCCCATCACCTCACTCATTGCGGGCTTCAGAAAGCGATTTTTAATTACCGCACCACTAGCTAGTGTTAATGGCGAAAATAAAGTTGATGTCGTCATAAAACGGTCTCCATTCCTTTTGATTGTAGGTTTAAACGAGCGAACTTATGAATTTTAAAAACAGACAACGTTGACCGTTGTCTAAATAATTCTATCCTACGTTCGTTTGTTTAAACCCATTAAATCATAATGATTTTTAGTTTGCAAGTTTAGCTTTTTATGAAACAGTGACTTGCTCACCTACTTTCTGCAAATTAAGTTTATGGTCGACCAATGACACGCCTAACCAGTCGCAATCAATCCGGTATATGGACCACTTTACAGGATCATCGTTGATGATAATAATTTTTCATTGACCACCGCCACGGCATGCTGAATCTGATTTTGGTCATGATGTTCTTGTTCAAAAACGAGTAAGTCATAAGAAAATTCATCGCAGTAAACATCGGTGGCAATCGCGCCTAAATTGCTACCTCGCCGAACGCTAACTTTAACTTGTTTAACGCCTAAAGCTTGCGCAATGTCGGCTAAATCAGTTCCAAAACGCGACGCCTCGGCCATTAAATTAGTCACGTAATTTGGCGTTAATGCATCAAAGATGCTAATTTCATCGTCGTCTACCCAAACGATAATGCCTAGTGTCGCTTGATTCGTTAACGCCGTTTGGAGCGCATAATCAAACCCGTCGACGTTTTGCGTCTTGGCATTAACGACAGTTGCAACAAGGTCAAAGCGAGTCGTATCGATTAATTGCATCCAAATCACTTCCTTCTCGTGAGTATTGTTTCTTTTGGAAACTTTCATGAGTATAACACCCATTGTTTCCTAAAGAAACATTTTGCGTTAAAATAAACCCACAAACCGATTTTGCTTTTAATCGACTATCCTATTCACAAAGGAGAACTAATGGCACAGGATCAATCAAAAAGCCAGGAACTAAATGATCTTTACTCACAATTAATTAACTTCGAAACCGCGCGTCAGCCGTTCGACCAACGTTTTCAACAAGTCATCGATATGCACAGAGCCCATGGTCATCATGGTGATTTTCCGAGAGGGATCGGCTTCGATCCTCACGACATGCATAACTGGCAGCGCTGGTCGGAACATTTTAAGCATCATTTCCGTGAACCTGTTCGCAATGTTTTAATCACCATTCAAAAGAATCCTGGCATTAATGCCCGAACGATTAGCGGTAAATTAGATCTTCTGCCAGGCACTTTATCTAAATATTTGAAGGCCTTGATTGGCCGACGACTCGTCAAGGAAGAAACCAACCCTGACAACCGGCGGGAAAAGTTTTATTACTTGACCGATAATGGCAAATGGTTGCTTTCCTTAGTTCAAGATGTCCAGTCGGATGATCAGCAAGCTAAAACGGCGGTCTTCGACGAGTTCAATGAAGATGAACAAGCTGTCATCATCCGTTTTCTATTGGCAATGCGTCATCGTAATGACGACTAAAAAAACCGGCCGATGGTGACATCAGCCGGTTTTATCAACCTAATTAGTCATGAAATAATGGCGTGGACAAGTATCGTTCACCATTATCAGCCGCTAAAGCCAAGACTTTCTTACCCTTAGGCAGCGCCTTGGCTTTTTCAATCGCTGCCCAAACAGCAGCACCACCAGAGAAACCTAATAAGATGCCCTCTTGACGGCCAATTGCTCGAGCAGTGGCAACCGCATCTTCACCAGTCACATCTGTCACACCATCATAAATCTTAGTATCCAAAACATCTGGGACAAAGCCTGTCCCAATTCCCTGAATGGGGTGTTTGCCAGGGTCGCCGCCATTTAAGACTGCCGAAGCAGCCGGTTCTACACCAATAATTTCGACGTTAGCATTGGTTTCTCGCAAAAACTTGCCCGTTCCGGAAATGGTGCCACCAGTGCCAATTCCGGCAACAAAAACATCAGGCGTTCCGTCGAAATAATCGACGATTTCTGGACCGGTCGTTTCATAATGAGCTTGTGGATTAAGTTCATTAATGAATTGGCCTAAACGAATATAGCCACCTTTTTTTAGCGTTTCATTAACTAGATTAATAGCACCGTTAATCCCTTCTGCGCCTGGAGTCTCAATCAATTCCGCGCCATAAGCACGCATCAATTGTTTACGTTCCTCACTAGCAGTATCCGGCATGACAAGCACTGCATGATAACCCTTAGCCGCAGCCACCGCAGCGATACCAATTCCAGTGTTCCCAGAAGTGGGCTCAATGATGGTTGTCTCAGGGGTCAACGAACCATCCTCTTCCGCGGATTCAATGAGTTTTAAAGCGATCCGATCTTTAACAGAACCGGCCTCGTTGAAGAATTCCAGCTTGACATAAACGTCAGCAGCATCCACCGGTGTCGAACGTTGTAATTTTACAATTGGTGTGTGACCGATGTAATCCAAAATGCTTTCTTTTTTAATCATAATGAAGTTCCTTCCTTCAATTCAGGTTGTTGGTTATAGATATGAATAGCGGGAATTTGTTGTTGCCAGGGTCGAACAACATGTGCTGGGTTACCCGCAACGGTAGTCCCTGAAGCAACTTCCTTGAGCACTACACTACCCGCACCAATTTTAGCTTGACTGTGAACCGTAATCGGCCCAAGGATTAGCGCGTTGGCGCCGATAAAGACGTGATTGCCGATTTTAGGATGTCGGCGGCCGGTGATTGCATGACGTGAACCGAGTGTAACGCCATGTAGTAAAGTCACATCATCACCAATAATTGCGGTTTCACCGATAACCACTCCCATCCCGTGGTCAATAAATAGACGACGGCCAATGGTAGCACCAGGATGGATATCAACACCGGTATGATGACGGGCCCAGTGGCTAATTAACGCGGCCGTTAGTCGATGACCGTGCCGCCAAAATCGATGAGCTACTCGGTATAACACAGTCGCTTGATAACCTGGGTAAGTTAAAACCACTTGCAATCGACTTTGCGCTGCAGGATCTTCTTTGATGATCCGATCAATCGTGTCAAACACGCCTTTTCCTCCTCGTAGGTCAAATTAAAACGCATCCACTTCCGGTAACTCAGTTGAGACCAAGTCAGGGAAGTGGATGCGTTGACGCCGTCATTTAAAAGGTGCTACTGGTTAGCCGACTAGGCCTCCACACAGCTAGCAGTGGTGCTAGACAGATGACGTTTCCCAAAACTTAGTACGCAATCGATAGCACTACAACAAGTTAAGTTAGTCATCGTCCACACCTCTTTTTCCGTTATAAATTATTTGTTAGTGTACCGACTTCTTTTTTGTAAGTCAAGTAAAATCAGAGCAGAGCGTGAACCAGGCCGTTTTGAGTCCGAGCAACAACGGACACCCACAATTGGGTGTATTTTACCCGGTTGTGGGTGTTGGTTGTGCACAGGACTCAGGTCTGGTGAGCGCGTTTAGAAAGAGCGTGAGCCAGGGTGACCCTGCGCATCACTATAGCCTTGAAGAACTGATACAATTTGACTAATGTTCGCTTGAACATCCACTAGCTCATGAAAATTCTGTCATGAAAGGTTGTGACCCATATATGGAAATTATGTTTGCGGTTGGTATCTTAATTGTGGCAGTCATTGCCGCTGAAATTATTTATCAACAATTTTCTGCGATTCCCCTCGCTTTTTATCAGATTGGGGCTGGGGCTTTGTTGTCGTTGACGACCTTGTACCACCACTATCAATTTGATCCTGAATTTTTCTTGTTAGCTATCATCGCACCAATTATGTTCAATGATGCCCAAGAAACTTCGCGCAAGACGCTCTCCCGTAACATCATGGATACGCTATCTTTAGCAATTATGTTGGTGATTACAACCGTTTTAATCGTTGGTTTTGGCGTTCATTTAATTTATCCAGCGTTAACGCTATCTTTGGCTTTCCTGTTGATTGCCATCGTGACGCCAACCGATGCGACAGCCGTCAGCTCAGTCACGCAAAACTTGCAGCTACCTACTGGACTGATGGATACCTTGAAAAACGAATCCTTGTTCAACGATGCTTCTGGAATTGTCGCTTTTGATTTAGCGTTAACTGCTTTTATGTCAGGCGATTTCTCTGTTAGCCATGGTGTCATCTTCTTTTTAGAAACATTTTTCGGCGGTCTGCTGATCGGTGCATTCCTTGGCTGGCTAATCACAGCACTCCGAATTGCGTTGATACGATGGAATATTGAAAGTGCCTCTATCGCCGTGCCAGTTCAATTATTGACCCCATTTGTGATCTATTGGGTGGCTGAAGAACTCCATGTCTCCGGCATTCTGGCAGTTGTCGCAGCCGGTCTGATTCACGGAATCGAACGAGACAACTTACGACTAACTTCTACCAAAATCCAGGTTGTCAGTACCAGTGTCTGGGGGCTATTGACCAGCCTGTTAAATGGCTTTGTCTTTGTGCTACTAGGCGTTAGTTTACCCACTATTATTGATAACCTATTGGCAAAACATCAAATTTCCATTTTGATACTGACAGCCCTAGCCATCGGTATTTATGCCTTGATGATGGGAATTCGTTTTCTCTGGATTCGTCAATTTATCCGATTACCCTTCGGCAAGAGCGTTAATCTATCCGCCGCCCTGCTAAGTCTTAGTGGCGTTCATGGGACAGTAACGCTGGCGATGGCTTTTTCATTGCCATTAACCTTGACAAACGGAACGACTTTTCCCATGCGCAACGAACTCATTTTTATCGCTGCCATTATCATCCTACTCAGTTTAATTGTCCCATTATTCACTATTCCATTTATCCTGCCAGCACAGCAGTCAGAGGATCAAGACGACTTCGATACGGCCCATCACGCCATGTTAGATTATGCGATTGCCTGGTTGAAGAATAACGCAACGGAATCAAATGCCCGCCATCAAGTTATTGAGACGCTTGCCTTTGAAAAAGGCTTGCGCACACGTCCGGACCGTAAACAGGTAGATGCCCTCTTCAAAATGGCAACACAAACAGAGGTGGCTGCAGTAAACCAGCGAATTAATAGTGGTGAACTAACCAACTTCGAGCAGACCCTTTATCAACGCTACGTTTTCATGTTGACGAGTCGGCAAGCAAGTCCGACTGGCCATACACGGATTGGTTTGCGGACAAAATACATTTTGGCCAAATTGATCCACCCGTTCAAACGCTATAAAATGCGCAAAAAGGCCCACCAAATTTACCAACAAGCCGATCTGCGGCAACGCGAATCTTCACAGCGGTCGACCAGCGATCAACAAGTCGCTGTTACCCGCACTAACAAGCAACAGCCGATTAGCCAATCATTGATTACGGCGGTAAATGAACAACCTTTGGCCACGTTAAATCAATCACGTCAAATTATGATTAACGTTGAGCAGCTTGGCAATCAAGCGGTGATGACTTGGCTAAAGAATCAACAGGTGAGTTCCGATCAAGCGGCCATAAATTTTGTCCGGGATACCTATATCAAACGAAGTCGGCGCTTCAAGCGCGATGACGACAAAGCCGATGATGAGATGCTCAACGCACTCTATCTAGCTGCCTTCCAGGCGGAATATCAATTTGTTCAAGATGCCTTAAGTCGCGATAAACTCTCAACTAGTTTAGCCAAAAGCCTACGCGAACAAGTTTCTTACGATCAAATGGTCTACATGCAAAATGACAATCTTTAACCACTTTAGAATTCATCCAGATGGAATTGCCGTCGCAGTTTAGTGACTATCTCATCGCTGAGCGTTTCACTGGTAAACCGTTGCAATGGCGTCCACTGGTGACGATCTTTAAACGCTACCGGTTGCGTTGCTAAAACAGCGATTAGTAAGTTGTTTTCTGTTAAAAATAACTGACCAAGTTGTTTAAAATGACCACGAGTATGTTTACCAGTCCGCCAATCGTGAAGCTTTGACCCTGGGGCAACCACATAATGTCCCGCCGGATCAGTCGTCACGGGAATGCCAATGTAGCGGGTCACTTCATACTTTGCTTTCATAATTATCTCCCTAAAAACTTTCTGCGCTGATTTTACCACAGCTGGGTTTTAGTCAAGTAAGCAGGTGAAAACGTCGGAGACAGGAAAATATGCATTTCCCCTACAAAACGGCTACAATAAACATGTAATCTTTTGTGAAAGAGGTGAATGCACATGGCACAAAACTTTCCAACTGGTCAAGAAGCTAACGAAGAACGGCGGACAGTGAACGTAGATGGCGTTGAAATTACGTTATTTGTTCGTGATGACACGATTGTTAATAAGTAAGGCATAAAAAATAAGTTGCGATCCCTAACCGGACCACAACTTATTTTTTATGCCTGCAGATCACACCATCACTTTAATTAGTTTATCAAAGACGCGGGTTGGCAAAACCGTATGCATAAACACTGATACTTTAGCGCCATAACCAACTAAATATCGTGGATGCGGGTGCGGACTATTGGTAGCGCGAGCAATAGCATTAGCGATGACCATTGGATCTGACAAACGGTTAGAAGTATAGGTCTTTTGCATCTTGTCTGCTGCTTGATCAGCCATCTGCTCATAGACCGTGCCTTTGGATGAATCGCGTAAATGATCGGCAGCGATTAAGCCCCAGTTTGTCTTGATTCCACCTGGTTCGATAATCACAACATCAATGCCAAATGGGGCAACCTCCATTCGCAAAGCATCACTAAAGGCCTCTAGCGCATACTTTGTTGCATGATACCAAGCGCCCATGTAAGTTGTAATTCGACCAGCCATTGAAGAAATATTAATGATCTTACCCGCATGTTGTGCCCGCATATGTGGCAACACCAATTGAACCAAACGAGCCAGACCAAAGATATTTACTTCGAATTGGTTTTTAGCTTCGGAAATTTTCACATTTTCAATGACGCCATACGAACCGTAGCCAGCGTTATTAACGAGTACGTCAATGCGGCCGGCCTGATCAATCACGCTTTGGACCATTTCAGCGATTGAGTCCTCATCCGTAATATCCAAATGGACGGGCGTTACGCCCAGCTGAGTCAAACCAGCCATTCGGTCAACGCGACGGGCCGCGCCAAAAACTCGATACCCTTGCTTGGCTAACTTTTCGGCCGTCTGATAGCCAATACCACTACTGGCGCCAGTAATTAATACAACTTTTTCTTGATTCATCAGAGTGCTCCTTTCACTTAAAAACAATGTTATTGTCAGATAAATAATCATTTGTTTAAACATCTGAACCAATTAGCTAAAAACAAAACCGGCCTATTCCGTGCCGGCCTTACTTGCAATATCTGCTTCTAAAGAAGCCGTTAGCTCCTTAAGTAAATCTAACGCATTTCCCATATGGGCGCTGTAATAACGCTCCGTCCCAATCTGGCTAACCGACAGAATTCCGGCATCACGCATGAGCTTTAAATGATGTGACACTGCGGGACGAGAGAGTGATAGTCGGTCCGTAATCTGGTTAACCGTCATGTGATCCGTCTTGCACAACATGACCAAGATTTGCTGGCGATTTTCATCTTGCAGCATCGTGAAGATGGGGGCACCTTCTTTAAAGATTTCTAGTGTTCTTTCTGCCATTTACTCATCCCTTCAATTAGTAAAATAATTCCTATAAACGTCCATGTTCTCAAACCATTTAACGATATTTGCTTAAATTTGTCAACAAATCTTCGTTGACAGCAGACAACGAACGCGCTAAAATTTCCCTCGTGATTAGTTCAAAAGATTAAACTAATAAACTCAAAACTGGAGGAGAAATTTTGACAACAACAATGAAAGCAGCCGTGATCGATCGCTACAAGCAACCAAAGCCAGTGATCAAAACCGTACCACGCCCTAGCATCGGACCAAATGATGTGCTGGTTAAGATCATGGCAGCCAGTATTAATCCCATTGATATTAAGACCAAAGACGGCGGTTTGCGAATGTTACTCAAATATAAAATGCCCATGATTATGGGGAGCGATTTTGCTGGCATTGTGACTGAAACGGGTTCTTTTGTATCAGATTTTAACGTTGGTGATGCCGTCTACGGTCGTGTCCAAAAGAATCGCATCGGTACCTTTGCTGAATATATCGCCGTGGGTCAAGGCGACATTGCTAAGAAACCGGCGAACTTAACGTTTTCACAAGCTGCTGCGATTCCCCTGGTTGGATTAACGAGCTATCAAGCCCTACATGACATTATGAATATCCAACCGGGTCAAAAGGTGATGATTCAAGGTGGTTCTGGCGGAATCGGTGTCATGGCAATTCAAATCGCCCACTATCTCGGTGCATACATTGCCACGACAACCAGCAAAGACAACTTTGATTTAGTTCGTTCGCTGGGCGCTGATTACCCGATTGATTTTCGGACAACTAACTTTGCTAATGTGCTCAGCGATTATGATTACGTATTTGATACTCGAGGCGGCAAAACGCTTACCGATGCCTTTAAGATCGTAAAGCCTGGTGGAAAAGTCGTCAGTATCTCTGGCTTACCAAACGCCCGTTTTGGCAAAGAATATGGCGTACCCTTGTGGAAACAACTGGCGTTTGGCTTCGTGACTCGTGATTTAACCAAATTGGAAAAGCAAACGGGCGCCTCGTACACTTTCCTATTCATGAAACCAAGCGGCGTTGAATTGGAAACATTGCGTCAGCTCATTGAAGCTGATATTTTGAAACCGGTCATTGATCGCATACTGCCTTTTTCTGCTATTAACGAGGCTTTGGCATACTCAGCTTCCGGTCATGCAACCGGAAAAATCATCCTGAAGATGACTGATGATAGCAGAACGGAGGCCTTGGCATGATCATTTCTGTCGTTAGTTTCCTCGTTGCTATAATCATCACGATGTTACTTCGCCGTCAAACGAATCGGCAACCAACTGCGACTTGGCTGGTAAGTGAAAGCTTGTTCACAGGTTCAACAGGCTTTCTATTTGCCTTAATGTTATGGTTAATCGTTCAGCAGTGGCGGATACCAATTGGCTCCTTTTTAACCAGTCTACTCTGGTTAATCATGTTTGTTGGGGAGGTCATCGCGGTTCGACTGCTAGGAACGCACTTTGCTGCACTTAGTCAGACTGCTCCTAGTTCTTTGAACATCGCAAAACTAGTGGACGGTTTGTCCTATCATGCAGCAACTTTTTGGCAATTGATGGTTGGCATTATGTTGTTCACAATTGGCACCACCCACAGTTGGCCAAATTCGGGTCTCCTAATTGGCTGGAGCTTTGTAATGAGCGTCGCAATTACTTTGCAGAGCGCCGTTAAGTTATTTCATGTCGCGCTTTATGATTAATGATTGAGACAAAAAATTAAATATGAATCGTCGTAAGCAAGACCTGAGTCCAAATTCCAATCGACTCAGGTCTTGCTTTTGCTAACCTATAGGTACAAAAGTTTGGGACATAACTTATGTAATTTGTTGTTCTGATGCACCATGCCGCCACAGTCAAAATGTGTGACAACCGTTTGAGAACTGTGACTAGCGAAAAAGGGAGAATCTTCCGTACGGAAAATTCTCCCTTTTTCGCTAGTGCTCACGCTCAGTTTGTCAATATGTCCCACGCTTAAGATAGAACCCTCTATTTAACTTCGTTGAGTAATAACTTAGCCACTGCTCGAACTGAAAACGGATTTTGCCCTGTTAGCAAATGACCATCTTTAATAGCATATTCACTGTAGAAACGTTTCTTTTCAAAATGAGCACCATGGGCTTCGGCGGCTGCCTTGTTTAAAAACGGGACAACTGATTTCTTACCGGCAATGATTTCTTCAGCGGTCGTAAAACCTGTGACATTTCTTCCATCAATCAAATAATCGCCTTGATCATTCTTGATGTTCAACAAACCCGCAATTCCATGGCAAACCGACGTTACATACCCATCATTGCGATAAATAGCCATCGCTAACTTTTGTAACTCAGGATTGTCAGGAAAGTCCCACATCACCCCGTGACCACCCGTATAATAAATAGCAAAATAATCGGCTGGATTAACTTGATCAGGTCGTAACGTATTCTTTAACGCACGGTCAACAAAATCCTGACTTTCATATACCCGCATAATGGCTTCATCGGTATACTTCATACTTCGCGGATCGAGTGGAACAAAACCACCCTTAGGACTGACAAAGTCGACATCAATCCCAGCATGGTTCATTTCGTCGACAAATTCGGCAGCCTCACCTAACCATAAACCGGTCGGATCCTTGGTGCCTTGATACCGTGTTGTGTTGGTTTCAACCACTAATACTTTTTTCATATCAGTTACTCCTTGTCATGATCTTGGTGACATCGTTTAACATCTGTTGTAATTTATCAAGCGTTTGTGTTTCATGGGTCAAAAAATAATAGTTCTTTGTCCCGACACTATGACATTGCACTAATTGGGCGGCTTTAAGAATCTTTAGATGATGAGAAACTGCCGGTCGCGACAGATGCGTCGCTTCCGTCAGTTCAGTAACTCGCACCCCCTGACAAGCCTGATCCTCTAATAAACGAATGATAATGGCTTGACGCTTTTCATCACCTAACGCGATCAGGAATTCACGACAAGTGGAAAATTCCTCTTTCAATGCGGTAAATTTTGCCATATTGCATCTCCGTTCATCATTTTAAACTATTAAACCATCGAACGCTGTCATTGTCAAATGACCCTGACCAACTTACAGCCACAACTTGAAATAAAAATTGCGTTGAATATTACTTTCAAACTAAAAAAGCAGAACGTAAGGTCACTTATCGACTTACGTTCCACACTCTGAATATAGCTTTAATTAAATAAATTTGTGATCAAACTTAAACTCAATGTTTGCTTAGTGATTTCCATTCATGATCCAATCTGTCGCCATTGTCATCGCTGCTCGAGTAGCATTGGTCTGATCTAATGAGTTAACCATCACAAAATCATGAATCATCCCTTGTAAACGCAATTGCGTCACGCTAACTTCGGCCTCACGCAGCTTGTTAGCGTAGGCCTCACCTTCATCACGCAATACATCCGCTTCACCAGTTACGATCAGCGCCGGCGGCAGTTCTCGTAACTGTTCAATCGTCGCGCGTAAAGGTGACGCGGTTATTTCTGCTCGTTGTTTTTCGTCTGCCGTATATTGATCCCAGAACCACTTCATGCCGTCCTTCGTTAGGTAATAACCGTCCGCAAACTGATTGTAAGACGCCGTTGTAAAATCAGCATCAGTCACCGGATAAAAAAGCAGCTGCTGTAAAATTGGTAATCCACTGCGTTGTTTCGTCATCAGGGTCATCACCGTCGCCATATTCCCGCCGACTGAATCACCGGCAACGGTCAGTCGACTGAGATCAAACTTCTTACTTTCAGCCAAGTGACTCAATTGCTGTAAAACGGCGTAGTTTTGCTCAATTGCTGTAGGATACTTGGCTTCCGGAGACCGCGAATATTCGGGGAACACGACAACTGAGTTCGTCCGCACCGCCAACTCACGAACTAACTTGTCATGCGTTTGGGCACTACCAAAGACCCATCCTGCACCATGAATATAGAAGATGACAGGCAACTGGCGATAATTGCCAGCTGGACGAACAATTCGCACTGGCACGTCGCCCCACTTACCCGTTGCAACAAGGATATCTTCAATATCAACGTTATATTTATTAACTGGTGACGTTTGTACTTTTTCCAATAATGCACGGCCGTCTTTGGGCGGTAATTCATAAATTCGTGGATGCGGTTGATTGGCTTCACAGAAGGCTTGTGCTGCTGATTCAAGAACGATTTTTTGATCCATCAGAATGCTCCTTTACTTAATTACGGTCGGTAATGAGACGACTGCGGCAAGGTACAATTCACGTTACATGCCTAGGATAACTAATTTCCTTAAATGAGCAAAAATTTCAGCCTATGGCCCAACAGAACAGCGACCTAGCCTATCACAATTGGGCAAAAAAATATTTAAATTAAAGTCGAGCATTTTTGTTGTAAGCGTTTTCTCAACGTGCTACTATACTGGTGAGGAAAGGAAGTACCCTCCTCAATCGACGCCTTCTCATCATGATCGTGCCGGGATGGTTCTGGGAACCACGGTCGACGATCATAGCTACCCCAGCGTTTGAAAAGCTGGTAGTCCGCAGGTCACGTAAAGTTATGGATGTTGAGAAACATTTAGACCGCGCCTTGTCAACGAGATTAGCTGACCGCGCGAAGTGTTGGTGACACAGTAGGTTACGGTAGCACCGGAATGTTGAACCATGTTTTACCCGCTCCAAGTTTCAAATTAGGTTTTAAAGTTTCAAGTTGGTGAGCGTGTTGCATCAGTTTTTCTGAGAAACAGCAGGTGATTCCAATGACCCAAGTTGTTTAACGAAACTCGTAATGTGAGTTTCATGCGTACCCTGCACCAAATAAATCACGTTCCAATTTGGAGGTGTATGACTGATAGCTAGTCATATGTGTTCCACGCGTGATGCCTATACCGCCGTTTGCCTGTCGATCAAATGGTGATGAGCGACCAGTCACGAGGTAGTCGTTGACTTCGCCCACATTAGCAGACAGTTTACAAGTGGACAGGTAGGTCAGGACAAGGGATTGCGTAAATTTAATATTGAGGTGTTAGCTCATTCAGAATTGTAAAACGAATGTCGCGCCGATTGAGGATCTTTCCTTGATTAACTAGGTTCCGGGTAGAGAAGGCTCGGAGCCTTTTTTGTCGCTGATTATTGGCGCTATAAAGAGCAAGAAGGTTTCTTAGTGCGGAGCTTGAGACTATGCTATGCTTCTTTTGAATAATAAGTGAATCAAAAGGAAGTGGTCTCATGAAGTATACAATCACAACTAATACTACGTTTCCTGTCGTGGATCTGGCTTTGGCTCAAGATGAAACGATCCAGATCGAATCTGGTTCTCTGATCTATCATAATGGTCTCGTAACCTTAAGTGGTCACATGAATGATAACGGTAAAAAAGGGCTTGGGGGCTTCGTCAGTGCTCTGGGTCGTTCTATGACGAGCGGAGAGAGCTTTTTTATCACAACAGCGACTGGAACTTCAGCCGATGCTAAAATGACCATTGCGCCGAATAACCCAGGAGCCATTAAAGCGCTCGCTATTGATGCTGATCATCAATACCGACTGAACACGGGTGCCTTTCTCGCCATGGATTCAACGGCCAGTTATAATATGGTTAGTCAAAAGACTAGTGGTGCAATCTTTGGCGGAACTGGTGGCTTCTTCATCATGGAAACTTCTGGTACAGGCACTGTCCTAGTCTCAGCCTATGGAGATATTATTCCAATTGAATTAGATGGTAATCACCAATATGTCGTTGATAATAATCACGTGATCGCTTGGGATAGTAGCTTAGAATATTCCATTAAGCCTGCCAGCGGGGTGGTTGGTTTCAAAACTGGTGAAGGCTTAGTCACGGAATTTAGTGGTAATGGCACAATCTACATTCAAACACGAAATCTACAATCGCTGGCTAATTTGATCCAACCATTTTTACCAAGCGATAAAAAATAAACTAATAAATTCGTATTTTTTACTGGTATACCGCTTAAATAAAAGGCAGCCTTCCCGAATAAATTGGAGGGCTGCCTTTATTTGGTCGACCACAAATAGCAACACGCATAATTCAATTATATTAAGGTGTCGTAGTGGTCAATTAAAACATTTTAATTTTCCTGAATGATGACTATTTTGAACGATGCACATCAAAAACAATTCTTGGGGTTCCTTTGGCCTGCCAGGCATCTTCAAAGTCAGCCAAAGGCACTTGTTTAAATGCAAAACTAAATGGCTGCTTAGACTCGGATTGAAGAATTTCTTTAAATGATTTTATAATATCGTGAACACCTACTGATCCTTGTCCAGAGCCAATTAACTGCAACTTAACTGCCCGAAAAGCTGCTCCTGGTAACGGCGCTGTCTGACCAGCCGCTGTACCAATCGAAACCCACTTTAATTCCTGCTCATCATCATTTCGATGAGGAATAATCGCCCACATCGCATTGGCAGTAACCTCACCCCACAGATAATCTAACACAACATCAATATCTTGCCCGGCCAGCGCTAATGTCTTTTTAACCGTGTCAGCTTCTTGACCCAACTCAATCACTTGGGTTGCACCTAAGTCTGACAGCTCAGATTGAGCGATGTGGCGGCCAACGGCAATAATCTCTCCGGCGCCTAAACGTTGGGCAACCTGAATAGCGATTTTTCCAGCATTTCCGGAAGCACCCAAAATCATCACTTTTTGGTGCTTTTTAAAATTGGCCCGATACTTTAGCGCCATCCACGCTGACAATGCAGGATTCATCAATCCAGCCACTTTAAATTCATTGACGTTATTTGGTAATTCAACCCAATGGCCCTTTTCAACCGCTACTTGTTCAGCAAAACTTCCATCAGCGACGAAGTAAACCTTCTTGCCGTTGGGTAGCATACCCACGCCATCAACCCCAGGCACCATGGGTAATTTTCCAGTCGCAGTGTAATGCTGGCCGGTGGCGCTTGACCGTGCCCGATTGGATAGGGACGATGCCAACACGTTGATGATCACCTCATCTGCCTGTTCATTTGGTGTTGGATAATTCGTTTCAAATTTTGGTCTCTCATCAAAATTTCTTACGACAATTGCGTTCATCATTTTTAAGACTTCCTTTTCACTTTTATATTACATGTAATATAAAATCATTATAATCACAGCATGCTAGAAAGTCAAAATATATTACTGGTAATTTAAAACAATCTAGCTTGTAACTCGCTTAACATGCCATACTAAAAAAACTACCCGCCAAAATGACAGATAGTTAAACACGATTTCTCAGTTGACGCAACGCACGATTAGTATAGTCAGGTGTTAATACCAACTAGGCTTGTCTCCGTCAGTATTTGGTTTATTAACCCCCAAAGACGCTTTTACATGTTGATCAGGGTGCGCAGCAATATCGGCCACCAACGCACCGATGCTCTTACGGGAAACCTCGGTTCCTTTAAACGGTTCGCCTTTATTCGTTAGCTCATAGCTCACTTCGTCTTCATTCTGTAACCAAGCAGGTCGAATGATCGTGTAGTCTAAGCCAGAGGTTTCAATGACCGTCGCTGCCGCAGTATATGTTGGCAAATAACCATCGTCAAGCATCTCATGATTCCACTCACCAAATGCACCAGGCACTTCATCATAAATTCCAAGTGTCGAGATCCAGATCAATCGTTTAACACCAGCATGATCCATCGCCACAACAACATTTTTCGCCTGTTGTTCAATATTACTACCAGCTAAGTTGGCATAAACGATATCTTGACCGACCATCGCTTGATTCAATGCCGCGGCATCCGTAACATCACCTGTGACCACCTTTTCATGATCTGGGGTTACCTTTTCTAGCTTATCAGGATGACGCAAGAATAACGTTAGTTGTTGGCCTTGTTCGACCATAAATTGTTCAGCAAATTGTGCGATTTGACCACCCGCACCTAAAACTAATACACGACTCATGAAAATAACCTCCTCGATTAAAATGACAAGCACGATTCTCACACATTATCCGGTGTGGTTAACCCTTGATTTCATCTGAGTCAGCCCCACTGTTTAACTGTAATTATAAATATTACAATTATAAAAACAAGCAAAAAGACTCGACAATACCTCAGAGCGAAGCAAGCCGGGTGATGTTGAGCGCTAGCGGAGGTTGACTGGTTGGCGTTTTTTGCCAATTAGGCAACCTTGGCTAGGCACAGACATCAGGCTTGTGTAGCTGGACAAATACCTCAGCGCGAAACCACCCGGGAGAGCCTGTATACTACCGGCACCTCCGTTACATCAGCGTTTTTAACACAGCCAAATCAGCTTCAACTAGCGGCCGTTTGCTGGGGAACCGGCGGACATATGATGGATGAAACATCGGGAAAAGTGACCTGATCGGGTTGCCAGCTTCATAACGTTTAACTGCCGGATGGTACTGTAACAATGGAGCCTTGATAAGTTGTCCGTGAACTTGGGTAATCTTGTATTGCGGACCCAATAACCGTTGTAAGCCGGTGTTGCCCAACGGTAATATCAGCGTATTGAGAGGAATCCGCGCTAGCTCATGGTCTAACAAGGGCGCAAATGCGGCCACTTCTGCAGCAGTTGGTTTACGATCCCGTAATCGTCCATCGTGCTCATCAAATGGTCGCGCACGTACGGCACCGGTGATATATATTTGATCACGAGTTAACCCTAATTGGGCCAGCCATTCATTTAATTCCTGTCCAGCGGGGCCTTGGAACGGGTGCCCCAACTCGGCCTCTTTCGCTCCTGGTGCTTCACTGATAATAGCCAATTTAGGTGTTAGTGAACCTTCACCAGGTACAAACCCGGTTAACTTTGGATTAGCTGCAATTAGTTGTTTCGCCGTTTCAATTTCAGCTGTCGTCATCATGGTGGTCATTTATCCCGCTCCTTCACGATCTTGTTGCCAAAAGTTATTGATACAAGCAGCTAGCTGATCAAGCCGGTTGACTGATCGCCAATATCGCCAATGTGCCGGAAAAAGTTGGGTATAGCGAGGCTGGCTAAACCGCTGATCCATTAACAAAATAATTCCTTGGTCATGCACACTACGAATTAGACGTCCGGCCGCTTGGAACACGTTGTTTAGTCCTGGTAATTGATAAGCATACTCGAATCCATGCCCATTATGCGCGTCAAAGTAATCGCGAATTAAGTCCGTCTCTGCGTTAAGACCAGGCAAACCGACGCTGACAATGCCAACCCCGATCAGGCGATCTGCTGGTAAATCGATTCCTTCCGAAAAAATCCCACCTAGTACGGCAAATCCAACTAAAGTCTTCATTGGTGACGCCTCAAAACGAGCTAAAAACATGTCGCGGTCAGCACTCGTCATCGCGCCAGTTTGACTGAGCGTATCTACATCCGGGCAAGCTTGCTCAAATGCAGCGACAACTTGCGTTAAATAACCATACGACGGCAAGAAAATTAAATAATTGCCCATTTTGCCAGACACGAGCGCTTGAATACTAGCCACAATTCGTGACAAATTGGCTGCTCGCTGTCGATAGGTGGTTTGAATATAATTCGTGATGAGAATTGCTTGATGCCGCGGTTCAAACGGTGATGGCAGTTGATAGGTCGGACCGTCTTCATCAACACCTAAAACTCGTTGATAATAGTCCAACGGCGATAAAGTCGCAGAAAACAGGACCGCTCCCCGACCTAGGTGCAGCGATTGATTCAAGAATTCACTCGGGTCTAAACAAACCAAACGTACGCTCAAGCCTTGATTTGTACCTACTAACCGGGTTCGATAGGTAGCATTGTATAGTTCACTCAAACGTAGGTAATCTAAACAACTAAAATAAACCGTCAAAACCTGTTGCAGGTCTTCAGATTCCTCTTGATGTGGTAACCAATCCCCTAGATAGTCAACAAAATGTTGCACCTCATCCGTAAACGCATCAAGCGGCGGCTGAAAGGTTAATTCGTCATTTTCCTCCGCCTCAAGTAGCTCATTGAGTGCTTTAAAGGTTTTTACTAGCGAATTAACGCGTCGATGAAAACCCCGTTCACCTTTAAACAATGGTTTTACCGCGGACACCGTTTGCTCATCCAAGCTCGTGGAATACATCTCGCGGGCGCGGCTCAATAAATTATGTGCTTCATCAATAAGGAAGAAGTTATCTTCATCAGGTTCACTAAAAAAACGTTGTAAATAGACTTTAGGATCAAACAAGTAATTGTAGTCACCGATAATAACATCGCAAAAAAGACTAGCATCAAGTGAGAATTCGAACGGGTCCACGGTATGCTTGCGCGCGTATTGCTCAATAACTGGTCGCGTCAACGCATCCTCATTCGTTAGTAAATCCATTAAAGCCGGCTTTAGCCGATCATAATACCCCAACATAAAGGGATTATCCGCCGGTGAAACATCCGCTTCTTCAGGAAACATAATCTGTTGTTTGGCTGTCAGCGTGATACTCTTTAAACGCAATCCTTGTTGCGCCATTAGCGCCATGGCTTCTTCAGCAACTCGGCGCGTACTTTGTTTGGCCGTTAAGTAGAAGGTTCGTTGCATCAGCCCCGCCCCCATCGCTTTTAACGCTGGAAACAAGGTTGAGATTGTCTTCCCAGTTCCGGTTGGTGCTTCGACTAACAATTGTTTTTTCAAAAAAATAGTCTTATAGACCGCCCCTGCAAGTTCATGCTGACCCGTCCGATAAGCTGGATACGGAAAGTTCAGCGCGTCTAGTGAGTCGTCGCGCTGGTGCCGTAATTGAGCACGTAAAATCAACCATGATTCATATTCATCCACCAACATTTGAAAGAACTCATCGGCGTCAGCTTTTGTTAATTCCTGTTCGTTAGTGGTGATGCGGTCTTCACCTGTTTGATAATAGGTAAGCTGTAGGGTGACCGAATCTAATGCCTGATCCGCCATCAATAGATATCCGTAGACTTTAACTTGACCCCAATATAAGGTGAGTGTACTGTCCGGCACATCAGTAAACGGTAAATCAGATGTTTTAATTTCTTCGATGTGGGCATGAGCTTGATCATAAAAAAGACCATCTGCACGACCATGAATCACGTAATCTTGGTGGTTCATGGTCACCGTTGTCTTCAAGCCAACCTCTTTTTGATAGTCGGAATGCGCCGCCAACCGTTGTTTTTGTAAACGACGATGAATTCTGGCACCGGTTAAGGCCGTGTTATTACTGCCAGCCGTTTGCGGATTTAAATCCCCACTGCGCAACACGAATTCAACCAATTCGCGAATGCCAAGTTTAATCATCGCCATCGTCTTCACCTCATCCGTTCAGTTTCTTGATCTACTTTAGCACAAGTTCGTCACTTATCAGGATCCATTGGTCACACCTTCCAAAAGATAACTCTTAAGATTTTGCCCACTTTAAGGAACATTAACAGACCTTTGTGGCTCAGGAGCGTATTGTTATGTACAGAAAAATTTTAGTTTGCTATGAGGTTAAGCTATGCGTCAAACTCCCTTTTTGCGCTATTTGGTCATGATTATATGCCTAATTGCCGGACTAGCTTCGTTTCAGCCAGCTAATGCGGCGACCAAGCCTGGCCAATTCAATGGCCTTACACTTGACGTTGCTCGTCACCATTACCAAATTCAGACACTCAAAAAATTCATCCACCAAGTCAAAATCGATCATGGTCAATTCGTCCAATTGCATTTAACCGACAGTCAGTCATTTGCCATCGAAAATGAGACAGTCGGTCAAACCCTGACCAACGCGATCGAATCAGATGGTGTATGGCGTAATCGAACCACCCATCAAGCTTTTTACAGTAAAGCTCAAATCGCCGCGTTGCTTGTCTATGCTAAACAACAGCAGGTGACATTAATTCCAGAAATCGATACCCCGGCCCATCTCGGTGGCTTGGTGGCAACTTTGAAGGCTAACCATCAGCAAGAATTAGTTCAACAATTGATCACGCAAAACCACAGTTACGGCCCAGAATTCAAACTCACCAACGCCAGTATCGACTTTGTCAGTCAAATTGATGCGGAAGTCGCCCGTTCCTTTACTGGTCAGGCAAACGCTCGTTTTCACCTCGGCGGCGATGAATTCACTGATAATACAAAGCCTAATCCGGCTTATGTGACCTATCTTAACCGACTTGCCGCCAACGTCGAACAGCTGGGTTTTATTCCCGAAGCTTGGAACGATGGCTTTCAAACCCATGATCTCCCAACCTTAGATCATCAAATTCAAGTCACTTATTGGAATTGGACCGCTGATGAAAAGGGGGCCGCCGGGCGAGCGCGTAAACAGAGTTGGGCGACGATGCCACAGCTTATCCACCATGGCTTCAAAGTGCTGAATTATAACGATTACTATTTATATTTTAATGTCACCAAGGCCAATTTAAAACCAGCCAACGTCACCTATATGAGTTCCGATATGAAGCAAAATTGGGATCCAACCATTTGGGACAATGATGCTCAATCCAGTCTCAATTCGCTGCATGGTATCACAGGTAGCAGTATTTCAATTTGGTGTGAATCGGATAATTCCGCCACTGATAAGCAAATCTATCAAAGCGCACGTTCATTTTTAAAAAACTTTTTAGCCCTAGCACGTCAACCAATTTAATCTTCAAATATCTCGGGGGAATTCATGAATTTAATTAGTTCTTACGTCATTTTGTATCCAGTCATTATTTCGATTGTCTGGATTATCAGTTCGATCTTTTTTACGATTCAACAACGCACCGTTCCGTTAGTCAATCAGCATCCAAATCGCGCAGGTGAACTCGTTTCCGTGCTCATCCCGGCCCATAACGAAGGTGAAACCTTAAGTGGTGTCGTTGAGTCAGTGGCCGCTTTGAATTACCAAAACATTGAACTTTTGCTCATTGACGATGGTAGTGACGATAACACGCTTACCGTCATGCATACTTTGGCAAATCAATTTGCGACGCGAATGCCAATTAAGATTGTTCCCGTTACGCCTAACCAAGGGAAAGCGAACGCGCTTAATGTTGGTGCTAAACAAGCTAATGGTGCATTTCTATTATGTCTTGACGCTGATTGCTATGTCGACAAGGATGTCCTCACACCCATGTTAGCTCGCTTCTACGACGACGATCGTTTGGGCGCCGTCGCTGGCAAGCCAATTGTTCGTAACCGGACAAGCTTATTAGGTCGTTTGGAATTACTCGAATATATTGGCGTCATCGATATTATCAAACGCGGTCAATCATTTATCACTGGTCACATTACGACTGTTTCTGGCGTGGTCGTCGCTTACCGTGCTGAAGCAATGGCGGATGTAGGCTGGTGGAATAAGGAAGCCTTAACGGAAGATATCGATGTAACCTGGCGCTTATATCAGCACAATTGGCATGTTAACTATTGCCCGCAGGCTGTGGCATGGATTTTAGTACCTGAACACGTTGGGGCTTTAATTCATCAACGCCAGCGCTGGGCGCGCGGTGGTTTTGAAGTTCTGTGGCGCAACAAGGGAATGTTTGTCCGCGGACCTTTAAGTGCTCAAGGACTCTTAATTGATATGATTCTAAGCGACACATGGGCGATTGCTTGTGCCCTCGTCCTTCTTTTTTACGTCTTCACCATTGCGTTTACGCAAACACTTGTCTTAGATGGCGTTATTTTATTTCTGCTATTGTTGATTAGTCTGGTGCAATTTCTCATCGGCTTCGCGGATTCTAAAGAATCTGATTTCATTGCCGGTCGTGATCTGCTCTTATTACCAATTTATATCGTATTCTACTGGTTTATTAATTTAGTCAGTTGCTTAACTGCTCTGGCATCATTCTTCTTGGACCCTCACCACACTGGCACCTGGCGGAGTCCAGATCGGGGGTTGTAATGAAAAACAAACAGCAAAAATCAACACTAATTATTCGCAAACGGCCCTCCCTTTTCGCCCTGCTCTATCGAGCGATTCTTTTAACTGGGCTGTGGCTTGTCACCGGTTTTATTATTTACATCAACGTTTGCTTTCTGTTCAACGTTTACTCTGATGATTTAGTGTCAGATTACTTAGTCTTGAACTTATCATTGCATCTCTACAAAGTCTTAGGCATCTTAGTGATTGTCGTTGCTGCGCTCATTACACTCTTCGGCACGATTCACATTAATCGGTTGAAAAGGAGGGCCCTTGATCGTGAGCAAAACAACGCGTAAATGGTTACTCGCTGGCTTCTTAATTTTAATTTTCGCCTGCTTAGGAATTAGTGTGCAACGTAATATCAAATTTGAATTAGGAAACAAAACCAGCTACGCCATCTCGACCCACGACCAGAACATGCGAGCAGGCATTATGGTCTTTTGTTACCACCGGGTCTTAAAAAACACCCCCACGGTTCGTTTAGATGAACGCTTATCATCCAATAGCCAATTTCACGATTTCAACGTCAATTTAAACGATTTCAAGGCCCAAATGGCTTATCTACACCGCCACCACATTCAAGTCATTTCAACGGCCGAAATGATTCAATTAGCCATGTCACACCAACGTTTAAAGCATCGCTACGTCGTCTTAACATTTGATGATATTGATCGCACAACGATTGATAATGCCCTTCCTGTCATGATGAAGTATCGCGATCCTTTTACCGTTTCCATTATTACTGGCGACACTGGCGCGTATCGGGCTGGAACAAAACTGGCCACGTGGCCGCAAATTTTAAAAATGAAAAAAATTGCTGGCGACCTTGTTACTTTTGGCGTTCACACGAACAATATGCATTATTTAACGGCATCTGGCACACCAATTTTTAACGTGCCCAGTCAATTTAGTCGATTTAAACGTGACTATGCGACTAGCCAAGACGTCATGCAAAAAAAGATCGGCGCCGAAACACCGATCTTCACATACCCTTATGGTAGTGGTGACACTCAAGTACAGACCTTTCTCGAGCGACAACCTTTACAAGTCATTTACACGTTAAATACTGGTATTGTGACACCCCACACCAATCTGAAATCAACACCGCGCGTCATTATCAACACAAATAGTTGGCCAAGTATTACCAAGTGGCTCAATCAAAAAACAACGGGATAACTTCAAAGAGAGAGTGGGACATAACGCCGAATTGAGAGCGATCACTTTATTGCTAGGCACAGTTCTCAGGCGTTTGTCGCACGTTTTGAACATGGAGACGGGGTGCACAAAAATGAAGCTTTTATTAAGTTATGTCCCAAACTCATTTTGGCTATTTAAAGTTGGCAATGAATTTTAGTTTGGTCCCAGACTCAATTGAAGCTAGTGCAATCACTTATTGATGATCACCATCAGCTAACCAAATTCAACACCAGCTTGACTTAAGGCGGTTAGGTAACTGGTTGTGAATAAAGTCCGCACGTTATCAACTTCAGCATTTTTGGCAAACATGATCACTGAAACAGCTAAGCCCCCGGTTGCCGGTAAGATGACTGGTCCTTGCACACTGACTCGACCGACAACTTCTGGATGTTTTGGTAATAGCCGCTCATTAACTTGCTTGATAACTTTATTGACTTGGTTAGTCGAGGTTCCTGGTTTGATTGGCAAATCAATCTGAACGCGCAAATGATTACGTGATTGATTAGTGATAACCGTTATACTGCTATTGGTAATGTAATTAATGCCACCATCTGCATCCTTGATTGTCGTCAACCGCAGGCCAAATCCCACGACGCGACCAGCGACTTTATCATTGATGATGACATTATCACCAACTTCCATTTGTTGTTCCATTAAGATTAAAAACCCGGCAATGACATCGCGAATGATACCTTGTGCGCCAAGCCCAACCACTACGGTGACAATTCCGGCACTCGCAATGAGTGTCCCGATTGGAAACCCTAGTACACTTAAGATTGTGTATAGATAGAAGAACACGACAATGTAGCGCGTCGTATTCTTAATCAAGGTATGTAGTGTTTCGGCCCGCTTTTGATTGATGCGCCGGTTACTCATGTAAGTATCAAAACTACGATCGATCAAAAAAATCGCCAGACGATTGACCAACCAAAATAACACTGAATACAAGATGACTTGTAAGACGCCATCGAACAGTCGCGGGCCTACTTGGCGCCATCTAAATTGATTGAAGTAAGTCGTAACACCATTTGTTAAAATTAAATTCATCTTCATTCCCCACCATTAATTCTGTTACTCACCACTTTAGCACAGCCAAGCAGTATCTACGGCACTTTTTTAGCTGACAGACTACTGATCTTCTGGCGGTAAAATTTTATGTGAAATCTCTGTTTTTGTTTATTGACTTCTAATAAACCAATTGATAAACTTACCCTATTGATATATTTTTCTTATTGCTCGGTGGCACAATGGTACTGCGCTCGACTGTTAATCGAGAGTGTGTTGGTTCGATTCCAACCCGAGCAGTCTTTACCTCCAAAAGTATGAACCATGGATCCCGGCGCATCGGCTGCGAATGCTGATGCGCCGGGATTCTTTTATGCATTCATATTATCAACCTAACTTACAAAGAAACCATATTAAACCATCTGAAACGACCCAGTTGGGCGCGATTTGGACCCTAAATGACTTCTATCACTTCCTTTTTTGACGAGCGGGTGGCTCGGGTAGGCTGGGTAGGTAGCTTTTTAATTCAAACTAATCACCGACTACTCTTGACGTCAACAAGACAAATCTTTTTGATATTGTTTTCTAAAAAAAGACGCCCACTTATCGGGCATCTTCTTGTTAAACTAATTATCCTAACGCTTTAAGAATCTTGACGTCTTCATCTTGCTGCAATTCAGGCAGAACATGAGCGTAAACTTTCTCTGTTATATTGATGGACGAATGTCCTAGTCGTTTAGAAATGGCCGCAATTTTAACACCTTTATACAGCAGGTAAGAGGCATGTGAATGTCGCAGTCCATGAAAAGTAATCGGTTGGGCAATACCAAGATTTAACTGCATTTTATTCAACTTACGGTTGATCCATGGTGCTGCAATCACCTGACGTGTTCGGCTACCGATCAACACCCTTTTCTTCGGATTTTTGATGCCATTTTTTAATTGCCACTCGTTACTAGCAACACGGTATTTCTTTAATAAATTAACTAGCCGATCAGAGATAGAAATGGTTCGATTAGAGCTAGGTGTCTTTGGTGGTTGTTCCTGTTTATTAGCTGCGTTCCAAGATTTATTGACGGTTATGGTTTGTTTTTGAAGGTCGATGTCAGACCATGTTAAAGCTAAAACCTCCGCTATCCTCAAACCGGTATCCCAACCGATAGCAACTGCAATAAGCCAATTATCTTTAACGGT
Source organism: Furfurilactobacillus sp. W61-4 (assembly GCF_057545565.1). Lineage (NCBI taxonomy): Bacteria > Bacillati > Bacillota > Bacilli > Lactobacillales > Lactobacillaceae > Furfurilactobacillus > Furfurilactobacillus sp. W61-4. The sequence continues at coordinate 63,368 of NZ_BAAJNZ010000003.1, forward strand.
GATGGCATGACTAAAAATTTCATCGCGTAGCTTTTCGAAATCAGTTGCACTTAAATATTTTAGTTCTTCCGATTGTCCTGGTTGTCCGTTCAACTTTAAGTGTACAATCGGAGATTTAGTTACCATCCCATCAGTTAACGCATCCTGGTAAAAAGCATTAAGATGAGTAAGGCGCCGCTTCAGCGTTGCCTGAGATTGGTGCTTGCCTAGTTCGTCCAAAAAGTTCTGGGCTTGAGACCGAGTCAACTGATCGACAGCTACATTGGCAAATGACTTTTTTAAAGCTTCTAACGTTGCTTTGTAGGCCGCTAAAGTCACTGGAACTATTCCGGGAGCTTTGTAACGCATAACCCATTTTTCAAAAGCGTTAGGCAATAGCATACTTCCAGCCGAAAAGTCCTTACCCTCAGCATCTTCAATGCAGACTTTATTGGCGAAGTCATTTGCTTCCGCTTTCGTTGAAAAGACTCGCTTAAAGCGTTTTCGCTTCTTAGTTACGTCGGTTAGTGAAACAGACACTTGCCAAGGCTTCCCACCCGGGGCCTTGTTTTTCATGATTTTAATACTTGCCATTAAATAACTCCTTTTATGTCAATCAAATCGCTTGTTGCGGCCAAATGTCGTTGACAAAGCGCAATACGGCCGTTCGCGGATAACGCCGCATTTTTCCTACCAAAACACAGGGGAAATTTGGTTGATGAATTACGTACCGATCTAGCGAATCCGGCGATAATCCAAGCAACCTGCCCAATTGTGCCCGTGTGAGAAGTTCTCCTGCTTCAGTCGAGTGATTAGCCTTCGAGGAACAACTTGCTGATTGGCTGGTCATTGTTTTGTCCCCCTTCCGGCAGAGGCTTAAGTTTGAAGCCAACAATGACCGATTTCCCGTGTACAGTTTTTGTATGGTCAACAAATCGGCGACCAACGACTTCGCCATCAATCTTTTTCATTTGTTTCCAAAAACTGACTTTATCGCCAAAAGTGTACGTATCATGCTGACTAACTCGACACCATTCCAGAAAAGCTGGAAAGAACTGTGGTTGATCGACTCTAGTTACGCCATCCCAAGTGATCTGTTCACGCATGAAGAGACGCACAGGATCATTGTTAAAGACGTACTCCTCCAGCGTTTGATCAATATCATCATCGGCGGCAAATTCATAATCCTTTGCGCGAAGCTTTCGTAAAGTTTCAAGCAACTTTGCAGAAATACCTGGTAATTCGTCGACCAACTTGTCGTTTAACTTCAGGTCCTGTTTCCCGTAAGTAAAGGTATTGGGAAACGTTAAGAGTCGAAGTCGGCGAGCAAGTCCATACGTATTTTCCGGTAAAAACGGTAATTGATTGAAGCTGAAAATGAACTTTGTATCCAATACCTTGTTCGTTGCCGATTGGTTCTTACGGTCAGCGGCAATAACATCACCTCCAGTTATGGCCTTCAATGACGTTGCACTGAAGACTGTGGAATCATCTTCACCGGCAATGTTAACCCGCTTAAGCACAGAGAGACCAAAGTGGTCACTTAAGTTAGCAAGTTTCTGGCCCGAAACGTTGTCCTGCCCGACCAAGTTACCCACTAATGTTGTAGCAACGGACTTACCACTACTTCCGTCAGAGTAGAAAAAGAAGAAATACGGCACTGGCCGACCGATCTGATAAGCCGTGTAAGCGATGATTTCCATAAAATATTGACGCTCGGCATCAGTGTTAAAAGTAGTTTTAAGGTAATGGTTAAATACGGGAGTTGCCACATCAGTATCAGGCGCATATGGAACAGATTTCAAACAAAGATGACTTGCCTCTTGCGGGACAACCGCTAAGGTCTCGAGATTTAAATCAACGCCGTGAGCCATTGATAAGAATTTCTGGTCGAAGTCATCAATATTGTACGAACCAACTTTTAGATTCAGTTCCGCCCTCACTTGTCCTTCTCTGTCTTTTGTCCAGACATCACACTGACGAAGTACAAAATGAATCAACTGTTTCAGCATTCTCTGGCTGTTCATCCAGACTCCAGAGTAAGTGTTGTAAACAATCATCATCGTGCGTTCTTTTTCCGAAATTTCTGTTCCCGATTGCCGGGTAACGGCAATATCAAACAGCTTCCGGATGCCCAACACAATCCGCTCGAAATCTTTCGTTGTGGTACTTTCATCGTCAACATCGAGACCCATTAGGTGAATCAACCATTCTTGACTAATTTGCTCGATCAAACTTTCTAACTCTACGGGTATGCCCCCTTTAGTTCGCTCGACCGACTCGGCATGTGCTTCACCGATTATTTGAATGACCTGACTACTAATTGCAGTCCCAAGTGCGCATTCTTCCGATTCTAGATAACAGAATAAAAGGCCAAGTTCGTTGTCTGACATTGATAAAACTGTTTCTTTAAAGCGTTTTCCATTAGGCAACTGATCTAAATCCATGTCTGCGTCACTTCTTAGGCACTGTTTGACCGTTCGCTTCTCGTCATCGATATTTTTTTGATTTTTCACTGATTTATTCATGGTTTTCCCCCTTGTACTCAAATCTTCTCTGATTGACGACAGTCGACTTTTGTCGGATGGATTGTCGTTGTGCGTACCCTCGTTTCCATCGATCATGGTCAAACAATCCTTGAGATTTAAAGTTAAGCGGGAAGATGACTCGCCAGAAGTAATAACACTTTTATCGTTTAGCACACTCACAATGTTTAATCGGAATTTGAGTAAACCAAGTGATAGTGACAATATAATTAAAACATTTAACAAAGTCATTGATTAATAACCTCCAGATTTAAATTATTCATCATCCGTCGATGATCTTGTACGTATTCGCGAATACATAATTTAAGTCTAGCGGAAACTAATTTTTGTGGACGCGTTTTTTTTAAAAAGTATCAACTAGCCAATGATTAGTAGATAAGTTGCAATTCCTATTTCTTTTTTTGGGATTTTTTAGCTTTTTTTGTGCCATTTTTTGTTTTTTGTGCTAGTCCTATTTTCACTTGATTTTTAGTATCTCGGTACAAATCGCGATGATAATTTTTAATGAAATTCTAATTCCGATCTTCATTTTATATGTCCTTAAAAAATCCCAACGCCATTTGTGACGTTGGGATTTAGCCTATTTATTCATTTTCATCGTCTGAATCATCATTATTAGCACTCGACGTGTCCGGCCCCATAATGTTACCACCAATTGATGGATAAGAGCTTACAACCCGTTCATAGAAGACTCCAATATCCCCACCTTTTTCTTCTGATTCAGTGTACTGTTGCACCAAGAAACCATCAGGTACAGATCGCAATGCTGCTGCATCACAACCAAAGTTACTAACTAGGTCACCACGCATTTCTTCAGCTGTAGCGCCATCGGGAGCTACTGTTGGTGCTGCGGATGTAGCTTCGCTACTACTCTGGTCTTGACTTGATGATTGTTCTGAATTCACTGTAACCGACGACGCTGCACTACTCTGGCTCTTTTGATGCTTTAGCTTTTCATTTTCTTTCTTCAAACTAGCTAAGCGACGACTACTAGCTGCTTGACTAGATGTATCACTTTTCTTTTGAGTATGGTTGGTACCACATGCTGACAATATCAGCATTTGTACTACTGCGATGCCCAGTAAAATTGATTTATTCTTCATTACCTACACTCCAATACTTAGCCTATTTGTTGAATTAATTTCTTTAATTCGGCTTGAGCTGCAGAATCACTAGATCGGGTAAACGACAGAGAAGTCTCATTGCCGCGTTGTCCAAAACCTGTGTCAGGGCTGATCCTTCCTGAACTATTCTTCAGTTCATAGACCACACCATTGGACCCCAGAAGGTACTTGCTAGACGATTTACTGAAATCCATGTTGGTGGAATAACCGTCAGCAAACGAACCACTCTGTAGTCGATTATCCAACCCAGTCGTTCCATCCCTAGATGTATAGAAGATCACTCCACCTAATGCTTGGATTTCATATGATCCCGCATCGTTCTGCACATCTTGGACTAACACCTTTCCATCAGGTGTGTTGGCAACCCAGTCCGCCGCTTCGTCAGATCCATGGTCAAAATACCATGGACTTACTGCCATATTGCCAATCTTTGCTCGTTCACTGGCCCAGTCTAAAAAGGCTTGGTTGATCTGTTCTTTTTGTGCATCACTGAAGCTCTTCGGTGCAGTTGCTTGAGTACTTGTCTCTGATGCCGAATCACTTGAGGATCGGTCTGCCTTTAGCTTAGAGTTCTCCCTGGCTAAACTACTAGCTTCATCATTATGCTGCTCTTTTTTACTCGTTTGGGTACTACCGGCCTGCTGATGAATACCAAAATACCAGTAACTGCCCCCAGCGCTGACTGCGACAAGTAAAATTGCAAGCAAAATACCAAGCCAGATGTGGTGACGGGGTTGAGGATGATTGGGTGACGGGGTTGCAGCTGAGGGGGTATTGATCGGTGCTTGTGAGTAATTAGTTTGTCCTTGGTCAGTCTTGGTAGCTTCAACTGGCACAGCCGAAATATCAGTACCACAGTTACGACAAAACTTCGCACTCGCTGGATTTAACGTGCCACATTGTGGACATTTCTTCATATGGTTCACCTCCTAGACGTAATACAATTCCATGTCGAACGTGCTATGGTCGCCAGCAATATTGAAATAAAAGTCCCCTTGCAATTGCCGGTCTCCCTGTTCCCCGTTAGCTGTGAACTTATATTTACCTGGGAAAAGGCCTTGCTTCAATTCATCAGGTTTAAAGGATTGCTTCTTGCCATTGTTAGTAAACGTAAACTTCAAATCATTCAAATTGTAGATAGACGTCAAGTCAACTGATGTTGGCTTTGCTACCAAGTAGTAAGAATCGAACAGTCCTAGAACCTTCTTTGATTCAACGTAGAACTTATAATGAACGGACGTCCCACCAACAGTTCGTTCATTAACGACCTGCTCCCCGATTTCTTGTAGTGGCAGTGACGCATGATCGTGCCACTGCTCAACAACGCTTTGAGAACCAATGTCAGCAAACTTCAAATCTTGGCTATCTTGATCGAACTGCTTTAGAAACAGTTCGCCATCCTGGTTTTGGACTGACTTGGTGATGTTATCTTCAAGCCTAGCCTTCGAAATAATAAAGTGACGTTGAAGACCTACGATAAGTGACAATCCCATGATGATTAACAATCCAATTAAAATGTAACTTCCAGTCTGCTTTTTCATGATTTTCATCACACTATCCTTTCGTCACTTCCACAGGCTCTGGACCATAATCATTGGTGCCACGGGTTCCATGGTCCAAGGACCAGATCAATAGGAGAATGGATCCAACGAGAGGAATTAATATAAACAAATAGTAAGTTCCTGCTTTATTAACATCATGTAACCTTCGAATCCAAATAGTCGTTGCCGGAATCATAAACGCAATATCCAGCAATAGACCAACAATCGGAACTAAGGCCATGATGACTAAGATACCTAACCCAATTACGAAAAATCCTAACATCGCGTACCAAAAGTCTGCCAGTGATGTCCGTCCATCAATTGTGACAATCTTATTAAACGCATCCTGCGTGGCCGCAACGGTCTTTGTTATGATGTTACCTTCTGTTGCTGCTTGACCAGTAGTTGGTCCCTGCTGAAAGCTATTACTGTTATTAAATGTTTGCTGAGCCTGTGACTGTTGTTGATACTGCGATGCGGATTGGACATTTTGTTGTCGCGGTTGTTCAACTGATTGAGGTTGAACAACTTGTTGTGCCTGTTGAATAGGTTGCAGTTGTTCAACTTGTTCTTGAACTTGGTCACTAGTCACTACCTGCGATGATTCTGCTGATCCGTTACTAAACTCCTCTTGCGCTGCCCCACAAAAGGGACAGAACTTAGCGGATACACTGATTTTCTTCCCACATTGATTACAAAATTTCGTTGCTACATCTGCCATAACTGTTCCCCCGACTCTTCATTTATTTAGTCTTTTTTTGATCGATTGGCCTCGTTGATAACTTGGCGAACCCAGCGCTTGGTAAACCCATATTTCCGTGCCAAAGCATCCGCATTGGACCCGTTGTAATCCTCAGTAATCTTTGCCTTAACTTTGGTTCGATCGTTCAAGTGCACAGGAAAATTCACTTCTTCACCCTTAAATGCATCCCATAACGCCAGCAAGGCCGCCTCACCAAGCAGTTCGTAAATACGTCGGTAAACTTCTGGCAAGGCCGCCGGATCGACGTGTTGGTCCTTTGACATAACATCACTCCTATCACATTATTCATAATATCAACAGTTAAATGTTGTTACTAATGCACGGCGAACGACTAGTGTCATGCGTTAGTGAAGTAACTTCATCACAATTACTAATCAGCTTAAATAAAGTTAGCTTTTTGGACCAATTACGCCAATTACAGGATCTATTGATTCTTAAGAACATTCATCACCGTACATAAGACTTTCGTCGTTAATCTTGCTAATTTCTCATCTGGGACCAGATCACTTTACCTTGTTCATCGATAATTCCCTCGATAAACGGGTCGTTACGACCTTCTGCATCGCGAATAAAATACACGGTGTATGTCCTGTCAGCTTTATCCCAACCAAACATATCGACCATCAGCCATTGCGGCAAAGTCCAAATAACAACGTCCTTCAATAAGGCGTCATCAAGTTCGTCAGGAGCTAATACCACTGATTCCTGACTAACTTCACTACTCTTGGCTGTACGATCAGCAAACTGTCTAATCAATGCTAATGCCCGCGCTTCTTCATTCATGACTTCAACTTAAAAAAGCCGACGATCATAGTCGTCAGCTTTTATCCTTTCAATTGATTTTCTTCATATAAATGCCAGTCGCTTCTGATTTCGGGGGTGAGTGGGTGGCTAGGGTGGTAGCGTTTCGTTCCAAGAAATTTTAATTTAGGGGATGGCTTAGCAGACCTAACCAACCCGATTAATTGAGTCTGTTCATCTGCAGCTATTTCATTAAGTCGCGGCAAAGAGCCAGTCGCAATAATAACAACGTCAACCTTAGTAATTAGACTGGTGATTTGGGCTAGGTTCTCTGTACTAATGGCCTTTTTTAGCCTGGACTTAGTTCGGGTCGTTAGCCCTACTTGGCTGAACAAATTTACCAAGATTGCCCCGCCATATCCTAACAAATGAACATGTTTGATAATCTGATGGGTTGTTTCATCCAATTTCAAAGGGTCAATGGATCCCGGCCAATTAGTCACAATCATCGCTAATGGCTCTTTGTCATTCCACTTATACATCGCACTGTAACGATGAAAACCTGATTCAGTCCTTATGACTGTGATGTCTAATTTCAGTTTATCAGTTACAATTTTTTCAACCATCTGCTTACGCTCCTTTTTCATTTATGAATCATTCAGATAATATATGTTTGTAATTGTTAATCAATCAGCACTCGAGTCTGGACTCGAAAAAAATAACGCAAACATCAACGGACGTCTGCGTTACTTTGCTCTTAGTTCTAGTTGTATTTCTAAATGATTAATTGACCTATTTTCCTTGTTCCACCAATGTTTTCTGATGCTTCTCTTGCGTCTTGTTGTGACCCCCGATTTATTCTACCTGTCCATTGCATGTTTAAAGCCTCTTTAATGATTGTCAAAATGGTTTGGTCCCGATTTGGTCCCAATCGTAATCGACTTTTCTTAGTTTGCATCAGATCTTGTCGATGTTTCGTGTTCAACCCGAGCAGTCTTTACCTCCAAAAGTACTAACCTTAATGGCTTAATCACTAACACCTAGTGATTAAGCCATTTTTTATTTAAGCCCATCGCAAATTTATTAACTAAGGGTTCAGAATCAGGTCAGATAAACAAGCATTATCACTGTAAGCTGACACCATTCGATTAATAGTAATTTGCTAGAACAAAGGCTATTCTAGGAGCGCTCAACTAAAAACTAGTGTTTGAATTAATTCAAACACTAGTCGTATTAAAATTTTGATTTTTTCAATGCTTTATCTTTTCATAGAAAATGATTAAACAACGTTGGCCAACTTTAGCACGATTATCCCTGCCAGTATTATCTATGGCTACATTCATTACCCTTTGGGCTAAGAACCTGGCAAATAGATAATACCGTCAACGAAAATTAATCTGAAAATGTTCCAATCCCTCGACTCCTTGAACGTTTACCTGCATTTTATCAGTTAATTGTCCCGCTATCCAAAAACCAGTGTGTTTGTGTTCGGCAAAGCTAAATCGGTAACGAACTTCACCATTATGTGTCTCGACCGTAAGCTGGCAATGAGAAATATCTGATAACGTAATTGCTTGATCTGCTCTTTGTGGATCAACATAAATTTGAGTCATCTCACTCACCTCCGGCTACATTGTAACAGCAAGCTATTAGCAGGTACACCTAAAAATATTTTTAGCTAATCAAAAATCGTCCATCTTGAGGATGAACGACCAAAATTAATGCAATATATTATTAGGTGTTTCGTAGATGGCATCTAGTCCGATCTCAACGAGGTAAACTAGCTATAGAATAGCTTCATCTCAATATCTTGATTATAATTACCAAAACCATGTCCAAAGATCGTGCAACCGCCACGATTTTGGGCATTTTTTTTAACTTCAAAGCGAACCGTAATTGTATCCCCATCAATCTTTAGATCGTCTAAAGACGCGTCGGCAAACGGTTGTCCATCTAAGTAACTGCCATGATCAGTCACCCGAAGTACCTTTAGTATCCCATATTGATTGACATTGTCAGGCACCCATAGCGGTGTGTATTTACCGCGCGTATCAGAGAAGTCTCCAGGACTCGTCCACAAGCCAATATCATGGCCATTGATTGAAAACGTAATATCTGAAGGCCAGACATTGTTTGAAAACGGAAATTCAGAACCTAGCTCCATAGAAAGGTCTAACATTTCAAGCTGGTCGTTGCGCGCTAAATAATTTGGAAATTGATATTCAACAAATCCTTGTGTCCACCAGATCATTCCCGCATTGATCCGCTCTGGATCCATGAAGTAAGCTGGATTATCCACTTTGCCAATGTAGTCAGTTTTTCCAGCCAACCCACAGGACGGGGCCACCGAAAAATTCGTATAGTGTCCTACCGGGACTTGCGTCGTATACAAGTCAAAGGCTGTGTAAATTTCCTGAGGAAAATTGACATTAATATGATCGACCTTTAGGCGTGAAACCTTATTATGCCCTTGCCGCTCAAATTCTATTAAACCAGCCTCAGCTAATTTATTCAGGTGCATTAAGACGATCGTACTACTCAGATGTAATTCGGACGCGATCTCTTGAACACTCAACTTTTTGTAAGAAAGACGTCTCAAAATCTCTAAACGAACATCACTAGCTAACGCCTTATATGTTTTAAGCGACGTGTCAGATAAATCTAGCTCCATTTTAATAGCAACCTTTTCATTATAATTAACTTCAAAACAAACAAAAACGTCATTTTATTTGAAGAAATAGTGAACTCTTCGCCATTAATAGTAACATAACTGTTAATCAAATGGATATTTTTATTCCTAAATAACAATAACAATGTTGTAAGCGATCGTGTAAGCGCTTACGATATATATGTACACATGTGAACAAACATTAACTACGTAGCGAAAGGAACTTTTGCTTATGACTTCAACAAACAATTATGTTAATCCGCTAATTATTCAGCGGGCAGACCCGTTCATTTATCGTCACACCGATGGCTATTACTATTTTACTGCTTCAGTCCCGGCTTACAACCTAATTGAGATCCGTCGGGCTAAGACACTCGCTGGCTTAGCCCACGCGGCCCCTCGCACCATTTGGCGTAAACATGATCACGGTCCCATGAGTCAACTAATTTGGGCGCCCGAGCTGCACTTCATTAACGGTCATTGGTTTATTTACTTTGCCGCAGCAGAAACCACTACCTTTGATCAAAATGGGATGTTTCAACACCGCATGTTCTGTCTAGAATGCGACAATGCAAATCCGATGCGTGACGAAACCGACTGGCATGAGCATGGTCAAATTGTCACCCCACTTGATTCATTTTCTTTAGATGCAACCTGTTTTACTGCCGACAACCGACTGTATTACGTTTGGGCTCAAAAAGATCCTGCTATCAAGGGCAACTCAAATCTATATATTGCTGAAATGAGCAATCCTTGGACGCTCTCATCCGCTCCCGTGATGCTGAGCAAACCGGAATTCGAATGGGAAACGCGCGGTTTTTGGGTTAACGAGGGGCCGGCTGTTATTCACCGAAATGGTCGCTACTTCATCACCTATTCTGCCAGTGCCACTGACGAAAATTACTGCATGGGGCTATTAAGCATTTCAGATGCTGATGATCTACTCGATGCAAATAATTGGCAAAAATCAGACCATCCCGTCTTTCAAAGCGACATCGCTCACAACCAATTTGGCCCAGGTCACAACTCGTTTACGATAGCTGAAGATGGACAAACTGACATCATGGTTTACCACTGCCGTAATTACACCGATATTAAAGGTGATCCGCTATATGATCCTAATCGGCATACCAAAATTCAGGCATTCACCTGGAATGCAGACGGAACACCAAACTTTGGCATTCCAGTGCCTTATAACTACGAATAGGGGGTTCGTTTATCATGGAAAAAAGCACAACAAACAAACACTTCTGGGGTTTCCCCATTACACACTTTAGTTATTTCTTTATCTGGGCAACCGTATACGGCTATCTGACCTTATGGATGGAACAGGTCGGACACCTTAACGGAACCGAATCTGGTGCAGTCTTTTCAATGATGGCCGGTATCTCGTTAATTTTTCAACCTGTCTTTGGTGTCGTCTCTGACCGGCTCCTTTTCAAAAAGAATCTTGTGCTTTTAATTGCGGTTGTTGCTATCTTTATCGGCCCTTACTTCCAGTGGGCCTTTCTACCGCTGCTGCATATCAACGCCTTTTTAGTTGCCATTGTCACTGGGACGTTCCTAAGTTTCGTTCTAAATGGTGGTGTATCAGTAATCGAACAATATGTCCAACGCGCCAGCCTAGCAAACCACTTCGAATATGCCCATTCTCGGGTTGGTGGATCAGTCGCCGGGATCGTTGCTTCATTAGTCGCTGGCCGTTTGTTCTTATGGAATCCAGATTCAATCTTCTGGGCTTGTTCTGCAGCTGCTGTCCTGTTAACGCTCCTACTTATCTTCAGTGACAAAATCGACATGGAAAATGCTTCAGCTGCAGGTGACACCTCTAATTCACTAGATTTAAAAACCGTCGCCTCCGTGTTTAAAATTAAGAATCTTTGGATTTTAGCCATCTTTTATATGGGTGCTTCTGCAATTTTTGATGTTTTTGATCAACAGTTTATTATCTTCTTTAAAACATTCTTTCACACCGCGGCGCAAGGTACACTTGTCTATAGTTATATGACATCTGGCCAAACCGTGATTGAATTTTTACTGATGTTCCCAATGCCATGGATTATCAACAAAATCGGGTCAAAGAACGGCCTAATTATTTATGGTTTTCTAACTTGTTTGCGGATCTTAGGGTCTGCTTTATCGCCAACCTGGGGCTGGGTCGTCTTCTTCCGTCTGCTCGCTGGGTTAGAAATGCCATTGCTGTTAACTTCTATCATGAAATACATCGCCGGTGCTTTTGACATTCGTCTCTACGCGACAATTTATGCACTCGCCTCTAATTTTGCCAAACAAATCTCCGTTTTCATTTTCTCATCAGTTGCGGGTAAATTATACGACGTGATTGGTTATCAACATACGTATATCTGGATGGGGATCATCGTCTTTATTATTACATTATTCGCAGCCTTTACATTAAAGAAAGAAGATCCTGTGCAAGCTGGTGAAGTTTCAACCAATGAAGTTATTTCAAAAGAATCAGATAGCAAATAAATTTTAAAAGTTGTCAAAATCGTTAACCTAATAGGACCGGTTAAATGCCTGCCGTGAAGCAGACATTTAACCGGCCCTATTGTTACTTCAACATGTACTTGATTGAACAATGAATTTTACGATCATCTCAGCTAAATTTGTCTTCATCTAACTGTCGCAGCACCTTAGCTGGATTGCCACCAATGACAACATTACTACCAAACGAGCGCGTCACAACACTCCCTGCCCCTACGATCACGTTGTCTCCTAAAGTGACCCCAGGACAAATTATTGCCCCGCCGCCAATCCAAACATCATTGCCAAGATTTACGGGCCGACCGATACCCATGGCCCCATTTCGACGTAACCGAGGATTATCTGGATGGTTAACCGAATAAATCTGTACGTGAGGGCCAAGTAGACAATGTTCCCCAATTCGGATTGGCGCCACATCTAGCATCACACAGTCGTAATTAGCGAAGAAATCATCACCAACATAGATGTTGTACCCATAGTCGCACCGAAAGGCCGCATGAACATGACACGCTGCCCCAGTGCTACCAAACAATTGTTTGATTAAATATTGACTTTGATCAGGATCCCGTTCACCCAGTGCGTTAAATTGCTCTACTAGCTCACGGGCGGTAGCTCTTTGAGCAACCAATTCTTCATCGTAGACCGAAAAAAGTTCTCCAGAGACCATCTTTTCTTGTTCAGTTTTCATTCACATTCTCCGATTCTAAAAATGGTCGGCCCCTTGATGGAGTCGACCACTTTTTACATTCAATATGACCTTGCGATTTTAATCAATTACAACTGATTCAACCCCAAACATCGTGGCTAAATCATTAATTTGTTCCTCGTCTAATGCAAAGGTAAAGACAGTGTGGTGCCCGCCCCCATTTTCAATCCATTTAGTTGCCCCAGCCTTCAGACCAACTTTTGGCGTCCATAACTGTTTAGCCACTGGTAAGTTCGGCGTCTCTGCTTCTGGCTTATTAGCATCAACTGGATAGCTAATAAACTTAAAACCATCCCGGAAGTCAGACACTGTCACATCAATCGCTTCACCTTCAGAACCTGTAAAGACTAAGCGAGCGGGATCTGCTTTTCCACCAATATCTAATGGGTGTACTTCGACACGCGGTTTATCACTGGCAATCGAAGGATCAACTTCCAACATATGTGAGCCTAAAATAGCTTCGTGACCTTTGCGAAGATCTAATGTGTAATCCTCCATGAAGGCCGTCTTCTGATTATGTGACATGATCTTAAGTAACCGACCGAGTGCTGCGGTCTTCCAGTCACCCTCGGCACCAAAACCATAACCATCACGCATCAACAATTGTGAAGCCAGCCCGGGCAATTGTTCCATCCCCCACAAATCTTCAAAGTTCGTGGTAAAGGCCGTATAACCGCCTTGGTCGAGGAACTTCTTAATGCCAAGATATTGTGCCAACTGAACTCGCACAGCATGTTGATATTGATCTGGATCGTTGTCGCCTGTCACCAACGTGTATTTAGCTTCAAGATCAGCATAAGCGGCATCAATATCGGCGTCACTAACTTGATTAATGACTTCAACCAAATCACCGATGCCATAATAATCAACCGTCCAGCCGAGGTCAATTTGCGCCTCCACCTTGTCACCTTCAGTGACAGCAACATTACGCATCGTGTCACCAAAACGAGCTACCTTAAGCTTAAAGCTTTCGTCATAGGTAACAGCAACATCTTCCCACTTAGCGATCTCTGATTGAACTTCTTCATCGCCCCAGTATCCGTAAACAATCTTGTTATGAACGCCTAAACGAGCATTGATATAGCCATATTCTCGGTCACCATGAGCACTTTGATTCAGGTTCATGTAATCGAAATCGATCGTGTCATACGGAATTTTGTTCAGATACTGAGTCGCTAAGTGTAACAATGGTTTCTGCAATAATTTAGTCCCACGAATCCAATTCTTAGCTGGTGAGAACGTATGCATCCACGTAATAACCCCTGCTACCTTGTCATTATAATTGACTTCTTTCATGAATTTCGTAATTCCATCAGCAGTGGTCATCACATCTTTAAAGACAACCCGGTAAGGCAACTTACCACTCGCATTAAGTTGATCAACAATGTCGCGAGCATCATCGGCAACTTGTTTCAGTTGCTCTTCACCATAAAGAAATTGACTCCCTGTGACAAACCAAAATTCATAATCAGGTACAGCTAACATAATCGACACTCCTTAAATTTATTTTCTTACTGCATGTTCTTTTGATTTCGCATTGCTTTGCCCGTAATAAGCATTTTTTCCGTGTTTCCGGTAATAGTGCTTATCCAATAGGTATTGCGGCAAAGAGCTATCGTCTCGCGTCAACTGCAGTGCATGATAGTCTTCTTCGGCCACAACTTCTAAAACTTTTGCATTATAGACAGCCTTGGCCGGCGTTGGTCCCCAAGAAAAGGGACCATGCTGACTAACCAGTGCCGCTGGAATTGCTTCATAGTCAATTCTACGTTCAGCAAACGTTTTAACGATTGCTTTACCAGTATTGCCCTCGTAATCAGCTTCAATTTCTTCTTCTGTCAGTGCATCCGCCGCTGGAACGTCACCAAAGAACGTATCCGCATGGGTGGTATTTAAAGCTGGAACATCCATCTTCGCTGCAGCAAACGAAACAGCCCATGGTGAATGGGTATGCACAATCCCGCCAATACTAGGGAAGGCATTGTACAAAACCGTATGGGTTGGCGTATCACTGGAGGGATTTAAGTCACCTTCCACAACTTCCCCATCTAAATTAACAACCACCATATCTGCCGGCGTTAAATCACCATACTCAACACCGGAGGGCTTAATCACGAATAGCCCCTTTTCACGGTCGATCCCAGACACGTTCCCCCAGGTGAACGTGACTAATCCTAGCTTAGGCAGTTGCATATTTGCTTCATAAACTTCTTGTTTTAATTCTTCTAACATGAAGATTCAGACTCACTTTCACTCTGAAATTACCGTGCCAGCCATTGCTTCCACCGGCAGACCGGCCTGATAACGTTCAATAAATTGTTTGTATCCTGACACGCCATTGGGTTCAGGACTCAACGTCATCGTCTTAGGATCAGCAAACACTTCTCGGTCTAAGAAATCCGCCAACGATTCTTGTTTTCGTCCATGAATGGCATAAATTGCCAGCACCGCCATTCCCCAAGGACCACCTTCACCAGCCGTACTCATCACGGTAATTGGCAAGTTCAGCGCATTGGCTAAGACCTGCTGGCCAATCACAGGTGTCTTAAATAGCCCGCCCTGCGCAATCATGACATCTGTTTTAATATGTTCTTCATTAGTTAACACATTCATGCCAATCGTCAGTGGCGCAAATGCTGCGTAGAGTTGAGTTTGCATAAAGTTTGGTAACGTGAATTTACTATTTGGTGTGCGAGCAAATAACGGTCGGCCAGCATCAATCTTTGTAATATTCTCACCGGATAAATAACTGTAATTGACTAACCCACCAGCATCCGGATCTGCGTAAGCCGATTGCAAGAAAAGCGTTTCGTACAACCGATCTGAGGCTAATTCAACACCCAATCGTGCCGCAAATTCTTTGAATAACGCTAGCCAAGCGTTGATATCAGACGAACAATTGTTGATGTGAACCATAGCTACTGGTGCACCATCCGGTGTCATCACGACATCAATATCTTGATGAACTGCCTTTAAAGGTTGGTCTAATACCACCATGGAAAAAGCTGAAGTTCCGACTGAGATATTCCCGGTCCGCTCTCGGACACTATTGGTCCCAACCATACCTGTACCAGCATCACCTTCTGGTGGGGCCATGACGCTCCCAGCCTGTAAGTTACCAGAAATATCTAGTAGCTTGGCACCGGCCGCCGTCAACACACCAGCCTGTGTTCCCGCTGATTGAACAGTTGGCAGAACATCCTCTAATCGCCATGAATATTGTTGAACCTCTGGCAACCGGTTAAACAAAGTCAACAAGTCGGCGGCGAATGTATGTGTCTGTTCATCAATCGGAAAGACCCCAGATGCATCACCAATGCCCAATACGCGTTGACCCGATAATTGCCAGTGTACATAACCCGCCAATGTTGTCATAAAGTTTAAATCGGTCAAATGTGGTTCCTGTTTTAAAATAGCTTGATACAAGTGGGCGATGCTCCAGCGTTGAGGAATATTGAATGAGAATAATTTGGTCAGTTGGTCGGCAGCCTCCCCAGTAATGTTATTTCGCCATGTGCGAAAGGGAACGAGTTGCTGGCCATTTTTATCAAACGCCAAGTAACCGTGCATCATCGCACTAACACCTATCGAGGCAATGTTAGTCAACGGCGTATGATATTTGCTTTGAACTGAAGCGGCTAGTTGTGCGTAACTAGCCTGTATGCCTTGCCACACTTGCGTTAATGGATAGGTCCAGACGCCATCAACCAACTGATTTTCCCAAACATAACTGCCAGTTGCGATGGTCGCAAAATCACGTGTAACTAACACTGCCTTGATCCGCGTGGAACCAAGTTCAATGCCAAGCGAAACATCTCCTGCTTGAACAGCCCGCGCAGTTTCAATTAAATCCATGTCAAACCTCCTCACCTTCTAAAATTGTTAAAAGCGTTTTCATCTGCTGATGACCACAGTGTAAAATATTCATTCGAATAAATCAACACATTTATTATTTATGCTAATAAAAATAGGCTAGCTTCGTTTCGTTCCTTACTCGTTCATCAGTGTCGTCGCACTTATGTTTTCGTTGATATCATCCCATTCAAATTTAATACCAATCGTCCAATCAAGTTTGTAACCATTTAATGATAACGACCAAGGATTACTCATTCGGCGAAATTAGTTCGTATAACTTAAAATTACATTGATTTATTCGTACTAATGTCGTAACCTAATTTCGAAAGCGTTTTCAAAAATACTGATAATTCATTTTCTGCTATTGCTATTTTTTATTTCGTCCATTTAAAGGAAAGTGGGGTTCCATTTTGAAAAAAGTTTCGAACGGGTTTATTTATACATTTGGGGCACTAGGCGGTTTGCTATTTGGATACGACATCGCTTCCGTGTCAGGTGCCATTCTCTTTATTCAAAAGCAGCTCAATCTAGGTTCTTGGCAACAAGGGATGGTTGTCAGCGCCGTTTTAGTCGGTGCCATTATTGGTGCTCTCGCCACTAGTAAATTCCTTGATAAATATGGCCGACGCCGGTTATTGATTTGGGCGTCAATCATCTTCTTTATCGGTGCAATCGGATCTGGGTTCGCCCCTGAGTTTTATGTTTTGCTGGTAACTCGGGTTATTTTAGGGATTGGGGTCGGAATAACATCGGCGTTAATCCCCGCGTACTTGCAAGAACTGGCACCCAAGAAACAACGTGGTGCGGTTGCAACAATGTTCCAACTCATGATTATGATCGGAATTTTATTGGCTTATATTCTGAATTATTCTTTTGCTGGTCTCTTTACCGGATGGCGTTGGATGCTTGGCCTAGCTGCCGTTCCAGCTGGTATTCTATTCATTGGGTCATTTTATTTACCTGAAAGTCCACGTTTCTTGGTCAAAGTCGGTCGTTTAGACGAAGCTAAGGCAGTCTTGGATAATACAAATAATGGCGATGAAGCCGCCGTTGCTGCCGCCTTAACAGACATTCAAGCTCAAGCAAGTCAAGCTACTGGTGGCTGGCATGAACTCTTCGGCAAAACAGTTCGGCCTGCACTAATCACCGGTCTAGGTGCCGCCATTTTTCAACAAGTTATTGGTAGTAATACCGTGATTTTTTATGCGCCAACTATTTTCACTAAAGTCGGCTGGGGAGTTGCCGCGGCCTTGCTCGCCCACATCGGCATCGGGGTTATCAATGTTATTGTGACAATCGTCGCAATGCTTTTGATGGATCGAATTGACCGAAAGAAGATGTTAATCTTCGGTGCCTCTGGTATGGGATTGTCTCTACTAGTCATGAGTATCACACTGAAATTTGATACGGGATCACGCTTAGCGGCCATTGTCAGTGCGCTTGCGTTGACTGTTTATGTGGCCTTCTATGCGGCAACTTGGGCCCCCGTAACCTGGGTTTTGATTGGTGAAGTTTTCCCACTCAATATTCGCGGATTAGGGACTTCCCTATGTTCAGCAACCAACTGGGCTGCTAACATGCTTGTGTCTCTCACCTTCCCAACGATGCTTAGCACCATGGGATTAGCGAATTCATTCATCTTTTACGCGGTTATCTGTGGGATTTGCATCTGGTTCACACACGCTCGTTTCCTAGAAACTCGAGGCAAGTCGCTTGAAGAAATCGAGGCCGGTCTTCGTCAGGCAGCTGGCGAAACAAAGACGGTTAATAGTGAAACGATCGCTAAATAGCTTTGTAGTTTCAATCTATTTTTTCGATTAATTCATTTATTAAGGTCATTACTTGTCGGTGTCTGCGCTGGCCCAGTTGCCGAAAAACGTTGAATTAGCTGGGGCTGATAGATGATGTCTTGAACTGACTCCCCTTTGATTAAATCAATGACCATCTTGCCTGCATCACGACCCATCCGTTCCTTTTCATGGTTTAAAGTCGTTAATGCGGGACTCATATAGCGCGCCATTTGATAGTCATCGAAGCCAACAACAGAAATATCTTGCGGAACGCGATAGCCTTGGACTCGCAATTCATCAATGATTTGAATCGCGAGTTGATCGTTATAACATGCGATAGCCGTGGGACGCTCGGTTAAAGTTAAGTAAGACTTGAGCCGAGTGACAATTTTTTCAAAACCGTCACTAGATTGATACATGATCAAATTACTTTGAAAAGAAAATTGAGGATGTTTTTGATAAGCGCGAACAAACCCGTTCATTCGGTTGACCCCTTGCCGATCATCGACCTGAAAAATCCCCAGCATACTTTGATGACCTAAATCAAACAGATAATCAACGATCTCTTCTTCCGCTGACTGATCCGCCGTTGTGACACTAGGAAATGATAATTCTGGATACTTCGCATTGATAAATAACGTTGGTAAGCGATCCTCACTAATTTCTCGGTATAAATCCATGTTTGGATTTGGCAAGGCACTTTGCGTCGGCTCGATGATTAGTCCGGCGACTTTCGTGTCCAACATATTGATTAGACTCTTACGTTCTTTTTCGTGATCGTTGTGGGTATTACTAATTAGCAATGAATACCCAGCTTCAGAAATGACCCGATCAATGCCAGAAATGATGTTTGGAAAAATATAATCGGCAATGTGCGTCGTAATCACACCAATAATTTTGCGATCAGTTTCGGCCGACCAATCTTTATGCCAATCCTGAACAAACATTCCGCCACCCTGGATTCGATAAACAAAGTGATCATCCTCCAAGTCTCCCACGGCACGACGGACTGTATAACGTGATACCTGGTACTGTGCCATCAATTCAGTTTCAGTTGGCAATTTATCATCTACTTTATACTGTCCACCTAAAATCGCCTGTTTCAATCCGTCTTTAACTTTTTGGTATTTGTTCTCCATCTTGTTAACGTCACCTAAAAACCATTTCAATAAATTTGCGTACCTATTCCACAACTATATATTTTACGCAAAATCCACCTAGATAGCAATTTATGACGAATCATAGTCTCAAAAGAAGCTATGATTCCTATTTGGTGGATCAATTTATCCGGACCAATAAGAACACGAAAACCACTTTTATTTGCGTCATCATATCAATCGTACATTAATAAGCATGTTTTTGTCAGTTTAATTAAACCATCCTCACAGATGAGTAAAAATAGCCCACTAGAAATTTATTAATCAAAATTTCCAGTGAACTATTTTTATTTGGTAATAACCGAAATTACGCTTTATTCATCCAGACACGCATTTCACCATTTCGACGATTTGCCCAAGCATAATAGGGAACTAAATGTAATTTAACATCCTTGAGTCGTTGCTGTGTATCTTCGATATAAAGTTCTGCTTCGTGATCTTCAATTGGCAACTTGGCATTAAGTGTGATGACCTCCACTCCATTCAGCAAATCTGATTTAAAACTTGCCTGACTTCCTGCCGTGGTTGAAACCATATATCGCCAAAGTTCAGTTTGATTATCTACCTCTTCTGCGCAAAAGACGATTGGGCCGCGCAAAACTGCCACCTTACCAAAATCCGCTGCTACATTCGTATTCGCCTGCATCAGCTTCACTGTCATATCAAGTTCAAGATCAACCATTAAGCGCTTTTTGTTCAACGGTATATACAAATATCCGTTAGATAATTCTGGTGTCAACGTTGTTCCATCAAGCTTAAGTGTATAGGTTTTAGCCGACCATTCTGGTAGCCTTATGGCAAACTTGCGGGTTGAGTTGTGCGGATTTTTAATCTCGAAGTGAATATGCCCACTCCACGGGAAATTGCTGACTTGGTTAACCTGAATGCCATCAGCAAATTCGGCTTGATTTGATATAAATTGATCGCTTAAAATTTTATCCTCTTTTTCGGTATAAATATACTGATCGAGTGACGTAATTAATCTGGCTAAGTTCGCTGGACAACAAGCACATCCAAACCAATCTGCCCGACGAGTTAACACATGTGCTTTCCCTGGATTAAGCCTTGAAGCCTTAGGATCTGCTTCTAGTGGATTCACATAAAAAAAGTGTTTACCATCTAAAGCCATTCCCGACAATGCACCATTAAATAACTCTTTTTCGATTACATCCGCATATTCACCATTTGTATCCATTAAAAGCATTTGTCGTGCAAAAAAAGTTAATCCCACTGATGCACAGGTTTCACCATACATCGTGTCATTTGGCAAATCGTAATCGTAAGTGAATGATTCGCCGGTTGTCGTCGAACCAATGTTTCCGGTGATATACATTCGCCGTTTAATAATATCTTGCCAAAAACGATGACAGGCAGCCGTTAGTTCTTGATCACCAGTCAAGCGAGCAACATAAGCCATGCCGGTACACAAATATACCACTCGTACTGCGTGTCCGTTAGCGAACTCTTGCTCGATAATTGGTTGACGATCTAAATAATAATCTTTGCCGACCGTGCGCATCCCTGAGATAATATCTCGTTCCGATCCATCTTGTTGATTTTGCTGTTCAAAGAAGCCAGGCTCAGTTCCACGTACCTTAAGAAAGTAGTTCGCCTGATTAAGATAATCCTCATCTTGAGTTACTTCATAAAGTCGTGCAAGTGCTAATTCGATTTCCGGATGTCCATCATACCCATCAATTTGTTCTTCGCCAGTCCCAAACCTCTTCACGATGCAGTTGGCCATGCGTTTTGCAATCGTCAGCGCCTTCTGACTCCCAGTAGTTCGGTAGTAGGCGACACCAGCCTCAATGTAATGTCCCATTGTGTACAATTCATGAGATTGCTGTAATCGTTTGAACTTTCGCTCCGGTGCTTCAATTTGGAAGTATGTGGAGAGATAACCGTCGCTATCTTGTGCGTCGGCAATTAGGTCAATGAGATGATCTGTAATTGTCTTTAATTCCGGATTAGGGGCGTAAGAAAAAGAATATGCTGCTGCTTCCAACCATTTGTAAACATCTGTATCCTGAAATGGAAATCCGTAATGATGTCCTTGCGTTCTTCCCGCAGCAATTTTAAGGTTTTCAACTGCATGACTATTTTTATTGACACCTTGATTATTTTGCGGATCCTCTGGCATCTTAACATTGGCTTCATCATTCATAACTTGCCATTGATAAGGTAAAACTTCTGTCACAACTAACTCACGATACCTCTTCCAGAAATCTGATGTGATTGTTACTCGCGTTAACTTTGCTTCATTCATCAACTATTAGTCCTCCTGCAGTTGAATTCTCATCATTACATATTTTCATTATCGGCTAGGTGTCGTTTAGCCAAATCCTGACTAACAATTGGCTCATGTTGTTCCCATTTACGATAGAACACCATGCAAAGTGCACTTAGAGCATAAATCAGAACTGGTACCCAAATAAATGTCAGTTTAATCGCCCGCAAACTCGACGCCGTTTGAATGGTCTTGGCAGCTGTAAAACCAAAAACAGATAAAATGTGAGCGGCGATAAAAGAACCAAATCCGGCACCCATTTGAATACAAAAGGAGGCCCCCATGGCAGTTAAAAATCCGTTAGCACGAATCCCATTTCGCCATTCACCAAAATCGACCGTGTCACCAACCATCGAGAAAAACATGGTCATCGCCGATCCTGAGCCAATACAGGCAATACACCAACCAATTAAGGCCGAGGTAATGTTACTTCCAGCAAATCCAATCCAGACTTGTCCTAACATCGTTAAGAACAACATCAAAATCGTTGTTCCCCATTTGTGAAAATATTTAACAAGTAACGGGACAGAAGCCATACCGATAATTTGAATGATCGAAAATCCATTAAAAATCGAAATCAAACCTTTATCATGCAAATTATATTGGAAATAGTAAGGTAACGCCGCGTTTCTTGCTGAGTAAGCAGTCCATAGTAGTAGATTAGCACTTACGATTAAAACCCATGGCCAGTTTCTTTTAGTTGCTTGGAAACTTTCGCGAATCGTAATCACCTTTTCTTCACCAAGGTTCTTTTCGCGCATATCCATAAACGCAATCATCAAAAAGATGAATGCCACGATGGCATACAACCCAACCGCGATCGACCACCCTCGTTGTTCATCACCCTGACCAATGGCGGCAGCAAGTGGCATCACAAAAGTAACAGCGAAAAAGTTACCTACATTCCCTAAAACCATCCGAATTGAATTAGCTGAAGTTCTTTCACTAGAACTAACGGATAGGTTCGGTAATACTGAAGTAATGGGTGTTGATAAAGCGGTATAAGACAATTCGGCTGCAATATACATAATTCCCGCATAGATGATTTTCCACGTCATGTTGAGTACCGGTGTCGTGAATAGTAACCAGACTGAGATTGTAAACGGCAGTGCCATCCAAAGAAACCACGGGCGATTTTTCCCATATTTACTATGGGTATGGTCGACAAGAACACCCATAATTGGAGCACCTAATGCGTCAATAAAGCGCCCCAACAAGAGCAAAACACCAGCTGTACCAACATTAAGGCCAAATACATTGGTAAAAAAATAAAGCATATATGACCCAATTAAGGTGTATAACAAATTTCCTGCCATATCTGTAAATCCATAAGTTAGTTTTCTATGAAATGGTAATTTGTCCTTTTTCACGATTGCTTGTGTTGGCAATATACCTTGATCACCATGATTTATGTTTGAACTCATTTCGAGCCTACCTCCATTATCGAAATCAACTTTTGCAAAACCGTATTCATTCCTTTGACCGTTGCCAAACTTTGAATGCGCTTTCATAATAATTGTTTCCAAGGTATTTCATAAGGGCTATAATTAGCAAAAAGGGGATTATTTCCGACTTTATTTTTGGATAATTCCCTGTTAAGTATGTAAATCATGATAAATGGTGACTATTTCCGACTATGAATCACGACGTTCTTTGGCCGTTAATCTAGGGGAATTTAAGATGAAATTTTTTTCATTTAACATTGATAAGCCATTGCTGTACTACAAAGGTGGTGAGTTCGTATGCAACCAGACTTGGTCACATAAGCCGATGTTTCATCAAGGTGACTTTGAATTGATCGTTGGTTTGTCCGGACAACTACATCTAACTATTGAATCGGATGCTATAACCATTGAGCCACATGACGTGTTGTTGATTCCGCCTGATACTCATTTCAAAGGCACCTCGCCTAGTCAAAATATCGACTTTTATTGGCTCCACTTTTTTGTTCAAAGCACCTTCAATTCCTTTGAAGCCGATGAAGATCAGACAATTAAAGCATTTACTTCGAAAAGTACGCCTGATAAAACCGTCCTTTTACCTACATTTTTTAAGCTTGATGATTATGAACCAATCGCTGTTTTGCTTCACCAAATTCTGTCAGTGACCGTTAGACCACCTTCTGTTGATACGCGTGGCTTCTTAGTATCGGCGCTATTAATTCAAATTTCACAAAGCTATTTATCGCAGCTACATCCATTTGGTGAAAGTAATCGGATTAATTCTTTAAAGGAGTGGATCCGGGCAAATATGTCCAGTTCATTAACCGTCGCCAAAATAGCTGATCAAGCTCATTTGAATGTAGATTATCTCACTCGACTATTCAAAAAGTACGAGGGCATCACCACCTTGCAATACCTGAACCAATTAAAAATCGATGTCGCGATGCTTTTATTAACACGAACTGAGATGTCCATCAAGGAAATTGCTGAAAATGCCTATTTTACTGATCCTAAAATTTTTATGCATCGGTTTAAAAGTCAAACTGGCGTCTCACCAACTCAATATCGCAACACTTACAATACGATTCACTTAAATAACCCACATGTTGACCCACAGATCCCTTTGCCTAAACAACTTTCCGATTCGATTGATCCAGTCGCGGAGAACGGAAATGAAAACGAACGAATTTAAACAAATAAACTCTCTCCATGTCCAAAATGCATGAAGAGGGCTTATTCAGTTAGAGGAGATATAAACACAACATTATTATACTTTTAGACCCGCTAACTTCCTTTATACCACTGCCAACGCCACGAAGTTCACGATGAACAGTAGTGAGACAATCCAAATCAGCGGATAAATCTCGCGTGAGTTACCTAAAACGACTTTGATGAAACTTATTTGTTGTCAGAAAGAAGCAAACCGATACCCTTAATTACGTCAATTATCACTCGGAATAACGGCCCATATCACTAAATAGACAATCAATCCCGGGAATGGCGTTAAAGTCAGTAGTACCCACAGCACCCGTAGAACATTAGCATTCCAATGATACCGATCTGCTATTCCACCAAGAATTCCTGCCACAATTCGATTAGTCCTCGATCTTCGCAACTTCATGATTAGTCTCCTTCTACTGATTGATGAGCCTCTTTATAAGCTTTAAGATCAATACCCTTCGTTAACGGATATTTCGTATCTAACTTCGGTTGTAGCCAAATCGTGTTAACAACGCTAAAGATAATGAACCCAATCGGCCACATAAATAGCCAAAAAATCCACAGCAAGCCGGTTTGAATGAACGATGTCAAGCAAATCATTGTCAGACCAAAAATAATTTTTGCAATAACGTATAGCTTATGCGCGCTTCTACGTTGAGTCACCTGATTCTGCTGTAATTCATCATAATTGGTAATTTCTTGTTCCTTATCGTGATTTGCAATTGAATCAAATAAATCGCCAATTTTGACGTCCAATGCCTGAGCAATAACATTTAGAGTGGAAATATTCCCATCTTCACCTGACTCTAAACGTTGAATCGTTCTGACACTTAGATTACATTTTTCGGCTAAAATTTCTTGGGTCCAACCTTTCTGCTTCCGTAAAGCCGCAATTAATGTTTTGTTTTTCATTATTATGCTCCTCATCTTTGTTAGTCCACACCACCATCGAACACCAAAATCAGCCAACTGTGGCAATTTCGTTACTGCTTGAAATCACTCAGCTTGCTTTGCTCTGATTTATACTTCTAGCATAAGAAACCCTGAAGATAAAAGCTACGTCATTAACCCGACACTGACACGAAATCAACCCGCCATCCCGCTGTATTTACCGACTTTCACTAATAAAATCAGTTATCAGCCCATAGTTCAGTGCTTTAGCATATTAACTGGATCAGTTCGTAAAATGGGCACGACCACTCTTCTGACCAAGCTAATCTGGTCAAATTAAAATGGCACCATCTTCCAAAAACTAGAAGATGATGCCATTTTAATTGAGCCAGCCGTTCGCACACTCGAAGCAAGCACAAATTCACTACGATTGGATCATTTGAAATGATAGACAGCTAATCCTGACTACGCCAAGGTTTACGTTTTACAAACTAGCCTGTCCTTAAAGCAACGATTACACCACAGCCAAGACAACAAAGTTCACGACAAACAGTAATGAAACGATCCAAATCAGCGGATGAACTTCTCGCGGTTTACCCAAAACAGTCTTAATTAGGCAAAAGAAGATGAAACCTGCTGCAATGCCATAAGTAATGTTATAGGCGAAGGCCATGATAAATGCGGTCATAAACGCAGGAATGGCTTCGGCCAAATCATTCCATGGAATTTGATTGAACGAACTCATCATCATAATTCCGACCAGAATTAACGATGGCGCGATGGCGGCGCTGGGAATGATCGATAGCAGTGGTGAAGCAAGTGAACTAAGGAGGAACAGTACCGACACTACGACGCTCGTTAAACCAGTTCGACCTCCAGCGCTAATCCCTGCTGAGCTCTCCACGTAAGTCGTTAAGTTAGAAGTTCCAAAAATCGAACCCACACCGGTCGCAATCGAATCTGCAAATAACGCTTTATCGAGCTTCGACTTAAATCCTGGCTGAGCTTCTAATGCCAGCTCCTCTTTACCAGCGAAAATGCCTGTTTGGCGGCCAGTCCCAATAAAGGTGCCTAAAGAGTCAAAAATATCCGACAAGCTAAATGATAAAATCGTCATTAACACCAGCATAATTCGATTTTGACTCGCAAATAACGATCCCATCCCTTTATCTGAAAAGGCTGCTAAAAACGTCGTGCCGAGTGAATGCCATGATGCTGCAAAAGAGAAATTACTGGATGGGTGAATATTCGTTACACCCATTGGGATCCCAATCACGGTTGTAAGTAAAATACCCATTAACAAAGCGCCGGGAATCTTTCTGACTTTGAGCAGGACAGTAATGATTAAACCAATCAAAGCCAATAAAACGCTCGGTGAACTGAATGCCTGCAGCGCCGGCACAATGCCGCCACCGGTGACCACAGTTTCAATGCCGTGGCCAAAATGGTGTTGAGTCGCTGAAAACGTCGTGCCATTAACAGACAGTATATTACCGGCATCGCTGGTAAATTGCAGGAAATTCGCGTTTTTCAACCCGACATAAGCAATAAACGCACCAATACCACCGCTGATTGCCAACTGTAAATTGAGGGGAATCGCTGAAATCAGCATCTTTCTCACTTTAGTCACGGTGATCAGGATGTTGATGACGCCACAGAAGAACACCAGTGCCAACGCTTGTTGCCAACTGAATCCCAGTCCCATCACAACGGTGTAAGTAAAAAAGGCGTTAAGACCCATCCCCGGTGCTAACGCATAAGGAACATTAGCGAACAAACCGACGACTAATGTACCAGCAACTGAGGCAATAATTGTGGCTAGAAAAACGGCTTGAACAGGCATCCCAGTCTGGCCCAAAATCTGTGGGTTAACAAAAAGAATGTAAGACATGGCAAAAAATGTTGTAATGCCTGCCCCGATTTCGGTTCCTACGGTGGTGCCATTTTGCTTCAGTTTAAAAAAGTCGGTCACAATCTTCCCCTCCATATACGAACAATAAATATCATCGTTTCAATATAGTTCTCTTACAACAAAGAAAGTGTATCACGATAGCCAAAAAATCACCATGTTTTTCTTTAAATACGAACAAAAAAACAAAAATAGGCCTAAAAATACCGAACATTTCTCGGATTTTCAGGCCTATTTTTGTTATTATGCGGTAATTTCATCGATCTTCGCTAATTCAGCCGGTGTGAAATCGAGTCGATCCAGTGCTTTTAAGTTATCCAGCAATTGGCTAGGTCGACTAGCACCGATGAGTACGCTGCTGACGTCTGGCTGTCGAATCAACCATGCCAAAGCCATCTCCGCCAAGCTTTGTCCGCGTGATTGTGCCACTTCATTAAGCTGCCGAATCTTAGCCAGCGCTAATTCGACCTGGTCTTCATGCAAAAATGGACTATCCGACCGATGCGCACGTGAATCGGTCGGGATTCCTTGCAAGTAACGACCCGTTAGTAACCCCTGTGCCAAAGAACTAAACGTCACTAGTCCGGTATGATCTTGACGCAATTGTTGCAGCAGACCATCCTCCACGTGCCGATCAAATAAATTGTATCGATCCTGATGAACAATATAAGGCGTATGTAAATCTGCAAAGACAGCTTCAATTGCCGCCGTTTGTTGCGGATTATACTTTGAGATCCCAATATACAATGCCTTGCCTTGTCGCACTAACTTGTCTAAGGCATACGCAGTTTCTTCAACCGGCGTGTCCGGATCAGGACGATGCGAATAAAAAATGTCCACATAATCTGTTTGCAACCGCCGTAAACTTTGGTCAGCACTCGCCAAAATATTTTTCATTGAACCACCATCACCATAAGGCCCTGGCCACATCCGATGACCTGCCTTGGTTGCGATCACGATTTCATCGCGATATGGTCGCAAATCCGTGGCCAATAATTTTCCAAAATTGGTTTCCGCGCTCCCCGGCTCTGGCCCATAGTTATTGGCGAGGTCAAAATAGGTAATACCTGCGTCAAAAGCTGTTCGTACGATATTTTTTTGTGTGTCGAACACATCAACACTGCCAAAGTTATGCCACAGTCCCAATCCTAATACAGACAATTTTAGTCCACTACGACCGGCACGCCGATAAAGCATGGTTTGATAACGTTGTTCATTTGCCAAATACATACCCATCCCTCGTTTCTCATTTCTTTTAGTATACGGCTTTTGTGCACCTCATTTGAGCGATTGTTTAATTATTGAATAGAACTGGCCTGCCCCTCTGCCCCAGACTTTCAATTTGCCGACAGGCGTTCATCGTTAAAGCTAAGTTCATATCCACTGGGCTTGCCTTATTTTCATTTCGGATAAATTTAATTGTTGCATTTTTATCGGCATTGGTTATAATAAAGTCATTCATTTATCACCCGATAAATAAACTTAAGGAGCGAATAAAATGTACTTAGGATTAAAAGAAATGCGCCGCGAACGACTCCGTTTCAGTCTACTCACCGGTGTTATGGTACTAATCGCCTTAGTTGTTTTTGTCTTGGCGGGATTGGCCAACGGGCTTTCGCAAGGAAATCGCCTCGCAATCGACCAGTGGCAGGCAAAATATGTCTATCTCAATAAAGACGCCAACAAGAACATCTCGGCATCGCAACTCACGACTGCAGCCAAGAATGACGTTAAGGGGAGTAAGATCGTGCCGGTTAGTTTGACCAACACAGCTTTACAAAAGGACGGCAAGTCGACCAAGATCAACGTATCCGCGCTAGCGACCAACCGCGATGCTTTCGTCATGCCAAAGGTTACCCACGGTCACGCCGTTAATGGCAAAAACCAAGTCATTATTTCCAAGAATCTGAAAGACCAGGGCGTAAAGATTGGGGATCAAATTCGCTTAGGCTCTAACACCCAGCTATTGAAAGTCGTCGGTAGTTACGGCCAAAGCACTTACAGCATTGCACCAACGTTATATACCGACATCAGTACGTTGGCTCATATCAAATCTGTCGGTGGCGTACCTGTCACTAAGCCACTGCCGATCAACGCGTTGGTTTCAAAAAACAGCAAGCTGACCTCAACCGATCACAACTTACAACGATTACCAATCAACACGTTTATTCAAAACCTACCTGGTTACAGTGCTGAACAGACAACGTTAAATACGATGATTTACTTCTTATTCGCAATGTCATTAGCGATTATCGGGATCTTCATGTACGTCTTAACGCTACAAAAACAATCTCTCTTCGGCGTGATGAAGGTCGAAGGGATCGGCACTAAGCATATCCTTGCCAGCGTTGTGACGCAGGCGACTGTGATGAGTCTCATTAGTGTCATCATCGGGCTGGCCGTTACGATTGTAATGGGTAACGTGGCCCCAAGTGGGATGCCCTTTGCCTTAAATTATGGTCAATTAGGTCTCTACGGTGTTTCACTAGTCGTCGCTTCGATTCTCGGTTCCTTGCTCTCATGGCGCTCCATTGCTCACATTAACCCAGTCATCGCGATTAAATAGGAGGTTCACATGGCAAACGTAATGGAACTTGTTAAAGTCACCAAACAATTCGGTAGCGGTCACGTGGCCGTTAACGCGCTGACCAACGTCAACTTTCAAATCGAACCTGGACAATTTGTCTCGGTCATCGGGCCTTCAGGTTCAGGAAAGAGTACCTTTCTCACAATTGCAGCTGGTTTACAACAACCAACAAGTGGGCAGGTCCTACTCAATGGCGTTGATATCGCCCAACAGACGGAGAAGCAACGTCTTCAATATCGCTTTGATCACGTCGGCTTTATCTTGCAAAGCTCCAACTTAATTCCGTTCCTAACCGTCAGCGAACAATTTAAACTCATCGACCGTCTCGCGCATCAAAAATTCCAAGCAGATGAAATGCGACAATTACTCGATCGCTTGGATCTACGTGATATGGACAATGCGCTGCCAAACGAATTGTCCGGTGGTGAACGCCAGCGAGTTGCTATCGCCAAGGCATTGTTCCATAATCCTGACGTCATTTTAGCCGACGAACCAACCGCCAGCCTCGACTCTCAACGTTCATTCGATGTGGTTGATCGTTTAGTTAGCGAAGCTCATGATCTCAACAAAGCCATCATTATGGTGACTCACGATGAACGACTAATTACTAAAAGTGATGTAATCTACAAGATTGAAGATGGTCAGATGACGCGCCAAACAGCGGTCACTAAAGCTTAACCAATCACCCTACCAAGCCTGAAATTACTGAACGGCTTGGTTTTTTATTGCCTACGAGGAATTCTTGGGGGACAATAGGCCCATGAAATTAGGACTAGTTTTTACTACGAGAGTTCGGTATACTAACTTTTAGTTCATAATTTCACAAGAAACAGAGGTTTTTACACATGACGCAAAAAGTCGCTTTTGTTACCGGTGCTGGCCAAGGAATTGGTGCTGCCATTGCTGATCGTTTGTCTCGTGATGGCTTTGCCGTTGCGCTCATCGGTCGGACTAAGACTAAATTAGATGATGTCGCTGCTACAATTACAAATCACGGCGGTAAAGCCATC
Source organism: Furfurilactobacillus sp. W61-4 (assembly GCF_057545565.1). Lineage (NCBI taxonomy): Bacteria > Bacillati > Bacillota > Bacilli > Lactobacillales > Lactobacillaceae > Furfurilactobacillus > Furfurilactobacillus sp. W61-4. Next base: position 94,090 of record NZ_BAAJNZ010000003.1, read on the forward strand.
GCACTCGTGGCGGATGTGGCGGACCGTGATCAGGTTTTCAAAGCTGTCGATGACACAGTCGCTCAGTTAGGCGATTTAAACGTTATCGTCAATAATGCTGGTGTGGCACCAACCACCCCAATTGATGATGTGACGCCTGAACAGTTAGCCGAAGTTACGATGATTAACACTGGTGGTGTCGTTTGGGGCACACAAGCTGCTCACGCCGCCATGAAACGGTTAGGCCATGGTGGAAAAATCATCAACGCCACCTCTCAAGCTGGCGAAGTTGGCAATCCGAATTTAACTGTATATGGCTCAACTAAATTTGCCATTCGTGGTATTACTCAGACGACAGCTAAGGAATTAGCCGCCGACCAAATCACCGTTAACGCATATGCACCAGGAATTGTACGGACACCAATGATGATGGACATTGCTCATGAAGTTGGCCAAAACGCCGGCAAAGACGACGAGTGGGGCCTACAAACTTTCACCAAGGACATCACATTAAATCGCTTGTCTGAAGCAGAAGACGTTGCTAACGTGGTTAGTTTCTTGGCTGGAACCGACTCCGATTACATCACCGGTCAGACGATCACGGTCGACGGTGGCATGGTCTTCCATTAAACTTTAAAGCTTGTATCTGAAAAGGCCACCGACTTTGATATCGGTGGCCTTTTGGTTGTTCATTTAATCAGTTGAACGATTTTAACGATTGCATAATTAAGGCGATAAACCGTGATCGATCAATTTTTAGTAAAACGTCAGTATTCTTCGGCTTGCCCGTTAATTCATAGTAATCGCAAACTGTTTCTCCTTTGACCAAGTCCCCGGTTGTTTCTACATCGACATTCATTAAATCACTTTCAAACATCGTGGGATCGATCAACCAAGCGATCGTGCACGGATCATGTAGCGGTGCACCAGAAAAGCCCCATTTTGGGTTCTCATGGTAAATTTCAAAAAAGTTTAGGAGACCGTTGAAAGCTTGCGCCACCGGGTTATTAATTGTACCGATTGACGCAATTTCATCTTTCATAATTTGAGCCTGGTGGGTGACATTCAATGGTGCCATTGTTAATGGAATCCCTGCGTTCATCACAATCTTAGCGGCTTCTGGGTCAACATAAATATTAAATTCCACCGAGGGGGTCCAATTACCCAATCCCATCGCACCGCCCATAAAGACAATTCGTTCAATCCGTTCGGCTAATTCTGGATACACCCGCAAAAATAATGCGGCATTGGTCATCGGCCCAGTCACAACTAAAGTTACCTTCTCAGTTGCTTCTCGGATCGTCTTCGCCATTAATTCGATTGCCGTCATAGCTTGGGGCTTGAAGTCCGGATCCGGTAAGTCCGCCCCATCTAACCCTGTTTTACCATGAACATTGCCGGCAGTCGCCAATGGTTGCACCAGTGGTGTTTTATTACCACTGGCGACTGGGATATCTTGCCGTTGCAAAAGGGTCAACATCCGCATGGCGTTATTCAATGTCTTTTCAGGCGTTTGATTGCCAGCCGAAGTCGTCACCGCCGCCAAATCAATCTCCGGTGAAGCGACCGCTAACATCATCGCCAAGGCATCATCATGCCCAGGATCACAATCAAGAATAATTTTCTTCATAAGGAACTCCTTTATGTTTAATGTCGCAGCACTTAACAATAGTGTATCAAAGACCAACGCGTTAGCAACCGCTTACAATAGCTCTCCGAGTCCGGCTTGCAAAATAACATAAACGGTTATATGATAACCGCGTCATATGAAAGGATGATCATCTGATGACCTCATCGTCACCTCGCTTTATTGAAGAACGACACCTCAATGAAGCTCACACATTATTTCAGTTACTTAGCAACCCCACGCGCATGCAACTACTGTATTTACTGGAACAACAAGATTTAACTGTGTCACAAATCAGTGATCAACTCGGCTTAGAACAGTCGGCCACCTCACATCAGCTGGCTAAGCTGCGCGAGCATCAGCTCATTAGTGCAACTAGACAAGGCAAGACAAATGTTTATCGTTTGGATGATCCACATATTTTAGATGTCTTAAATGAGGCACTGGAACACGTTGATCATGTCATTAGGGGAGAAAAGCATGGACACTAATGTCAAAACACGTTATATCACTCAGGGTTTGCACACCGAGTACTTTTCGGTCGCTTGGATGGCATTTGAATTTTTAGTCGGGTTATCTGCCGGAATTAAGGCCGGTTCTATCTTATTGGTCGCTTTTGGTTTGGACAGCTTCCTAGAAATCATCGCCGGCATCACTCTCGTTTGGCGACTTCGTCAAGAACAAGCTGGTGCTAGCGAAGAACGAATTGAACAAGCTGAACGGCGCTCCGGTCGCATTGTCGGCGGTATTCTATTACTGTTAGCCGTTTATGTCACCTTGACCGCTGGTTATAATCTCTTCACTCACCAAGCCCCAGAATCAAGCTTTTCAGGGATGGCCATTGCAATCGCTTCAGTTCTACTGATGCCGATTTTGACCATGCGCAAACGATCTTTGGGCCAGAAAATTAATTCACCAGCCTTAATTGAAGATGGGATGTGCAATATCACCTGCGCCTACATGGCCGCCACTGTTCTGATCGGCGCAATTGCGACAGCGTTATTAGGTTGGTGGTGGGCCGATTCAATTGGAGCACTCGTCCTGGTTTACTTCATTGCCAGCGAAGGCTGGGAAGCCTTTCATGGTGAAGATTAATTTCACCAGTTAAATCGATGTCATAATGCCCCCTTGGCGTCAAGGGACGATATGACTGATCAAGCGTTTTTAAAAATTACTACAATTCGCAAATTAATGATCACGGTTTTTTCTCCAACCATTCATTTTGGCAGCCTCAATCGGACTACCATTGTGCTCGCACTTTACTTCATCACAGCCTATAATGAGGCTAGCTTAAATGTGAGGAGCGTGATCATTACGGCAAAATATAAAGCTAAATATAAACCAAATAGACAATCCGACAAACACAAAACTAACATGTCCGCCGCCGTTGAAGCTGGTTTAATCGCTGGCATCATCTCTGGCATGGTCAAGATTGGCTGGGAGGCACTACTGCCCCCGCGCACACCCGCACGGGACAATCCCAATCCGCCACAACATCTGTTAGAACAATTGCACTTACCGCCACGCCTTTTAAACGCCAGTTACACTTACTCAAAACAGCAAATGCCAATCGCCGGTTTCCTCATGCATTTTGGCTTCTCGACAACTTTTGCCGTTGCATACGCGCTAGCCGGACAACGGCTGCCAAAAGTAAAGGCTGGTCACGGCGTTGTCTTTGGTTTAGGTGTATGGGCGGCTTATCATCTGTACTTATTGCCAAAAATGCATACCATCCCGGCCGCAAAGGATCAGCCACTAGAGGAACATGTATCTGAAGCTCTTGGTCACGCCGTGTGGATGTGGACCAACGATGTCTTTATCAGCCACCTCTACCAATCCCTAAATCACAAACAGTGAGGACATTTTCATGACAAAACAAACTTTTTACCACGCTTGCTGGTATGTGGTCGGTGGATTAGCAACCCTCGCCATGGTAACTGGCATCCTCGAAGCAATTCGCTTAATGTTACGCATCTTACTTAACTAAATCTGGACACCTGAAAGTTGCCCAAGGTAACAACTATATTTATTGACGCTCTTCGGAACCATCGCCTTGCACTTCTAACCGTTACTTGTCAGAATTAGACATTACTTGATTCGTTAGCTCGATTGGTTAACGACGATTAGGAGTTGGTTTCATGCCACGTTTACAACGTTATTTCGTTCTTGAACCAGATGACCAGGCAGAGATTACTCTAGTCTTTCGGCTAGGAAAATCGACTTGGTTGGCATGGTTCTTGATTATTTTAACCGCAACCTGTGGCGTGCTGAGTGAACTATTGCCAGATTTACAGCATGTCCATTTGCTCCCTAAAGCCCTCCCTGTTTGGTTAAACAGCATCATCGTTCTCGGTGGTTGGTATAGCTATTATGTTGCGGGAGTGGCGTTCTTCTTTTTCTGGCAATTAAGTCGTTGGTTGAGTCGGCGTCAACAAGTTGCACCGCCTCGGCGGACCGGGCTTGTCGAATCATTCTTGGCTATCATTATCATTACCTATTTGGGTGGTGTCTTGGACAATTGGGCCAGCCAACTGGGAGCCGCCGCGAAGATTAAAAATGTCGCGGACTCCGCTGAAAGTTTAATCACCGTTCATGGCAATGCGTGGCAACGCTTCGTTACCTATATGATCAACAACTGGTACGAGCTGCCTAGTGAAGATGTCTTCAGGCTGAGTCTATTCACGATTTTATTTGTAGCCTTGTGGTGGATCAATCGTCCTACCTTACGCTACTGGTTAGCATTTCTCATGACCGCCTTACTATTTGGTGCCTGGCATTATAGTTCCTATGGTTACAACCTGCCGGAAGCCGTCTTTGAAGTCGGCTTACCTACCATCGTTGACGGCTGCTTATGGCTACGAACACGCAACCTATGGGCCTTTACCGCCAGCCACTTTTTGTATGATTATTCCGGAAATTTTTAGGCAAAAAAGTCTTTAAAGTAGCGCAACTGCGCCACTTTAAAGACTTTTTCATCGTTCCCCTTTTACGGCTTTCGTCGCTTCCACAAACGGCGCCGCAATCAACTGTGGCCGGGTGATAATCGACCCCACGACCACACTATAACATCCCAGTTCCAATACTTTAGTCACTTTTGCCGGCGTATCAATTTTCCCTTCTGCAATTACTGGTGCCTGGGCAGACTTTAGCACAGCCTTCAGATAAGCGAAATCGTCATCAGCAATATTTTGTCCCGCGGTAGCCGGCGTATAACCGTGCATCGTCGTGCCGATGAGATCAAAGCCAAGTTGATTAGCAGTCACGACATCATTGATAGTAGCAGTATCGGCCATTAACAGCGTGTTAGGGTATTCATCGCGCATGGCAGCCACAATGTCGGCTAAATGTTCGCCATGCGGCCGCGACTGCCCCGTCACCTGACAAGCAACGGCTGCGACACCGGTGGCCGCTACCGCCCGCATTTCCTTAAGCGTCGGCGTGATATAAACTGACGAATCTGGATAATCGACTTTATCCAGACCGATCAATGGCAATTTAACGACATCTTGAATAGCCTGCAAATCGACAATCGAATTGGCACGAATCGCACTGGCACCAGCCATCGCCGCCGCCTTTGCCATCCGACTCATGATAAATGAACTGTGCAACGGCTCGTCTGCTAGTGCCTGACAGGAGATAATCAATTTACCTTTGATCAGCTCTAAAAAATCTGTTTGCATGTCGTCACTCCTCAGTTTAAGTAATCGCTTACATTAAGCATAGCGTGAACATCGTCCGTTCACAAGTTACCCTGAGCAAAAAAGCGTTCCCTAAGCTTATCGCAGGGAACACTTTGTCGCACAATGATTAGTTTTCTTGAACGGTTGGCCGCAAGAGAATTTCGTCGATCCCGACATTTTCTGGTTGGTCAATGGCATAAAGAACCGCATTGGCTAAGTCCCACATCGTACTCAGCGTCCAATAATGAATTGAAATTAATCACCACCAATGCCAATAACTTTAAAAAGTTTAGCCAAACACTTCAACTACAGCAAAAATTATTTAATTCGCATTTGTAAACAACACACCGACCTAACCCCGGCGAATCTGCTACAACGTATCCGCATCAAATACGCCCAAAACTACTTAGAGTAAACCGACCTCTCCGTCAACACGATCGGCATCAAAGTCGGGCTTGATCCTAACTACCTCACCAAGCTCTTCATCAGACTCGTCGGCCAAGCACCCTTAACCTATCGCAAAAACAGCCGTGCTGAACATGAACAAAACATCACCCTCGTTCAATCATTTAACCAGCAGAATGAACCCGCGGTGAAACAGGCGGGAAGGTATTCGATGGATTAAGAAAGTGAGTTGTAATTACAAACCACATATTGGGTTTGTAATTACAACTCACTTTTACTTTTGTGCATTCAAAAGTGCATTTCTTAATTGATCGTCAACTGCGTAAATATACAGTCCTTTTACCCCACGTGTCAGTAATACATTTAATTCATTTGGCAATAACTCATCATATATTTTGGATTTTCTTCCGGAAGCTAGTGTCCGATTTCTAATAGCATTTTTGTTTTTACTCAATGCTGGATCAAAAACAATTCGGTTATTACGAAATTTTACGGATGGCCCGATAATTAAGCCAGCATAGTTCAGATCAAATCCCTGAATTGTATAGGTGGAACCAATTTCATTTATTGTTTGATTTTGTTCTGCCCAAGCTAAATTTTTTCTCTGTCCTTTTTGAGACTTATCAATTGGTAATTGTAAGTTCCATGGCAATCGTAGCTCGCCTATTTTGTTGTCGGATTTCACTTCAACCATCCAATAATCACCATCATCCGGATGACCTTTGCTAACATAGTCCCAATCAAAAGTGGCTAACATTCGTGACAACCCATCATCAGAATTATCATTTTTTGCTTTAATTGCGGTATACAAGTCTGCCGGATTCTCAAAAATTTGGAGGTCATATGCGTTGTCCTTAGGGATTTTACCCACTATCCGATCCTCAGTTAAATTTCTAAGCCAACTGATCGTTGCTTCACTTGCATTCATTCGCAATTGATTATTTAAAACGATTTGATTTCCTTGAACTCTAGCCAATGTTTCCATTGATTCAAGTTGCTCTTTCTCAACGTACTCCTCTGTTTTGAGAATTTGGTGGGGGTCAAATACAGCTATCGTAACTTTTGCGCATCGCCGAATATCCTCCAATTGGTTCTGTCCACGGTAACTTTGTTTACCTTGTGTCCATAGTAAATGCGCTTCATCAACCAAGACCACATCCAACTTGATCGTCAGAGCTATGCGTATTAATGAAGCGCGTTGGCTTACTGATACTAGTGGCGTCAATGCCTAACTTTCGAGCAATATCTTGATAGACCTTAAGCTGCTCATCATGATTCACAAGTAACGCCGCTGTGATTTCTCTACTACTTCCGATCGACTCCTTAGAAAATTGCGTAATTAAATAAAAAACAGTACTGAGTAATACTGTTTTACCCGAACCGGCCTCTCCCTCCACTAAAATCAATTGATCAGGTTTTCCCTTGATAAGACTTTCCCAAACCCTTTGCAAAATCTTCTGCTTTGCATCCTCTTGGTTCTCGGTTAAGTCGTGGAAAGGTGATGCTTTAAATAGTGCAGAGTTCTTAATGATTTCTTCTGGTGGAAAAAGCTTCTGATTCTTTTTCGATAGTCTTTTCCAAATGGCCGAAAATATCTGATCTTTTTCTTTCGAAGTATAATAATAACGTTGTGGATTATCACGTCTATTATTGAGTTGTTTAACACTGCCTACGCCAGACATGTACAACATTAATTGATTTTCTAGATCCAATGTTAGCGATTTATTAAAATGATCATGACCAATGATAATTAATTTTGATTGCTCAGAGTTTTTTAACGTGTTCCAGTCTTCTCTCGTCCGAGGGTCTTCCAACAAATGTTCTATACTACGTCTTCTGATATCATTTGTTTCCCCAACGTAAACACTATAGGTATTTGTATCATTTTCATCGTAAACAATGTAAACGGTCGGATAATCAAGGATAATATGTGCATCGTCTTGACTACCAAATTCTGCTTTTAAAGCATCGATACTGTCCAGATCATAATCAATTTGAATCACTCGTGGAATTTCTTTTTTTACTGTCATTCATTTCACTTAGCCCATCTATAATAATGTACAAGAAACCTAATAACAGCTTAACTTATGCAATCAAGCTTTAGCAACGTAAAGGAGAACTTTCATGGAAAATGATCCAAAATATCTACAAACGATAAATGAATTGCTCAAATTCAGAAATGAGAAAGCGTGGGAAAAGTATCATACATTAGAAAACTTAACTAAATCAGTTTCTATAGAAACTTCAGAAATGTTGGAACACTTTCAATGGACCACTGAATCCAATCTATCTGATGAAGAAAAAAAGGACTATCAGCTTGAAGTGGCTGACGTCCTTACGTATCTTTACTACATTTGTTACCAATTAGATAAAACACCAAATGAACTTGTTATGGAAAAACTGTCTATTAACCATCAGCGAACGTGGGATATCTAAAATCTTATATGCGTGAGCATCCAAAATGTTTATACCCATAGTATTAGAACATTCAACTATCTCGATCCATTCTTTGATCATTTTGTTGTTGCAACAATTCCACCACCCGATGCGCTTCCACCGCAAACCCGAACGCCAGGCACCAGCCAACAACAGCGGTCACACCGATCCGAAACCAGATCCAATCCTGCCAACCAAGCCAGCGCTCGATTTGCCATAGCAGAACCAGCCAAAAGACATTGCCTAAAAAGGCGCGATAGGCATAAATCGCGAGGAAGTGAATGATTCCTAGCCAGCGCACTTGCTGGCGAAGGCACCAATCGGCTAACACACAAATGAGTCCAATCAGACATAGCGCGTAGATCGTTATTGACGGTTTCAGATAGGGCGCATTTGCCAGTTTTACTGGAACGCCGAAGCTACGCAGCTCTGTATTGGCCCGTAGCCACGCCATAATTGCGACAATCAATAGTCCCCACCACCAACGCCGAAGCCAGTGCATCATGGAATCGTAAAACAACCACATTGATATGCCTAAAATCGCATAGGGTAAGTAGCTGATGAATAATCGATCGGCCAAATACCATTGATGTTGGTGCAAGCCATTAAAGATACTGAGGTCATAAACGGCCAACCACCAACTAAATCCGCTTGCAACCATGATTAGAACGCCAATTTCCCGCTGTGGATGACCATTTAACCAACGTGCAAGTGCAAAACAAAGCGGCATTAGTATAATAAATTGCAACATCATCGTGTTGTACCACAGATGCGGTGCAGCGTTTCCGTTGATAAACTGCCAGTTGAAGGTCGCAATACTGTGATAAGGCGTGTGCTGTTGCTGGCCTGGCATAAAGGTTAAGTACACTGCGGTCCACAAAATCGTGGGCATCATCAATGCGTGCCATTGCTTTTGCAAATAATGGCCGTACTCGTGACGACTCATCAAGGGCGTCGTCCGCAACGTTGTAAATAGGATGCCAAAAATAAACGCCGGCGCCGTGAATTTAACGGCATCGTACACAGCAATCAAGCTACGTTGCATGGCCCAGGGTAGCGCTAATTTGCTCGCCAAACCTAAAACCGTTTGCAACATCACGGCACTACAGGCAGCGACTTTCAAAAAATCGCCTAAATCCGTTCGATTCGGATCAAGCTGAATCCTTTGATCGGTCATTCACTCACCTCCCAGTCATCAATGCCTTCACTGTACCATGTCTAACAAAATCTGATAACTGGCATTCAAAAGTGTTCTTGCTTGGCTTCTTTCTCAGCAGGTGCCTACAATAACGGCAAATAGTTTAATTTGTCGGGGGGGAACTTCTATGCGAAAGCAATTTTGGGGCGGTCTGATCGCGATGCTCGCTGTTATTACGGCAGTCATCTCGTGGACAACCTTCACCGCCCATCAAGCGACAAACAATTATACGTACAGTAATATACCGACCTTATACTTACATGGTTACGGTGGCGGTGCGTCAGCCTCTAATCATCAGATTGCCGCTGCTGAAAAAGCCGGCGCTGCCACCAAAGTGTTGACTGCTCGCGTGACAAAAGCTGGTCATGTCAAACTCAGTGGTCACTGGCGCTCAGGCAAAGTGAATCCATTAGTCCAAGTTATCTTTGAAGATAACCGTAACCCGGACTTTAAGACCGATGGCCAATGGCTGAAAAACATTTTGACGACACTGCAATCGCGTTATCACATTAAGCAATTCAATGTCGTTGCTCATTCGATGGGCAACATGGCCATCATGTACTATGAAACCGCCAACGGTCAAAACAAAAAATTACCACAATTAAATAAACAAGTGGATTTGGCTGGTCACTTTGACGGCATTCTTGGCCGTGGCGACAAGCCAAATCAAAATCGTTTACTAGCGAACGGGCAACCCAAAACAATGGATCAAAACTATCGCTATCTATTGGCGCACATCAATAACTATCCCAGCCGCCAAGTTCGTGTGCTAAACATTTATGGCAACTTGGAAGATGGTAGTAATTCCGATGGCCGAGTCAGCAATGTTTCATCGCGTTCACTCAAATACCTACTTGGAAATCGGCCAATCAGTTACCAAGAACACATGATTAAGGGCAAAGATGCCCAACACAGTAAATTACACAATAACGGGCAAGTTAATCGACTAGTGATCAACTTTTTGTGGGGCAAGTAACAACTAACCTGTGCTATAAGCATTACTGACAAGGCCGCCTTCTAATGATCGTAGAAGACGGCCTTGTTGCTAGTTGGCGAAGCGCTCAGTTATTTGTTATCCACATTATTTCTCGCGATCAACTCTTTTACCAAAAAATCCGCTTTCGTCATCGTCTTCATTTGCTTCGATATTCGAGTCCCTTTTCCCCCTTTTTTCGTCAAACCCTTGTATCCTAGCGGTAAACAACATCTAGGAGGCACGCAACATGGCAGATTCAACACCACTCATGACTGTTGTCGTCACCATTTACAATCTCGGTCACTTTTTGGCACCGTGTCTAACCAGCTTACGGGATCAAACTTATCAGAATTATGAGGTACTCCTTGTCGATGATCACTCTACTGATGAATCAGCGACTGTCGCTGATCGGTGGGCACAGCAGGAAACAAACTTCACAGTGACTCACCTTTCCAAGCACAGTGGCGTTTCTGTTGCGCGTAACTACGGCATCGAACACGCTAACGGCGCGATTATTGTCTTTGTCGATGGCGATGACAAGTGTGAGCCGGCATACTTGGCCACGTTTGCAGAAGGTCTGGCTGATCCGAATGTCGATTTAGTCACCGTTGGCTCAAGCTGGGGTGGCTGGGCGCGCGGTGCCGTGCGACAACTTTCAGGTTGGCATGAGATTTCACAGGCAGACATGTTGGCTGAGGCAACTGAACACGGCACTCAAATTGGTGGTTACACGTGGAACAAAGCCTTTCGCATGAGCGTAATTAATCAGCTGAAATTGCGCTTTGACACCAGTTTAGCGTTAGCAGAAGACTTGTTATTTACCGCTGAATACGAAGCAGGCGCCACCCACAAGTTCCTCTTTAATCCGGCGATTCTTTACGACAAGGTCAGCCGGCCAGGCAGTACCATTCACTCGGCGACGCGCCAAATGCGATCCCGCGAATGGGAGATCGACCAACGCATTGACGATCTACGCAACCATCTTGCCTAGTAATGAGTCGTCACTTTGTCGCACCCTGATTTTGGCGTTTACGCGACACCGCCTTTACGCTAGAATGGCGCTAGTAAACCTAGGAGGTGCGGCTTTTGGAATTAAACGAAAACGCAATGACACCGGCAAGTTATCGCCAAATACAAGCTGACATTGATGCGTTAACTGCCGATCGGCCCCGCCGGATCAAACGTTTGGCAGAAGCGGCTGCACTAGGCGACCGCTCAGAAAATGCTGAATACAGTGCCGCTAAACGTGATCTACGTTGGTTAGAAAGTCGCCTTCATTATCTCAATAAATTGCAACAGTACGCTGAAGTCACCACACCACAAACCACTGACCACGTTGAATTAGGCCGCACCTTTACCGTGATGTTTGATGCTGATCCCACCGATACGGCGACTTATGAACTAGTTGGTAAATTTGAGGCTAACTTAGATGAGGGCAAAGTTTCGTTTGACTCACCACTTGGCCGGGCCGTTTTAAACCAACCGGTTGGCGCCACCCAAACGGTCGCGGCACCCAATGGCAACTACCGGGTGACGATCACTGAACTGAAACTTTAAGGTCTGACTTTTTTCATCACTCAAAACTTTTCTCTCCACGGCTGTCATGTTATGCTGTAGTTAACAAAGTAAATGATTCCACCGGGAATTTGTCAATGAAGACAACATCAACATTTCGTTAGGTCTGAGAAGAAATGTTGACGGTTGTCTATTTTTTTGGAGGTATATGTATGTCATGGATTTATCTCGTTTTCGCCGGTTTATTTGAAGTTGTCTGGGCGTCGGCCATGAAATTAAGTGCTGGTTTTACTCAGATTTTTTGGACTGGCACTACCGTAGTCGGCATGATCTTTAGTTTTGTGATGCTATCGTTATCCCTAAAGGATCTCCCTTTAAGTGTTGCTTATCCGATTTGGACCGGTATTGGCGCCGTTGGGTCAATCATCGTCGGGGCCTTAATCTTTCAAGATAAATTTTCGCCCCTCACTTGGTTGTTTATCGGCTTACTCGTGGTAGGGCTAATTGGCATCAAGCTAACGACATCTCATTAATCATTAAAATACGGTTCCATCTATCTGCAAACCTTGACTGCAGGGATGGAACCGTATTTTTTATTTGAATTTAATTTGCATGCCTTAGAAACGTGCGCGGCCTAATGCATGTTGGGCAGCTAAGTTTAGGACACTCCACTGCCGGTCAAATCCAGGTTGGAAGAAGAAATCGGCTGTTGCCAGATCTTCAACCGTCAACTTGTGGGCAACGGCTAATGCAATCACATTGCCTTGTGCGGTAATGTCGTATTTAGACAGCACAGCGCCGCCTAACAGTTGGTGAGTCAATGGATCAAACGTCAAACTGACGTAAACATCCGTGTTGCCTGCCCGTTCTGGGACGTAGTTTGGCCGCAACGAATCTTGATAATAGCTTGTCGATACGCTGATCTTTGCCTTGTCAGCGGTAAACGTGTTCAAACCGGCAGCCGCGAAATGGTAATCAAAGACACTCAACGCTGAAGCGCCGACGACCCCCTTAAATGGCACTGCTGGCGTTGTTTCAAATAAGTGGTCGACAACGTATTGGGCTTCACGTCGTGCCGTCGTTGCCAAGGCAATTGGCATCTTTTGTCCCGCCGGAATCGATAACGGTAAAATCGCATCCCCGATGGCATACACGTCTGGCAAGTTGGTTTGTAAGTATTCATCCACGTCAATGAAACCGCGGTCGGTTAAGTTCACTGTGTCTTGCAGCCAGCCGGTATTTGGACGGACACCTGCTGCACAAATAACTAAGTCTGCCGGATATGTCGTTGATTTGGTTGTAACGCCAGTCACGGTATCCGTTCCTTCAAACTTCTGAATAGCTGCACCCATGGCTAATTCAATCCCGTGACCAGTCAATTCTGGCGCGATCAAATCCGTCAATTCTTGGTTAAGGTAGTTACCCAGTGGGCGATCAATCATGTCGAGTAACGTGACATGTTTGCCCGCCTTAGCAAAGACTTCCGCCGCTTCGATCCCAATATAACCAGCCCCAATAACCGCAACGTTTTGAATCTGGTCATTAGTCAAGGCTGCTTTGATCTTTGAAGCCCAGTCGTAACCACGCATTAAGTAAACATTCTTTAACTCGTGTCCTGGGACAGGCAACGTGGTTGGTGTCACCCCAGAACTCAAAATCAATTTATCATAAGCCACTTGTGTTGTTTCCCCACTAATGACATCCTTCACACTAACTTCTTTTTTGTCCGCGTTAATGGCTGTCACTTCATGATTATTCAGCACATGCCCACCTTTTTCGGTGATAGCTTCTGGCCGGAAATTACGCACATCATCTTGTGCAGTGACTTGATCCTCTAAGAATAATTGCATGCCACAGGACATGAATGAAACAAAGTCACCGGCTTCAAAAATTGTTACATCAACATTCTCATACTTGTCTAAAATCTCAATTGCTGATTCATGACCACCATGAGATGCCCCTACAATAACAACCTTGGTCTTTTCCATTTTCTTTCAGCCTCCGTCTATTTTTTGTCAGTTTAGAATTATTCTAATTACTCACCAACATACTAACCATACGACAGCCGCTCACCGGATGCAAGTATATTTCAACACAATTTAATTGTGAACAACCTTTTTGAATCAAGTGATCCATAAGTTCTCGATAAATATTATCATTTCAATTGAGGTCACTTTAACGGAACCAGCTCATCATGCTATACTAGTTGGACAAAATAATCTTTATAATTAAAAAGGAGTTTACTTTCGATGGAAAATGACACACACGCCGCCTCTGATGCCAAACCTGGACCCAGTCCGATCTTTACCGTCAGCACCGCAACTGTTCTAGCTCAGTATCAAACCGATTTTGAACAAGGCTTGACCACTAAGACGGCTGCTGATCGCCTGGCAAAAAATGGGCCCAATGAATTAACCACCACCGTCACCCCCAAATGGGTGATTTTTCTCCGCCAATTTAACAATGTGATTATCTACATTCTGTTATTTGCGGCGGCTTTTACCCTCGTGATTCGTCATTACTCAGATGCCGTGGTAATCGGCTTAGTGGTGATTATCAATGCGTTAATCGGTTATTTCCAAGAAGTAAACGCCAGCAATGCGCTCGAAAAAATTAAATCAATGCTCTCGACTGAAGCGACCGTCATTCGTGACGGCACACGAACTGACATCCCTGCGGCAGACTTAGTTACTGGTGACATCGTTTACCTAGAAGCTGGTGACAATGTTCCTGCTGACCTGCGTTTGTTAGATGCCGACAATTTACGGATTCAAGAAGCGGCACTAACTGGGGAAGCAGACGCAGTCACCAAAACGTTTGCGCCATTGACTGATCAAAAGACGCCACTGGCTGACCGGACCAACATGGCCTACGCCAGTACCGCCGTCACTAATGGGAGTGCAACCGGGGTGGTGGTTGCCACCGGTGCTGAGACCGAACTTGGTCAAATTGCGACCGATGTCACCGATGTCAAACAGACTAAAACACCGCTCATGCGTGAACTAGACGGCTTAGGCACGTGGATTTCTTACTTCATCATTGCGGTTGCCATCGCGCTGTTTGTCTTCGGCTGGCTTCGGCACCTTTACGCGCTCCCAACCTTGGCTTTGGCAGTGATTACGATGGTTGTCGGTTCATTGCCCGAAGGCCTCCCTGCTTCAACATCGGTCATCTTAGCTATGGGTGTCAACAAAATGGCTAAGAATCATGCCATCGTCAAGACGTTACCGTCTGTTGAAACGTTAGGCGCCGTCGACGTGATCGCAACTGACAAGACGGGAACTTTGACCAAAAATGAAATGACGGCTCAAGATATCATTACCCAATCAGCGCATTACCAAGTCACCGGTACCGGTTATGCGCCTAGTGGAAACATTACTTTAGCGGGCCAACCGGTTGACGTCTCCGCCGAAACAGCTTTAAAGCAGCTGCTCATCAGTGGCTTTGAGGCCAATGACACGATGTTATATGAAGAGGCTGGACAGTGGTTAATTAACGGCGAACCTACTGATGGTGCGTTTTTAACCCTGTACCACAAAGGATTAGGACCGACCGCCCCCGATTATCAAGAGCTTGATCGTATTCCCTTTGACTCCGATTATCGTTACATGGCACGTTTGTCCGTGAATGAAGCCGGTCAACATGAAATCTTCATCAAAGGGGCCCCGGATAAGGTTTATGAAATGGCGCAAGCTAACGATCCATTATTTGATCGTGCTAAGTGGGACGCTGCTATTCATGACTTAACCCAAGCTGGTAAACGAGTCGTAGCAGTCGGTCATCGATTGGTGCCTGACACCGTCAACCAAATTGACCATCAAACACTCGCGCAAGGCATCGAATTTCTTGGCATCGTGGGGATCATTGATCCGCCACGTGAAGAAGTTATTGCCGCCTTAAAAGAAATGCGGACCGCCGGCGTTAAAGTGAAAATGATCACCGGTGATCACCCAGATACGGCTGCCGCAATTGGTCGCCAGCTCGGCTTAGCTGCAGACATTCAAACGATCACTGGAACTGAACTTGACCAACTTTCTCCCGAAGAATTAAAAGCAACGATCAACCGTTACGATGTCTTTGCTCGCACCACCCCTAGCAACAAATTGGCGATCATTTCCGCTTATCAAGAAACCGGCAAGATCACGGCGATGACTGGTGATGGCGTCAATGATGCACCGGCGCTGAAAAAGGCGGACATTGGGGTCGCCATGGGGATTAAAGGAACCGATGTTGCCAAGGACGCTGCGGATATGATCTTGGTCGATGACAACTTTACCACGATGACTAAAGCAATTCGCGAAGGTCGTCGTCTCTACGACAACATCAAAAAGACGATTGCTTTCCTCCTTCCTACTAGCTTTGCCGAAGGATTGATCGTGGCCTTCAGTATTTTAATGCAACAAGAATTACCGTTGGTGCCAACCCAACTGTTGTGGATTAACATGGTCTCAGCGATCACGATTCAATTTGCATTCATCTTTGAACCAGAAGAAGATGGCCTGATGCACCGCCCACCTCGTCGCACTGGGGCTGCGTTAATGAATCGGCATGACGTCTTTCAGATGATTTATGTGTCAGTGCTGATTGCCGTAATGGGCTTATGGATGTTTGATCTGTTGACGGATCAAGGTGTCAGTCAGGTCATTGCTAGCACGATTACTGTCAATGTGATCATCATGGGTAAAATCTTTTATCTATTTAACATTCGCACGCCACATCCCGTCATTTCGCGTAGTTTCTGGACCAACCCAATGGCTTTTGTTGTGATCGGCTTGTTATTACTGCTACAAATCGCTCAAGCCTATCTACCATTTATGCAAGCGATCTTTAAAACCGGGCCCATGTCGCTCAACCAATGGGGATTAGCCATTGCTGCCGGTTTTGTCACCTTAGTTGTCACTGAAATCGACAAACTGATTCGCCTAGGTCTGAATAAACAGCGTCGGCAGTTTAAGGAACATGTGGAATAACAACAGAGCGTGAGCCATCACGGGTGAAGACGAGCACCAACAGGCAAGTGCAATTGGGCGCATTTTGCCCGGTTGCGCTTGTTGGTTGGACACAGGCTTCAGTGATGGCGAGCGCGTTTACAACAGAGCGTGAGCCAGACCGCTTTGACCCTGAGCACCAACACCACTCAACGATAAAAGACCGAATTCAGAAAATTATTTATTAAACTTTCTGAATTCGGTCTTTTCGTGGAAATTTTGACTTTAAACCCTAATTTACGATTTAAACGACTTTTATGACCGAAAGATGCACGGTATCAGGTAAACTAAATTTATCGCAGAACATCAAAAAACGGAGCAATTATTTCATGACAAAAAAACATCCACTGCTGACATTACTCACCGCTTTACTCATCGTTTTGGGCGGCGGTTACTTTGCTAATCACACTAAAACTACTGACTCATCGCCAGTGACTAGTTCCGTTCGTCGCGCCACACGCCATCTAGCGAAATCTGCTAGCCAATTAGTGGGCACTTCTTCAGCACCCCAACCTCATGGCGCCAAAGTTGCCCGTGATGCAACCGATACCCAACTACTCGCATTACAATTTGATCCGACTAAATACCCAGAAAACTATGCCAATTTAGGTAAATCTACGTTGACTGATTTACAAATTAAAGATGCCTTGGCACACAATCATGAGCGCGCGTGGGTCAGCATCGATCCTTTAGATGCTTTAGGACGTAGTGGTGCTGGGCAAGCATTAGTGACCTATGACTCCGTGGAATCAACTTCACAAATGAAACGCCCACCGTTTGCTGAAAGTGCCGATCCAACTGGTTATCGAGGCAATAACCGCATCGCGCAACTCACCGGTTACCGCGGTTATTTCTATAATCGTTCCCATACGATTGCCTGGTCGTTAGTCGGTAATCTTGGTGGCCCAGACTCATCGGCTAATACCGTCATGCAGCGACCGAACCTCACAACCGGCACACGGGCCCAAAATGTTGGAACTAATGGACGTGGCACGCATAGCGCTGGTGGAATGGCCTACGCAGAGACCGCCATTCGAAACTTTGTCCGTGCCCGGCCTAACATCCCGGTCTACTACGTGGTCACCCCATTGTATCAAGGCAATGAACTTGTTCCACGTGGAACGCATGTCCAAGCCGTTAGTGCCTCCGACAATGGGGCAGCTTTAAACATCAACGTCTATGTGTTCAACAATCAAAATGGGGCCACGATTAACTACGCCACCGGCAGCTGGACTCAGAATTAAAGTCAGCTCACCTTCATAACTCATAAACAAAGAACTCAGAGCGCAGTCAGCCGGGTGATCCTGAGAACTAGTAAGTTGGCACAAGGATCAGGCTGACGGAGCTCGACAAAAAACGGTCGCATTTTCCACGAATTTTCCGTGAAAAATGCGACCGTTTTAAAGTCATTTAAGCATCAATCAGCGATTAATAAAACGAAGTCCAACTAATTGATTTTACGTTTTGGGTTCAGTATCCCCATTGGGTCCAGTAACGCCTTGATTTGATGCTGCACATAATCAACGTTATCGCCCAATTCTTCATTAACCCACTGATTTTTCAGCATGCCGACAGCGTGTTCGCCGGAGATCGTGCCACCTAGCGCTAAGGCTTTTCTAAACATCAGTTGTAAAGCCTGAATCACATTGTCGGGTACTTCAGTCTGCTCCCTGGGCCACGTTAGCGTCGGATGAACATTACCATCACCAGCATGTCCAGCTGTGAAGACATTGACGTGCAATTGATCGGCCACTTCGGCAATATAGTCCATCATTGGTGCCAGTTGTGACATAGGCACCGCCATATCTTCCATCACATGGTTATTGCCGGCAAAAACGGCCGGCAACATGTCTTGACGTAACTTTTCAATGCTGGCCATCTCTGCATCATCGGTGGTGACGTGTAAGTGATTTGCGCCATACTGGTCGAGAATCTTTTCGGTCACAGCTAATGCCTCATCACCACCCACATCTAACCGTAAAATCAACATTGCGCCATTATTCTCTGCGTAGTGCGTGCCTTCATAGACATCAAGCGCCGCCACTGTTTTGGCGTCTAATGCCTCTAACATTGCTGGATAAACCCCTGAAGATCGCACCTCGGTGACCGCTTTTGATAGTGCAGTCATGTTGTCAAAAAAGGCTAATCCCATCACTGCTTTGCCAAGCGGAATCGGTAACAGCTTGACAGTAATTTCCGTAATAATTCCGAGCGTTCCTTCCGAACCGACAAATAAATGCGTTAAATCATAACCAAAGGCCTGTTTAAACGTACGGCCGCCAAGCTTTAACTCGCGACCGTCAGCTAAAATAACTTTGAGTCCCAACACGGCATCACGTGTGGCGCCATACTTCACGGTACTCATGCCACCAGCATTGGTAGAGGCGTTACCGCCAATACCTGAAATAGGTCGCGAACCAGGATCGGGCGCATAAAACATCCCAATTTTATTCGCCGCTTCGTTCAAGGCCTGGTTAATAACGCCAGGTTGCACCACGGCTACTTGATCTTCACGACTGATATCCAAAATTCGATTCATTTTCGCGGTTGAGAGCATTAGGCCGTTGGTTTCAGCATCCGAACCGGATACGGTACTTGTGGCCGTGGTTTGTGGAATCACCGGCAAATGATATTTTCGCGCCGTCGCTAAGACCCCTTTAATATCATCAATATCACTAACTTCAATGTAGGCCAATAAGTCGCCATCGGCATCGCCAATGCCATTTGGATCATTTTTATGCTGCGCTAACGTGTCGGCATCCGTGTAGATGTCAGCATGCGGTGCGGCCTGTTTTAACGTTGCGATCATCTCTTCATGTGAATATGCATTAAACACTGCCATGATCTGTGCACCTCCGATTATTTGTGAACACACTTACCATAAGGATTTCCTCATCGAAGCGCAATTATTTGTGCCGGTAACTAGCAAAATCCGCCAACCAACAGTAGAATGAAAGCCATTATGAATCATTATTTGGAGTAATCATGAAAAAATTAAAAAATCGATTAGATGCCTTTAGTGACGCCATCATCGCGATCATCATTACCATCATGGTTCTGAACTTACATACGTTTATCAGTAACGATCTCAACGCTTACCTCAATTTGGCTAAAGAAATTGGTATCTATCTCATCAGTTTCTTTTATGTCGCTAATATGTGGTATCAACATGCGACCGTCTTCAATGAAATCGACACGATTAACTATCGCATCATTATTTTCGATTTTATCTTTCTATCAGGCCTGTCATTAATGCCAATTGCCACGAGTCTAATGGCTAACAACACGACGCAAATCAACGTCATTATCTACGGCCTATTATCAGTGGCCATCTATTTCCTATTTCGTAGACTGGCCAAAACGATCATTCACCTCAAATACGTTAACAAAACAGATATGCAAAATGTGTACATTAAGATTTATGGTACGCACAATCAAGGGCTGCTCGCCATCAACGTTGCCGTCATTATTTTGGCGTTAATCAAACCCACCTGGGCAGTCATCTTCTATCTAGGCTTCCCTATTTTTGACTTCTTGATTAATAGCGATGATCGTCAGGAAATGTATGACGTAGAACAACTGACGCCTGAACAGCGCGCCGATTTTCTAACTTTCGACGCCGCTGGTCGTAAGGCTTTCCGCCAGCAGCAACAAAAAATTGCCGCTTTGGCACAAGAAAATCTGGCCGCTGGGATGACAACTGATTCATCCCCAGCAGTTGTCGACGAATCAACAGCAACATCAACCACTAGCCAAGCAGCTACCTCAGCAGCTGAAACCCGTCCGCGGACACCGCGTTCCAGTTCGCCAAATCCTCACGCGCCTAACCAACCTAATCATCCACAACAAAATCGCCATCAAAACTATTGGCAGCAGTGGTTAGATTCGAACCCTGATATGCGTGAAAATGTGACCAATCGATTAAACGCCCATCAAGGACTCACGCGTGAGCAAAAAGAACAATGGGCCACTTGGTTTAAACAACGGCGACAACAAATGCATCAGCGGCCAAATCGATCAAACCAGACTAATCATCATAATTAAACGACTTCAACACAAAACCCGTGGCTTCCTCATTTTGGAAATGCTACGGGTTTTGTGCTGAGCGCTTCACCACTAATCAATTCAAAATATTTCACATTTGTGGTACATTCACACTTGTGTTACATTCACATCTGTGATATAGTCTTTATATGAAGGGAGGGTTACTGAAATCATGATGCAAATTGACATCAAGACGTATTTGTCAGAACACCATCTGACCATTTATGAAGTTGCTAAACGTAGCGGCTATGGCTATACCACCCTGCACAAATCATTTAATAAAAAGCAGACTGACGCAACACCCCTTAACATTCGTGATTTAGACGCACTTGCCCAAGCGCAACACGTCCAAATGTGGGAGATTTTACGTGAGTTAGAGAATCGCTACATGCAGTAAATTTTATTTTTGGCCAGATAACCTTTAAATTAACCTTTGAACAGGATGTTTAGTACAGAGGAGGTACTTAATATGGCACAACAAAACTTTTCTAACGATCCATTTGGCAACAACATGGACGACATTTTTAACCAACTCATGGGCCGCATGAACGGGCTCAACTCTGAAGCTCGCTATTTAGTCAACGGTCGTGAAATGACTCCCGAAGAATTTGCTCAGTATCGGCAAACGGGTAAACTACCGACTAGTAACCAAGCGACGGCCACTGGCCAACGCCCGGCCCAAGCTCAAAAACAAGCCGGCATTTTAGAAAAGCTTGGTCGCAATCTAACCCAAGCAGCTAAAGATGGTTTACTTGACCCAGTCATCGGCAGAAACAAAGAAATTCAAGAGACCGCGGAGATTCTCAGCCGGCGAACAAAAAATAATCCGATCCTTGTTGGTGACGCTGGTGTTGGTAAAACTGCCGTCGTTGAAGGATTAGCCCAAGCGATTGTCAGTGGCGACGTACCAGCAGCCATCAAGGACAAAGAAATATGGTCGATTGACCTGTCTTCACTGGAAGCCGGGACACAATATCGTGGTTCTTTTGAAGAAAATATTCAAAATTTGATTAAAGAAGTTAAGTCCGCTGGTAACGTGATTCTCTTCTTTGACGAAATCCATCAGATTTTGGGCACTGGCTCAACTGGCGGCGAGGATGGTGGCAAAGGTTTAGCTGACATCATCAAACCAGCATTAAGTCGCGGTGAATTGACCGTGATCGGAGCCACAACTCAAGACGAATATCGCAACACCATTATGAAAAATGCAGCCCTAGCACGGCGATTCAACGATGTGACAGTGAACGCACCTAGTGCCGCCGACACCGTCGCCATCTTAAAGGGAATTCGTGACCTCTATCAAAAGCACCACCAGGTTGACTTGCCTGACGATGTCTTACAGGCCGCTGTGGATTATGCAATTCAATATATTCCGCAACGCGCTTTGCCAGATAAAGCCATTGACTTGTTGGATATGACCGCCGCACATTTGGCTGCGCAACATCCCGTCACCGACAAAGTTAGTTTGGAAGCTGAATTAAAGCAAGCCGAAGCTGACAAGCAAAAAGCTGCCGAAGAAGAAGATTTCGAACAAGCCGCCACGGCCAAGGCCAAAGTAGACGACCTGACCAAGCAACTACAGCACGCGGATGGCGAAGCCAAACGACCAGTTGCAACCGTCAATGACGTGGCCGCCTCGGTCGAACGTTTAACTGGCATTCCGGTATCACAAATGGGTGCCAGTGACATTGAACGGTTAAAGACAATTAATGAACGGCTGAAGGGCAAGGTCATTGGTCAAGATGAAGCTGTCGACATGGTGGCCCGAGCAATCCGGAGAAACCGGGCGGGCTTTGACGAAGGCAACCGTCCAATTGGGAGCTTCCTGTTCGTTGGGCCAACCGGTGTCGGGAAGACTGAACTGGCCAAACAATTAGCATTAGATATGTTTGGCAGTAAAGACGCGATCATCCGATTAGACATGAGTGAATACACGGACACGACCGCTGTTTCCAAGTTGATCGGAACGACTGCTGGTTATGTCGGTTATGAAGATAACGCCAACACGCTGACGGAAAAGGTTCGTCGAAACCCATATTCGATTGTTTTGCTCGATGAAATTGAGAAATCTAACCCACAAGTCCTAACCTTATTGTTACAAGTGATGGACGACGGTCGGCTTACTGATGGTCAAGGTAACGTGGTGGACTTCAAAAACACGATCATTATCGCGACTTCCAATGCGGGCTTTGGTCGTGAAAGCCTGACTGATGACGCGAAACATGATGAGACTTTGATGGATAAATTAGCGCCGTTCTTCCGCCCAGAATTCCTGAACCGTTTTAACGGAATCGTGGAATTCAGCCACCTAACTAAAACCGACTTGCATCAAATCGTCGACCTAATGATCGATGACGTCAACCAAACATTGGCTAAGAAAGACATCACCTTAACAGTTACCGAAGCTGCGAAGAATTGGCTGATCGACCAAGGTTATGACGAAGCCATGGGTGCTCGCCCACTACGCCGCGTCATTGAACAGCAGATTCGCGATCAAGTCACTGATTTCTACTTGGATCACTTGGATGCTAAACACCTCGAAGCTGATTTGGTAGATGATCAGATTAAAATTCGTGACTTGGACAACTAGTCTTTTTAATAGCATCGTGTCAAATAGCCTGATTAACTCAAGCCGCCACTTTAGATAATTCAAAAACAAAAGACCACGGAAATGAAACGATTTCCGTGGCCTTTTGTTTTACATATTTTAGAAAATTACTGACGCTTGCGTAAGCCTAAAACGCCTGCTAAACCTGCTAAACTCGCCAAGATCGCTACCTCAATTGCGGCCCAACCTGTCATTTGATCAGCGCTTGTCTGAGGTAATTGCCGCATCGAATGCTTAGCCGCCGACTTTTGCTGAGCGTCCATCTTTGCGTGAGCCATGGTACCTGCTTTAGCAGCCTCCATCATTGACATTTTATTCGTTGACATGGATTGAGCCATGTTTGAAGAACTTTGCGTTGAACTTTGCGATTGCATTTTTGTTGCTTGACTATTACTTGGATTGCCACTAGTTGCCACTGAACCCGTGCCATTAGTGGCTGTCGTACCAGTTTTATCAGCTGAAGAGCCAGCCTGACTATCACTAGGTACAGTTGAAGCGCCATTTAGCGTAATTTGAATTGTCTTCGTTCCAAGAACATTCGTTAAATCTGCTTGACCATTTTTCGAGCCATATATTTTAACGATAGCGTTATAAGTCATCGTCCCATTAGCTTTCAACTGATCCAGCAATGCCTGACCTGATTTGCCTGTTGTATTACCATTTAAATCAACTTCATAGAAAAACTCGTCCGCATTCATTCCGATTGGTAACAAAGCAGCATTCTTATCTGAGCCATTATTTGACCATGGAGCGCCAGCAGCTGAATCCAGCAACAAGCGTGTTAACATGCCGTCGCCACCGAAAGCACTAAATGGAATGACTTGATTAACCCCAGCTGTAAATGGACCTGGGTAATTAGCGGCAGACAGATAACTAGCAGGCACGTCAATCATTGATTTAATGTGATCTGTTAGCCCGTTTAAATTGATGGTCACCGATTTGGTAGCAACCGGTGTTGATGTATCTCCTTTAGCAAATACCTTAACCGTTGCAGCATAGGTTGTCTTTCCATTGTCTTTCAGTTGATTTAATAATGATTGACCAGTCTTTCCAACTGTATTGCCATTTAAATCAACTTCATAGATAAATTCGTCAGCGTTTGCAGAAATTGGCAACAAAGCAGCATTTTTAGCCACTCCATTGTCTGACCATGGTGCGCCATCAGACGAATTCAACAATAATCGAGTCAACATCCCGTCACCACCAAAGGCGTTAAATGGGATTTGCTGGTTTACGCCAGCTGTGAAAGGACCAGGATATTGTGCATTGGCCAAATAACTTGCTGGTACATCAATAGTTGAGCTAATGTTATCGGTCAGAGTCGTCAAATTAACGGCCACTGACTTAGTCGCTGCTGGCGTCGCCAGATTATCTTTGGCAAAGATCTTTACAGTCGCGTTATAAGTCATTTGACCATTCGCTTTTAATTGGTCGAGTAAAGCCTGATTCGTTTTTCCTGTCGTGTTGCCATTTAGGTCAACCTCGTAAGTGTATTGATCCGAACTTGTTTCAATTGGTAACAAAGCGGAATTTTTAGCCACTCCATTGTCTGACCATGGTGCACCATCAGACGAATTCAACAATAATCGGGTCAACATCCCATCACCACCAAAGGCGTTAAATGGGATTTGCTGGTTTACGCCAGCTGTGAAAGGGCCAGGATATTGTGCGTTGGCCAAATAACTTGCTGGCACAGTAACGTTATCTTTAATATTAGTCGTTAATTGAGCAGCAGTTGGCACCGCCGATGTTGCTGCAGTTGCTGTACTTGTCGTTTGAGCTGGTGCCACACTGGCAGGTGAACTAGCTGCAGAAAAAGCTTTGACTGTTGGGGTAGATGAAGTCACATTGGCCGAGGTCGCCCCTACAGTGGCCGTTGATGAAGTAGGTGTTAACGCAACCGCTGCAGCACCAGAAGTTGGCGCTGCCGATGACGGTGTCACGATTTGTGTTTCGGTCACTGATTGCGCATCCGCATGGGCGGTTGTAATCTGACTACCAAATCCAGTATAGAAAGCAGCAACAGCAAGGCTGCTAAATAACCAGGCTTTACCTGCTTTATACATTTTAAAGCGAGTCGAAACGACTTGATTTGTAGACTGAACTTTATTTTTGATCATGAATTTTCCCTCCAGATTTGTGCCAAGACAACATTTTGGAATGATTTACTTCATTGAACAATGAACAGCATAGCAACTAGCTCTAAAGCATCTCTTATTCAATTCTTATTTAGTTCTTAAATCGACACTTACTGAGAAATTATTTAATCTTCCGTGGGATTTGCAAAAATAACCGTGGTTTTATCCTTAACAAAAATTTCCTCTAACCAAATGGACCTGCGAATTTATGATAATTTCGCAGGTCCATTTCAACTTTTAGACACCGTTTGAATAAGCAGCAACCAATATGAGCACAGCTTATTAACTAACTCACTCCTGTTGACTGTGGCAATGAAAAAACAAAAGTGCTGCCTCGATCAAGGATACTCGTTAA
This sequence comes from Furfurilactobacillus sp. W61-4, assembly GCF_057545565.1. Lineage (NCBI taxonomy): Bacteria > Bacillati > Bacillota > Bacilli > Lactobacillales > Lactobacillaceae > Furfurilactobacillus > Furfurilactobacillus sp. W61-4. The sequence goes on from NZ_BAAJNZ010000003.1 coordinate 120,039, forward strand.
CGTCACGTCTCCGCCTAATTGGCGAGCTAATTGCCGAGCAATATATAGTCCCAACCCGCTTCCGCCCGTCCGTGGATTGCGCGATTTCTCCACCCGATACAAACGCTTAAACACTTTGTCTTGATCGGCTGGCGCAATGCCAATGCCTTGATCAATAACGGCACAACGCCAAACATCATCTGACTTGGTAACTTTGATCGTTAAATCAGTTCCAACGGGCGAGTAATGGATCGCATTCGTGATTAAATTCTGTAAAACGCGTTCCACGGCTTGCCGATTGGATAGAATTCGTCCTGCATTCGGGTCAAGATCAACCTTTACATGGCGTTGTTCACGATGAAGCTGCGGTTTAAAACTGTCCATGATCATCACTAATAACTGATCGACATAAATCTGATCTGTTTGACGTACAGTTTCTGTTGGCTGATCCATCCAAGCCAGTGCCCGTAGATCATCTGTGAGTCCATTTAAACGTGTCACTTGTTGTTCAATCGAACGAAGATAATCTGATACCTCGCCATCTGACACAACCCCATCTAAAATTGCTTCAGTTTGAGATTGGATAGAGGTTAATGGTGTTTTAATATCGTGGGACAATTGAGCTACCATCGTCGTGCGTTCATCATTAATTTGCTTTAAATCGGCAAAGGTTTGTTGCAGTTGTTCAGCCATTTGATTTAAGTCATTCGCCAATTGACGCAACTCAGCAGGACGTTCAATTGTGGCTGAAGTCGTGAAGTCTTGCTCGGCAATTGCATGTGTTTGACGACTTAACTGACGAATACCACGAAAGGTTGGACGTAACATAATATAACTAACACTCAGCCCGATGATACTCGTGCCGACCATCACCACGACCAATTCAAGGGCTTCTCTACCCGTTAACAGCATACGTTGTACCGCCAACCACGCGATTACCGCTGATAATATGACCGGGGTAAAAAAGGCAATCATCAATACATTACGTAATTTCACGGGCCTGATCCTCCAATCGGTAACCTAATCCCCACACAGTTTTAATTGAGGGTACTGGACGATCGCCAGCGATTTGTTGCAATTTATCCCGCACATCATGCACATGCACATTAAGCGTATTAGCATCGTCAAAATAATCAACTTCCCAGACTTGATGATATAATTCGCTTTTTGAAAAGACACGATTGGGTTCACTCGCCAATAACCACAATAAGTCAAATTCTTTATTAGTTAGGCTCACTGGCGTCTGATACAGCATCGCTGTCCGCTGTTCAAACTGCATAATCAACGGTCCCAACTGAATCCTTGTTTGGTTAGCGCCTCTCCTAATTCGATTCAAAATGTTTTTAACCCGCAAAACCAGTTCACGAGGCGAAAATGGTTTAATTACATAATCATCCGCCCCTAAAGTCAGCGCATACAGCCGATCGCGCTCTTCGGTTTTAGCAGTAATAAATAAAAAGGGCTGTTCAGGCCGATAATCTAAGACCGCCTCCATAAAATCAAAGCCGTCCATTTCGGGCATCATGATATCCGTAATAATCAGGTCAATCATTCGTGATCTCACAATATTTAATGCCGTTTTTCCTTCATTAGCTGTCAAGACTTCGAAACCTTCACGCTCCAGATAACGTTTGGTCACGTCAACAATCGTTGCTTCATCATCAACCACTAAAATGGCACCCTTTACCATAATTTCCTCCGTCGCGTAAATTAGATAAACTGACCATAAACCCCACTTCATCAAAAAGGCAACCAGAAGGGCTTCGTAATGGTAGTAAAAAACCGTTTTGGCATCATCCAGAGCCAAAACGGTAAGAATTTATCCGGTTAAACCACTCTCTAAAATCCTTTTACTGTTCAGATTGGCGCCAGCGCTTTAAACCTTCCAACAGCAACGTTGGTATCAACAAGGCAACAAAGCTGATCAACCACTGTCCTGCTGTTAAACTAGTCAGAGCAAACATTCGTTGGAAGACCGGCACGATCGCAACCGCCAAAACCAGCAGAGCGGCCACGCCCAAAGCGATATTTAGGGAAGGATTACTCTTGATCGCCGCCCAGGTCAACGGTTCCCGTCGTTTGATTGGATAAATGTCGATCATGGAGCCAATCGCCAAGACGATAAATAACATCGTACTCCCGATGATCGCCTGGTTGCCAGCAAGGACAAATCGACCCAGTGCGTAAACCCCCAGTGTTAGCACTGTATAGATGCCAGCTCGCCAAGCCATTCTGCGACCCAGTCCATTGGCAAAGATACTCTGATCATTAGGGATTGGTGGTGCCTGCATCGCTGAGGCCTCACCAGGTTCACGAGCGAGGTAGAACCCAGGAATCCCGTCAGCTAGCACGTTAATCAGCAATAGTTGCTCCGCAATTAACGGGGCACCCCAACCAAACAGCACACTACCAAGCATTAAGAAAATCTGGGCAAAATTGACCCCAACTAAAAACTCAACCGCTTTTAGAATGTTTTGATAGATCGTTCGACCAGAGGCCACCGCGTCGATAATCGTGGCGAAGTTATCATCGGTTAAAATCATATCGGCGGCACCCTTCGCCACCTCAGTACCGGTAATCCCCATCGCGATCCCAACATCAGCCGCTTTTAGTGCAGGCGCGTCGTTAACACCATCGCCCGTCATCGCGACCACTTTGCCTTGAGTCTGCCAGGCATTGACGATACGAATCTTATCTTCTGGAGATACTCGCGCAAATACACTGACTTGATCGACTTTTTCCTGCAACTTGTCATCCGACCACTTGGCCAACTGCGCACCAGTCACCGTCAGGTCTCCTGGTTGATACAACCCAATCTGTTGAGCAATCGCCTGCGCTGTTTCCGGATGGTCACCAGTAATCATCACTGGTTTAATCCCCGCCGCCCGCGCTTTTTCGACAGCCGGCGCAGCTTCTGGTCGCGGCGGATCAATCAGTCCGATAAGTCCGCCAAACGTTAATTCCGTTTCCAACGCAGGTAAGTCATCACCTGGATCTTCATCAAATTGACGATACCCGACGGCTAACACACGCAGCGCATCTTTAGCGAATGCTTGGTGAATTTGGTCTAATTGATCACGTTGGGTGTCACTAAGCGTTATTGGCAATCGATCAAGTGCCCCTTTGACAATGAGTAAATAATGACCAGCCTCATCTTGGTGCAAGGTCGCCATCGATTTAACGTCAGAGGAAAAAGGTCGTTCAGCGACTCGCGGACGAGTTGCTTCTAATTGCCGTCGTGTGAGTTCTTGTTCGGCAAGCAAGCGCACAATGGCTAATTCCGTTGCATCACCGCTTGTCTGTTCGCCAGCTTCGGTTTGTTCAATCGTCGCGTTAGTGGATAGCCCAAAATATTTAATCAGTGCTAGACCACTATCGCTTAATGGCTGGTCGGTGACCGTTTCTGGTGTTTGACCAGGCACCCATAACCGCGTAATTGTCATCTTGTTTTGCGTTAATGTCCCAGTCTTATCAGACGCAATCACGTCCACGCTGCCGATCGTTTCCACAGCGTTCAGTTGGCGAATGATCGCGTTTTTTTTCGCCATCTTTTGCACACCAACCGCTAAACTAATCGTCACGATGACCGGTAATGTTTCTGGCACGGCAGCCACCGCAAGCGAGATGCCCATCATTAGATTATCAGCCGTTGAGCCCAGATTTTGCACCATACTCAGGCCAAAAATCAACGCCCCACCGGCCACGGCCACGCCCGTTAAAATCAAGGCTAACTTTGATAACCGCTTTTGTAACAAAGTTTCATGTGGTTTCGTGGCATTCAATAAATCAGCGATTTCCCCTAACTGGGTTCGCATCCCAATCGCGGTCACTAGCATAATACCAGCGCCACGCGTGACCGAAGTCCCGGAGAAAACGCGATTGATTTGATCACCAACTGATTGAACATCCGCACCATTACCCGTTACGGATTTTTCCACGGCTTCACTTTCACCTGTTAAAATTGCCTCGTCGACGGCTAAAGCGGTCATGGATTCTAAAATACCGTCGGCCGGCACTTGATCACCAGCCTTTAACAAGACAATATCCCCCACGACAATCTCAGCCGCCGGAATTTCTTGCTCACGTCCATCACGACGTACGCGAGCCGTGGGGACACTCATTTGCTTCAAGGCCGCTAACGCACGTTCTGCGCTACGCTCCTGGTACAAGCCAATGACCACGTTTAGTAAAACAATGGCACCAATCACGATCGGTTTGGTCCAACCACCGTCTAACACAACGGCCATGTAAGTCGATAACGCCACGGCAATTAGCAAAATTATCGTCGTAACTTCTGTTAATTGACGACCAATTTTCTGCCATAGACTCGGTGGCCGTTGTTCTTGTAACACGTTTTGACCCTCAGCGGCTTGCCGTTTAGTCACATCTGCTTGGCTAAGCCCAGTTTCAATAAACGTGCGTGAAGCTTGTGTTTGTGCAATCTGGTTCATCGCCTCAGTCCTTTCTGTACTGGCTTCGGTGGAATCGATCGCGACATAACCGCTTGTCATGCACGACTCGTACATCAATTTTAACAATTAATATTATTGTGGTGCAAAGAAAATGCTTATATAAGAAGAGTGAAACGAACTAGGTGATTCTGGGCTAGGCACAGAAATCAGACTTGGGTAGCTCGACAAAACATAGCACACCGTTCCCAACTCGCAATAATCACTCAGGCTGTACGGATTGCTACCTACTTTTCGAAAAATAAAGCTTACGCCTTGACGGTGACTATGCTATAAACAAAAGTGTACTCACGCATCCTCGTGAGCGGTTCAATTTTTAGGAGGTTTTCTTTTGACGCCAACACGCACTTTAAACGTCAACTTGATTCTTGCCATTTTAGCTACTGGGCTGATGTCTTTTGCCGGGGTAGTTGTCGAAACGGCCATGAATATTACTTTTCCTGTATTAATGAAACAATTTGCCATCACTACGGGAACAGTTCAATGGTTAACAACCGGTTATTTGTTAATTGTCGCAACTTTTGTACCAATTTCTGCGTTTCTAAAACAGCGCTTTAAAACGCGCCAACTTTTCCTGACCGCTAATTTACTCTTCTTAAGCGGTCTACTCTTAGATAGCGTCGCGCCAACCTTTTCCTTGTTGTTGACTGGTCGCCTGATCCAAGGGGTGGGGACCGGAATCGCGCTGCCATTGATGTTCAACATCATCTTGGAACAAGCGCCGTTGGATAAGATTGGTTTATTGATGGGAATTGGTACGCTGGTGACTGCTGTTGCACCAGCATTAGGGCCTACATATGGCGGCCTAATTGTCAGCAATTTACAATGGCGTGATATCTTTGTTTTCTTGATTCCCATCTTGCTACTGTCGCTTGTACTTGGCTTAACGGCCATTAAACAAGTCAGTCCGACTAAAAACGTCCGTTTAGATATGATCAGCTGGTTGTTGATTGCCATCGCATTTATCAGTTTGATTTTAGGCATCAGTCAACTAGCCTTAATTACAACGAAGCCATGGTTTACCATCGCTGGTCTCGTGGTCGGTATTTTCACCATTATCGGCTTCTTTTGGCACGTTCAACGGGTCAAGCAACCCTTAATTAATGTGGCTGTCTTCAAACAACCAGTCTTTAATTGGCATCTACTAGGATTCTTTTTGTTGCAGGCCACTTCACTGGGATTGTCCTTTTTATTACCTAATTTTCTTCAACTCGTCAATGATAAGACAGCGTTGGTCGCTGGCTTAATTGTGCTACCGGGTGCCGCCATTGGAGCGTTATTCGCACCTCTTAGCGGTAGTATTTTGGATCACTTTGGTCCTCGTCGCCCCATTTTAACTGGGGCCTTATTACAATTAATTGCCGTCACCGGACTCGCGGTGACCACCATGTCTTTAACCGCTAACCACCTACTATTATGGTACCTAGTCTTTATGTTTGGCACGGGACTGGCCTTTGGCAACATCATGACAACTGGCATCAGCGCGCTATCGGCTAGCCAACAGAGTGACGGCAATGCAATTTATAATACCGTCCAGCAATTCGCTGGCGCGGTGGGAACTGCGATTGCTTCGGCGATTGTCGCGTTAACACAGGCTTCACATCAAGTCAGCTTCACCTACCGAACGCAATTGGGAACCCATCGCGCTTTCATCGTATTGAGTGGGATTTTATTTATTAATTTCATCGTATTAGCCATTGGGCTGCATTTAAATCAACAACAACATACTAAAAAATAAACTAGCCGTAGTAAGAACCATTGCGGTTACTCGGACGTATTTATTGAATTGAAATAAACCCCTTGAATTATCACTAAAAGCTAACTCAAAGGGTCTATTTGCATTAAAAAGGATTTTTAATAATTATTACTGGATGCCATCAATTGCTTTTTTAAGTAATCGTTCCAATTCTTGGCCCTCTGTAGGCGTCAACCCTTGAGTCGCAAAATAATTTGCACGAGTGGCAATATCCTTGATCACCGGATACTGAGATACAGCCTTATCAGTTCCATAAACAGCCGATTTTCGCCGATCACTTGGATCACGTTCAATACGCAGCCAGCCACTAGCAACTAAATGGCGAACGGCTTTAGTTACAATACTTTGTTCGCGATCAATAGCAGCGATCAACTCACGTTGTGACACACCAGGTGTTTCTACCACAATCAAAATATAGTAATAATTACTGTCATTTAAATCTGAAAAATCATGTAGTTCACGATTTAGCCAATCACGAATTGCCCGGTTAAACATTGAAGCCCATTTTTCGATTTTATCCGTCGTTTGTACCATTACCTACGCCTCGCTTGTTCGATAATTCCGTAAATAACCAATGCAGACACAAGTTAAAATCACGGCTGCACCAAGTGTGACACCCATAGCCAATCGATAACCAATAATTAGTTGGCTTGGAATTAAAGATACCATAATGAGCAATGTGTTGGCCGCCGAACCACTAATTTGACGTAGCGCATTGGTCCAGGCAGTACCATACCCAATCTGAGACGGATCCAGGTCCTTTAGTGCTTCCGTCGCCGTAATAGACATAATCATCGAAACACCAATCATCCGCACGACGTAAACAATTGCTAACCAACCTAGCGAGGTTGTCGCAGTCATCATCAAAAACGGGAGCGATGAGACCAACAGAATTCCCAGACCCCATAGCAAAGGTCCGCGAACTCCATGCGTATCATAATATCGGCCAACAAGTGGCGCAGTGATGGCGTTAGCCACGGCCCCAGGCAACATGACTAGTCCAGCCATCAAACTGGAACTATGAACCACATTTTCGACATAAATCGGAATGAGAGCCTCCGTTCCCATTAAAATAGCAAAGATCAGCATAGTCATGAGTATCATGAGGGAAAAACTTGGCTTTTTAAATAGGCTAACATCTAATAGTGGCTTTTTGATACGCACTTGCCGTCTTAAAAAGTCCCAAGTAATAATGAACCCGGCCGACAACATCAAGGCCGCAACGCCAGGATGTTGACCAAAAACGGTCATGCTAGTCAGCATTAACCCAACACCCAACATTGAGCTAACAACCGAACGCGTATCAATATTAACTAGATGCGGTTCAGAATAATTGGGTAGCCAGCGCCAAGCCACCAAAAAGGCTAATACCATAACTGGCAGGATCAAGTAGAAAAGGAATTGCCAGGGGAAACGAGCCATAATCAACCCGCTGAGACTAGGGCCAATCGCTGGTCCTGCTGAAATAACAAGTGAAACATAGCCCATCACTGTTCCACGCCGCTCTGGCGGAAAAATCGTGATCATGCTCGTCATCACAAAAGTCGTAAGCACACCACCAGCCATCGCTTGAATCAGTCGACCAAGGAGTATAACCACAAAGTTAGTCGTCAAGGGACCAATAATCGTTCCTAGTATGAAGACTGCGACAATACTTAAAAATAGTTGCCGACTAGTATATTTTTCTGCAAGATTGGCTGATAAAGGTGTGGTTAACCCAATCATCAATACATACCCTGCCGTGAGCCACTGAGCCAAGTTTAACGAAACATGTAACGTTGTTGCCATAATCGGTAACGCCGTGATCATCAGCGTTTGATTTAAAAGAGCCGTAAAAGCGGTTAGGAGCAAAATTGTCGCCGTTAACAATCGTTGACGTTGTGTCATGATAAAATCTCACTTTCTTTCAAAATAAATGCATATGCATTTAAAATAGCAAGGATCATCGTACATGCACGTGCATATAAAGTCAATGAGATTCTTGAGAAATTTGAAACGTCCTGTTTAACTACAACATTTTCACCACGACTATCCACGAAATATATCTCATTTAATCATGTATGGCGAACACAAAAACACACACCTCTGCTGATACGAGGCGTGTGCCACATCGAAAGTACTATGGTAATTTCATTTAAAGTCGTCCAGTTATTGGCTGGATTCATCCCACCTATTCGGTAAAGTGATCATCAAAGAATGCGAGCGTTGCCGCCTGGGTGTGTGACATAAAGGCTTCACCATGCCGATTGCCAGTGACAAACTGAACGGTTGTTTCAATCTGCTGCTCGGTTAATTCTTGTTGCAAGCGTAGAATACCATCGGTTGGCACGATCTCATCTAACGAATTGGCGATAAACATCGGGCCTGCTGTTTTAGTAATTCGATTCAACAGTGAGGCTTTTTTCAACAAGTCTAAATCGCCGTTTACATAGTTCAACACAAACCATTTGTAATAGGGATCGTTACTACCATCCTGGTTGATGTCTCCAACTGGTGTGCCCGGTACGGGAGCATTTTTATTTGAAGCCACTACATCGGGATGCTTTTCAATCCAAGTATCTAAATCAATAATACCGGACCAAGAAGCGATTGGAATCCCTGTTTGAAGCGATAATTCAATGGCTAGGTTCCCACCGGCAGACATCCCCACCGCGCCAATCTTAGAACGATCAAATTGATAGTCGGACTGCTTAATCCAGTTAAAAACATTTAGAATGTCTTCAACTGGCGCTGGATACAGAACTTTTGGCGCTAATCGATAATTGGGAACGAAGACGATGTAGCCGTGTTTGGCAAAATCAGTCGCCCAATCAGTCTCTTCTTCCTTATAACCCAGCCACCAACCACCACCGTGAATATCGATAATCGCGCGCCGCTGATCGCTGGCTCGACTTGCATCTTGGTACACATCTAGCTGTAAACCATTCTTGGTGTCATAGACAACATCTTTTTCGACTTTAATTTCTGCCACGACAAATGCCTCCCTTGATTAATGCCCGCAGTATACCAGCGTCCTTTAACCAAAGGGTAATGATTGTACTCCGATAAAATTTACCAGGTTTATTTTATCGACTCAGCTGTTCAATGAACTCAAGTCACAACCGATTGGATTGCGACGAGTAAGAAAAATGATATCACACAAAATAACTCAGTTAAGTGTTAATACCACACCACAATCAGTTGTACTAGCCCTGGCTCTCGTTATGAAAATGTTGCGGCGCTGGGTCGGCTAGCTGGTTCAAAGTGACCATATCCGCAGTTTGGATTTCGAAATCCAATTCCGTATTCGCCTCGATATGCGCTAAACTGGTTGCCTTAGGTAGTGGTAAAACCTCGTTTTGAATACAAAAACGTAAGGCGAGTTGTGCCACACTGACACCGTATTTTTGTGCCAATGCGAGCACTGTCTCATTTTTCAACAAGTCACCGGTCGCTAGCGGTGAGTAGGCTTCAACCAATAACTCATTTTCTTTTGCGAACGTTGTGATTTTAGGTTCTGTAAAACCAACATAGTATTGAATCTGATCGACCATCGGTTTGACCGTCGCTTTAGCAAACAAATTTTCTAAATCATGAACGTTAAAGTTCGACACGCCAATCGCTTTAACGCGGCCGCTTTGATACAACGCTTCCATGGCATACCACGCCTCAAGGTTACCCGCGTCATCGCTTTGACCAATCTTAGACCACGGCCATGGTGCATGAATAAGATATAGGTCCAAATAGTCGACATCTAATGCGGCAAACGTCTCTTCGAAGGAGGCCATGACACCATCATAGGTCTTAATATCTGCCGGTAACTTTGATGTGACGAATAAATCTTGTCGATCAAGCTTAGCATCATGAATTGCCCGACCAACGCTAGCTTCATTCTGATAGTTTCGGGCGGTATCAATGTGCCGATACCCCACGGATAGTGCCTCACTGACTGCTTGATAAGCTAACTCACCATCTGGAATTTGCCACGTGCCAAAACCCACTTTGGGAATCTGATGCCCATTACTAAGCGTATAGGTATCCGTTAAAATTGCCATTTTAAACCCTCCACCATTAATTGCGATTGTGTGATGTCATCAAATACATCATTATTAGATATTGTAGTCTTTATTTTCTAAATTTAACGATTCATTTTAATCCAACATCTGCCCTGTCCATCAGCCGATCGTTCAACTAAGCTAAACTTTATTGGTTTATCAACTACGAACCCGTATACTAAAGGCATCATAATTAAGAATCAACGGGAGAGCGCGATGCTAAAAGTCAGTCATTTAACTAAAAAATTCGGCCAAAATCGAGGCGTGCGCGACGAATCATTTACGATTAATGATGGTCACATCATGGGGCTCATCGGGCAAAATGGGGCCGGTAAAACGACCACCTTTCGCATGATTCTCAATCTGTTACCTGCGGATTCAGGATCCGTATCATGGAATGGTCACCCACTGACACCAAGCGATTATGACACAGTGGGATTTCTGCCTGAGGAACGTGGTTTATATACGCGAATGACCATCCAAGAACAAGTGGTATATTTTGCGGCATTGCGTGGACAAGCAGCGGCAATTACCAAACAAAAACTACCGGAATGGATGCGTCGGTTTGACGTCAAAGGTAACTTAACCGACAAAATCAAAGACCTCTCTAAAGGAAATCAACAGAAAGTTCAACTGATTGCGACCCTGATTCACGAGCCAAAACTCATTATTTTGGATGAACCGTTTAGTGGCTTAGATCCGGTTAACGCCCAATTATTGGAAGATAGTATTTTAGAGATGAAACAGCGTGGGGCTTGCATTATTTTTTCTTCTCACGATATGGCTAATGTCGAGCGTGTCAGCGACACGCTGCTCATGTTGCGCAACGGTGAAACGGTGCTTCAGGGCACCCCAGTCAGTATCCGTGAGCAATTCGGCAACACAAGGGTGCGGTTACGCTCGCCACTCACACAAACCCAACTCACTGAATTTCCTGGCGTAACCCACGTCGCTGTTCAAGGCAACGCTTTTTATCTCACGTTGGCTAATGCTGAGGTGGGCAAGCAACTCTTTACGGCAGCGACCGCGGACGGTTACATTCCTGAATTCTCACAGGAGCCGCCCACTTTAGATGAAATCTTCCGGATCGAGGTAGGTGCAGAACATGAATAAATTAATGATTGTTGCTCGGCAAGTCATTCGCAAAAATCTAAAGTCACCTGCTTATATCATTTCGCTATTATTCCCCGTCATTCTGATTGCCATCATTGGCTTGATTGTGTTTATCAACCAACAAACGCAAAAGACGCCACAAATCGCTATCATCAGTGAGAATCAAACGTTTCGCAAAGCATTGATTGAATCTCCGACCCACGGAGACTACCATGTCAAACGACAATTGACCACCCGGTCCGCTGCGGAAAAACAGCTCGCTAATGAGAAATTGGATGGCTATTTAACGGTGACGGTAACTGATAAGAAAGTGTCAGCCACCTATCGTCAGCGCACGAATGGCAGCTCTTTAGAGTCGGCCACCTTGAAAAATAACTTAAATACGTTAAAAATCCGTCAAACAGCCGTCCGTTTGGGCTTAACCGGCCAACAATTACAAGAATTATTTACACCAAGCACTTATCATACCCAGAATGTCACTTATCAAAATGGGCATGTACGCCGTCAACGTTCAAACCAACAGGGTACTAATACTGCCGTTGCTTTTGTGGTCACCTTGTTGATTTACATGTTTATCAATTTGTATGCCAGCATGATTGCTCAAGAAACTGCGACCGAAAAAGGATCGCACATCATGGAAATTTTGGTCAGTTCCGTTAGTCCAGACATTCAATTCTTCGGTAAGATCACGGGTATGCTAGCGTTAATTGTGCTACAAGTCGTGGTCACTGGTTTGGCTAGTCTCGTCGGTATCCAAGTACTCCATCAAAATGTCGGGATGTTGAAGCAATTCTCCTTTAATCAAATTCAGCCCGGGATGATCACTGTCTTAATTGCCTACTTTTTAGTTGGTATCATGCTGTACACTGTGATTGCAGCCATGCTAGGGGCGATGGTTACGCGTCAAGAAGAAGTCGGCCAAGTACTATCGCCATTAACTACCGTTGGCATGATTGCCTATATCGTGTCGTTCATCGCGGTTAACAGCAACAGTTTATTGATTCGAATCGGCTCGTTTATCCCCTTTCTTTCCCAAAGTCTAATGCCGGTGCGCTATGCAGTTGGTAACGCCTCATTAGTTGAGGTGTGGATCAGTATTGGCATTGCTTTTATTGCTTTGATCGGGCTTACTTGGGTCGCCTTACGCGAATATCGCCGTCACGTCTTAGACTACAACACCCGCCGTCGTTGGTTTAACTTCCGACGATCAAGACGCACTTAATTGAATTAGCAGTATTATTAGCCACACAAAAGACCTGCTCGTCATGTGAGCAGGCCTTTTGTGATAGTTTATGAAGCATGAACAATTGGACTTTCAGCTAAAATTTCCCGAACTTCGTCAGTGCTCTTCGTTTCCATTAACTGGTTACGCAAATCAGCTGAGTGAGGCACATTGCGAATATAAATCTTGAAGAAACGTTTGAGTGACGGGAAGCGTGGATTGTCATAACGAGCAGAAAAATCATCAAATAGATCCAGCTGCGTTTCCAATAGCTGAATCAATTCAGCTGTGGAATGCGGTTGCGGATTTGCTTCAAATGCAAATGGATTGGTAAAAATTCCCCGACCGATCATGACGCCATCTAGTCCAGGATGGTCATTGGCTAATTCAGTAGCTTGCGTGCGGTCGGCCACATCACCATTGATGGCAAGAAGCGTTCGTGGCGCAATCTGATCGCGCATTTTGACCAATTCATCAATTAATTCATAATGGGCTGGCACCTTACTCATTTCTTGGCGCGTCCGCAAATGAATCGTCAGCATGGGGATGTCTTGTTCGAGTAAGAAAGGAATCCACGTCCTAAATTCATCGATTTTACTGAAACCCAAACGTGTTTTAACTGAGACCGGTAACCCCGCCGTCTTGGCAGCTGCGATCACCTCTGCGGCAGCCTGTGGGTGTCGGATTAAGTCACTGCCACCATGATTCTTAATTACCGTCGCATCTGGACAGCCTGTGTTGATATCAATAGCCTCGTATCCGCGCTGTTTAACAGCGGCGGCAGCTTTGACGAAGTCCTCACCCTCATCACCCCATAATTGAACAATTGGTGTAGACACTTCATCATCGGCCACGTATAACCGCCCTTGCGCCGAAAATTTTGCTTGTGCATGTGTAATACTCTTAGCATTGACAAACTCCGTATAAAAAACATCGGGAGCACCGGCTTGCGCAACCACCCGTCGAAACACTGCATTAGTCACTGCTTCCATAGGTGCTAACTGTAAAATTGGCCGCTGTTCCTTACGCGCCTGCGCCGCAATCGTCTGCCAGTAGTTTGTTTGAGTCACGAAAAGATCTCCTTACCTTTGTTTAGTAACACCGGGTATCTTACCACGATTTCGGGCAGATATGCACGTGATTACATTGGTATAGTATTGATGAGTTGCTGAGCCTTGGCCACACAAAGTTCAACAAACTTGGCCGTTGTTTGCGAAGGCATTTCTGCTAAACGATAAGCAACACTAAAATCTAGACTCAGTAATGATTCATCAAAGTTAAAAACATTGATCGGTAATTTTTGATCTAATGAGGCGATCATATTTTGAGAAACGATCACACAGCCCAGCTGCTTTAGTGCAAGTTGAATTGCCACGCGTGAATCACTCGCTTCAATCCGCGAATTAACGTGAATACCACTATCATGGAAACGATGATTAACCACTTCTTGGAATCGAGAGTCATCACCTATTGCAATAAAATTTTCACCGTTTAACTGGCTAATCGTTTGAATCGTGGCTGTTCGTTGAAACATTCCGGCTCGATATAAACGTGAATTTTGTGGGACTAATAATGATAATGGCATCACACCCAGTGGTTTAGATTCCAACTGAGGATGATAGATCGTCTTACCAATGAACACATCCAATTGCCCATCTAGTAACATACCTTCAGCTTTAGAAGTGGTCACCTCTCGTAAATCTGTGTGAATTTGCGGATAAACTTGATAAAAGTCGGGCAATAATTGAGGAAGCCAAGTGGCCGCTAAAGGCTGGTTAATCCCAATGCTGATGGATCCAAATTTAAATTCTCCTAATCGGTTCATTTCAGTTAACTTAGCTTGTTGTAACTGTTGTTCTCGCTGTAAATAGGATAGTAGTCGCTCACCTGCATAAGTTAAATGAACCGGGATTCGTTGCCGCTCCACTAATCGAACACCATATTCTTTTTCAGCATTGTTGAGTCGGCGGCTGATGTAAGATTGGCTAACATACAAACTTTGAGCAGCAGCCGTTAACGTATCAAATTGGTTAATCGCAGTCAGAAATTCGGTTAAGCGTTCTGTCATGATCTCATTCCTCCATGGTCTTTAACGCGTTATTCCCATTTTACCGCATTACAAATCATGACAATTTAGTCATGATCATTGACAAGAATTCGAATTTCACTTTTGTTGATAGCGGTTACATAATCGACACAAAGGATTGCTCATTACTTAACTTAGCCTCATTACGCAGAAAGGACCTTTCCTGATGACTGAAAAATTTACCACTCCCACTTGGGATGCAACTTATGACGTGATTGTACTTGGCTTTGGTGGTGCCGGCGCGACTGCCGCTCGATTTGCCGCCGATGCTGGCGCTAAAGTTTTATTGACTGATGCTGCACCTAATGGTCACGAAGGCGGTAACACACGATATTCCGCCCAATTAATTGGTACCGGTACTGATTTTGACGGGCTTAAACGATACTATCAGGCGCTCACCGCACCGATGGATCTTGACGAAGCGATGATTGACACATACGTGCAAGGAATGGTCGACATCCCTGATTATGTTCGCCGTTATTTAGATGTTGCACCGGTAAGCGGCGTTAAAGATCTGGCTCCAGTCGCTCCAATTCCGCTTGAACCCGCCGTGCATGAATATCCAGAATTCCCCGGTGTCCAATCTTATGACTTTACAACTGTCCATAAAGGCCTCTTTGACGCTGCACTTTGGCAAATTTTACGTCAAAAGGTACTAGATCGTTCTGATTCAATCGATGTGTGGTTAAATTCACCAGCTACACATTTAATCCAAGATCCAGAAAGTAAAGTGATTCTGGGTGTCTCAATCGAGCGAAACGGTCAAACACGTTATATTCAAGCTAAAAACGGCGTTGTGCTAGCTGTTGGCGGTTTCGAAAACGATCGTCAGGCGATTCAAGATTATCTAGGGGCAGATCATTTGGCCGTCTTAGGAAGTCTCTACAACAAAGGCGATGGTATTCGGATGGCCGAAGAAGTCGGTGCAGATATGTGGCATATGCATAATTACGAAGCATTGGGCTTTCTTCATGGACTGGCCTTCAAGCCAAAAGCGGGTGAACGAGCTCAATTATTACTTAATCCAGGGGAAGCCATGTACTCTGGCAGTGTCATCACTGTCGCTGACGATGGTAGC
This sequence comes from Furfurilactobacillus sp. W61-4, assembly GCF_057545565.1. Classification (NCBI taxonomy): domain Bacteria; kingdom Bacillati; phylum Bacillota; class Bacilli; order Lactobacillales; family Lactobacillaceae; genus Furfurilactobacillus; species Furfurilactobacillus sp. W61-4. The sequence goes on from NZ_BAAJNZ010000003.1 coordinate 135,776, forward strand.
CGTTACTTTAAAGAGGACGAACTGAATCGTCATGGCCATATTTATGACCATGGCATGTGGCGCGTCCCACAAACCAATGTCCATCCGCACCTAGTCTTTGATCAGACCCAATTAGCGGATTTTAAGGCAGCTAAAGCCTTACCTTATCCGGCCTTTTTAGATGACCTGATTACGGCTGATTCATTAACCGAGTTAGCAACTAAGATTGAAGCCGATCCTACAATTCTTTCCGAAACAATAACTGACTTTAACACCGCTGCACAAACTGGCCATGACGTCGCCTTCCATCGGAATCCAACGACGATGCGTGCCTTCGGTCAAGGACCGTTTTATGCGGTCGAACTCACTCATGATGTGCTCAACACTCAGGGTGGTCCACGACGTAATGCACAAGCAGAAATCCTTGATGCCAATCGTCAGCCAATTCCACATCTCTACGGCGCTGGCGAATTAGGCGGCATCTCTGCCAATCAGTACCAAGGTGGTGGTAATTTAGCCGAATGCTTGATTTTCGGAAAAATTGCTGGTGAAAATGCCGCAAGGTCAAAATCAGACAGTGTTAACACGGTTGAATCGGCCGATACCGACGCAACCACTGGGGCTAGTCAGCATTCAACAGCGTCGGCAACCAACAATAACGACTTGATTACTGCTCAACTAGATCTTGGTCAGATTTCCCTTGGTCCAGATCAATATTTAGGTACCAGTGATAACGGTATCGGTGGTCAAATTATCGTTCGAATCACCTATAAAGCTGGTCAGTTAATCAATGTCGACGTTGTTTCGCAAAGCGAAACCAGTGAAGTCGGTGGTCGTGCAGTCAAAGAAATGCCGGATCGTATAGTTAGCGCGAATACGTATGAAGTTGACGCTGTATCCGGTGCCTCCGTTACTAGTCATGCGATTAAAGATGCCGTCAAAGATGCCATCGATAAAGCAACAAACACAGTTGCCTAATTGATCCCCTGAGGAGCCTTCTAGTTCTTTAAGAGATAACATAAAAATCAGCCGGCACTAACCAAATTGGCTAGTACCGGCTGATTTTAGTTGCTACTTCTTGCCCACGGCATCTTTCAACCCAGTCAACACATTGATAAACTCCTGTTGAACTGGGTTCGGCATGAATGCTTTGCGAATCACTAATGACATGTTAAAACGTTCGGGCAATGGATCAGTTAATGGCAACGCAACCACATCATCGCTGGGCTGAATGGCATCATCAACGAGTAAGCTCACACCGAGATTGGCACGCACGAGCCCCTTAATCAGCGACAAGACCGGTGTACTATAGACAACATTTGGTGTAAAGCCCGCGTAGTCACTGTACGCTTTAAGGGCTTGGGGATGAACGAATTTGCCAGTCATCGTCACAAAATTATCATTAGCGAGTTGTTCAAACGCAATGGCTGATTGGTCAGCTAACGGATGTTGCTTGCTGACAACAGCTCGAAATGGATGAGCAGCCAGCAACATGCTATCTAAATTAGCTTCATGCATTGGCCGTACTGAACCTAACAACGCGACGTCAATCTTCCCGGCCTCTAGTTCTTTTAACAGTTGATCAGAACCAACCTCCAGCGTTTCCAAATAATGAAGTAAGCCTTTGGAAAATAATTCCCCGGCAATCAGTGGAAACCACATTGTCCCGATAATCGGAGGCATGCCGAAACGAATTGTCGATTGTTCCGCTTGTTCGACTTCCAAGTAGGCCAAGTCTAAATCCTTTAAGATACGTTGTGCTCGTTGATATAAAAGTTGCCCTGCCCGAGTGATGACTAATTTATTATGGGCCCGATCACGCTGAACTAAGGGCGCCCCAAACTCATTTTCCAAACGCTGGATAGCCACTGTAATCGTTGGTTGACTCACCTTAAACTGACTGGCGACCACCGTATAATTTTTTTGCGTCACTAACGCCGAGAAGTAAGCCAAATCACGTGTATTCATGGGGCACCCCTTTGACCAAGCTAATTTTTTAACTAATGTAAGATTACCATATTTTCCAGACTAGCCGTGTTAACGATCCGGAAATTAAAAATCACCTATTTTCCATTTTCGGGAGATAGGTGATTCTCGATTGTTCGGAATAGCTAAACCGTTCGTATTGGTTACCTCAATTCATACCACATGAGGTTACTTTCAGTCGGTATCATCATGGCCTGATCCTAATCTTTAACTTCGTGAATGGCATCGATAACCGTGCCATCTCGATACTCAGCCAATGCCACAACCCGATCTGTAAATTGCAGTGGTTCAGGATGGCCGACTTTATCAGCTGCCATCTGTTGCAATTGTTCAATCGTGTAAACAGGCACACCCGGAATATTAGTTAATGCTTGCTGCAGATCTTGACGTTTAGGATTGATCGCAATCCCATATTCAGTAACCAACACGTCAATCGAGTCGCCCGGCGTAATCACCGTTGTCACATCTGGGACCACGGTCGCAATTCGGCCGCGAACCAGCGGTGCTGAAATAATCGTCAGTTTAGCGGTTGCGGCATCCTGATGTCCGCCAATGGCGCCACGGATCACGCCATCAGAACCCGTCATTACGTTGACGTTGAATTTGGTATCGATTTCTAGCGCACTCAAAATGACCACATCCAATTGATCAACCATGGCCCCCTTATTATCAGGGTCTGCGTACCAAGAGGCGTCAATTTCTTGTTGGTTAGGATTGGTGTGCATCGAGTCGGCCGCACCCTTATCGAAGTCTTGCACATCCATCACTTTGTCGATCAAACCTTCATTTAATAAATCAGTTGTTGGTTTGGTGATTCCGCCTAACGCAAAGGATGCTTTAATTTGATTATCTAACATTGATTGGCGCAAGTAACGAGTTACCGCCAATGCTGCACCGCCAGAACCGGTCTGGAATGAGAAGCCATCTTTGAAGTAGGGTGAATTCACAATAACATTGTTTACCGTTTCGGCAATCTTCAATTCCTTAGGGTCTTTGGTAAACCGCGTCGCACCTGAGCCAATCTTGTCGGGATCACCAACTTTATCAACTTGAACCACATAGTCCACCTGTGTCTGTTTGATCGAAGCCGGTGTGTTCGGATAAGGCATGAGATTATCCGTCAGCAAGACCACCTGATCCGCATATTGAGCATCCATTAACGCATAACCCAAGGAACCAAAGACCGCTTTACCGTCCATCCCATTCGCATTGCCTAATTTATCAGCATTAGGCACCCCGAGAAAGGCCACATCGATCTTAATATCACCGTGTTCAATGGCGCGTGCCCGATCACCGTGAGAACGGAAAATGACCGGGTTCTTCAAACCACCGTGTGACACGAAGTCGCCAAGTGAACCCCGCATTCCCGAACTGGTAATGTTCGTGACCGTTCCGGCCTTAATTGCTTCAATCACCATGTCGTTCATCACACCAGTCAATGACGAGGGAGCCAATGTTAAATTCTTAATCCCGGCATCAATAATCACCCGCATCACTTGGTTAAAGACAAAATCGCCATTACGAAAATGGTGATGAAAAGAGATCGTCATCCCATCTTTAACCGTTGCTTTAACCACGTCTTCAATCGAATCAACTAATTTATCGTCGCCGGTTTGAGCACGAACCTTAGGCGCTACCCGCTGAATTTCTGGATGACCAATCTCAGTCGTCTGGTAAGGTTGATATTGCAATTGCGTCATTAACTCATCTGGTAGGTCACGATTTACATTATTTTTCAAGGTCATTACCCTCCTCATCTACTAAGTGAGATGCTTTTGCCAAGCGCATCACCCGTTGAGCACGCAAAACAACGGGGCGGTCTACCATTTGTCCATTCATCGAGATAACACCAGAACCCTTCAACCGGGCTTCCTCAATCGCGTTAATCACATTACGGGCGTTCTCAATTTCAGCTTGAGTAGGTTGATAGACTTCATTAACCATCGCAATTTGCCGCGGGTTAACCAAGGATTTTCCATCAAAGCCAAGTTGATGAATATAGCGCGTTTCGCGATAGAAACCATCTGTGTCATCCATATTGGTAAAGACCGTGTCAAATGCAGCAATTCCAGCCGCCCGAGCAGCGTGGAGCACCATGTTTCGGGCAAATTCAAGTTCCGCGCCATCCGGATAGCGATGCGTTTTCATGTCCGTGGTGTAATCTTCAGCGGATAAGGCAATTCCAATCATGCGGTCAGATGCAGCAGCAATTTCTGGCGCATTGAGAACTCCCTTGGCACTTTCAATCGCGGCCATCAAATGAGTGGAACCCTCCTCACGACCAAATTCTTTTTCAGCCGCTAAGACATCTTCTTCCAGGCTGGTGATCATTTCAGCCGTTTCAGTCTTCGGCAAGCGAATAACGTCAATACCGGCCTTGACCATTGCACGAACATCATTTTGATAAAATGGTGTATCATCGCCGTTAATCCGCACAACCAGTTCTGCCTCTCCGTAATCTTGACTCTTCAGTGCTTCGTAAACTAAATCGCGAGCAGCGTCTTTTTCTGCTAATGAAACGGCATCTTCTAGATCAAACATGATCGAGTCTGCCCCATAAATCCCCGCATCTTTAACCATCGCGGGATTATTTCCTGGAACAAACATCATCGTTCTTCGTAAGCGTTCTTCTGTCTCCGCCATGTCTATAATACCTCCCAAGCAGGTTGATCCTGAATTGACAGAGCACGTTGTGCCGCCGCGATGGTGCGTGCCTTGATGACACAATCCAGCGCGCCTTTATCAACTGCCTTAACTTTCACATCCGTTAGCTCAAAGGCTTGTAACGTCTGTGTGATCACCTGGCGAATTTGTTTGCCAAATTGTTTTTCAACATCCGACTCTAAGTCAATCTGAATCCCATCATTACCTTTCGAAAGCATGATTTGAATGTCAGAGGATTCCACAGTTCCCGCCAACGCGGTTTGTTTAATTTCCATTAATATTCATTCCTTTCTGAATGCGAGCTTGTAGCTCATCAAGATGTTGCTCAATAAAGGTAAAGGTTGTTGCTGGTACAAACGATCGCACAGACTCAAGCGCATTTTCAGCAATTGCCTGACGCACGGCGGTGGCGGTAATCAGCTCACCACTCGCGGTGTGATTTCGTTCAACCACCTTGACCATCACCGCCGGCGGTAATTCTCGCTGGAGCACTTCATTATAGATGCTCGTCGTATGCGAGCGCGGTTCGCTGCCCACATAACGCGTTGAAATAGCCAGCTCCGGGGCAATCTGCTCACGAAATAAGCGAGCATCTAAAGTTGTCTGGTAGTCGATCTGTTGATCCGGCGTCGGCAAAAAATAAGCCGGAAAAGTGGCGTAGCTGACCATGTAATCACCGCCATTAATCACCTTGACCTTCCTCAAATCAGCAGTACCGGCTTTGACCAACTGAACGCGTTGGTCGGTACTAAATAGGGAAGCATCCGTGTTCACAACAAACACATAGACGAGATCATTTTCCTTAGCCGCTGTTTCGACTAAATAACGATGTCCGTTAGTAAATGGATTAGCGTTCATCACAATGCCAGCAACTTTTTTGGTCTGTTGATCAGCCACCCGCGGGATAGCTGCTAAAAAGTCACTAATACCTGTATCGCCGGTTTCTAACAAAGCGGCTACATCACTGTGAGCTAATTCTTTAAAACCCACATGTTGAAAACTCTGTTGATATTGGCGCTTAGTGAAGACAAATAGATGAAAAATCTGGGCTTGGGCTAAGCGATTGATCAACGCCGAAACAATCGTGTTAAAGCGCGCGCCGTTGGTCTCTCCCTCATTGCAAACGCCCACGTATTTCAAAACGTTACCTGCCGCTGAACCAGTCGCCACTAATCGATTATCTTCATAAATGCCTAAAGTAAAGTCAATTTGAGCCGTTTCGCTAGCATCAAAATCTGTAATGCCTAATGACGTTAAAAATGTCATCCATGTCTGCCGTACTTGTGGATCGTGCAAATGCAGATCCACAACCGTTGCTGCCATCGACGCACCATCTCCTTGCTCATCGTTCAAACAATCACATTAAATCGATAATTCAACATGACATTCAGTGAATTCTACAATCACAGTGTAATTCCTCTATCTAAATTTTGCAAATAATCGTTAATTATTTTTAATTCATAAAAACATTATCGCCTTATTTTTAAAATATACGAATCGACTTGTCATTTGTTAAAACTTGTGATGAAATGTATATAAACGAACAAAAAGCGTGAGGCATAATTTATGGATGACGTAAAACATCGGGCTTTACTGGCTAGCATTGCTCAGGATTATTACCTATCTAAATTACCGATTACCGATCTATCAAAAAAATACCAATTGAGCCGTTATTTACTCAGCAAAGCTTTGGACGAAGCGCTTGCAACGGGGCTGGTTAAAATCAGTATCGATGCACCAGTCTCCCGAAATTTGGAATTAGAATTACAATTCAAACGCCAATTTAAATTGGATCATATGTTTATCCTACGTGATAGCGAATCACCGGATAAGGATTCCGCTAATATCATTGACTTTGCCGCTAGCGAGATTCAAGAATTAATTCACCACAGTCATACAGTTGGGATGACTTGGGGCGGCACCGTTTGGAACATCATTGATCATTTTCAAGCTGAGGTTCAAGAAAATCTCGTCTTTACCCAGTTTATCGGGGATAATTTAAAACTCAACACGGCTGCTAGCACGGTCCCATTGGTCCAAAAAGCAGCCGCTAAATTCGACGCGCATTTTGTCACCATGCCAGCACCACTCTATATCCAAAATGACCAAGTCCGCGAACAATTGACTTCAGAGCCAGCCTTTCAAGAAGCCTTTACAGCCGCTGACCAGCTAGATCTCGTGTTTGCTGGTATTGGTACGTTAGCGTCAATCAATAGTATTCCTGTTTGGAAACAATACTTTGCTGATTTGTTTCCGGACGTCTCCAGTCAAGCCATTGCTGGCGTCTTATTTGGCCGGCCATACGACATTAACGGTCAATTACTTAACAGCCAAGATAAAACGATGGGCCAGTCGATGACCGATTTATTAGCCATTCCACGCCGAGTCGCCATCGTGAAAAGCAAATTCAAGAGCCGTGCACTGTTAGGTGCCTTACGTGGTGGCTTTTTAACGGATATCATCACGAATGAAGCAGTGGCCAATCGGGTGTTATTGGAAGCGACGGAATAAAATTTTATTTTTTAGTACGGGGCATAAGTCGGTAAGCGGAACCACTTGATTTATGCCCTATTTGCGTTGGAAATGCCAGTTAACGTCGGTTTTTGTCTGAGGTTAACTGATATCAAATTGCGAATGATTTTATATACATTTTATCTAAAAAGTAGTATTATTTGTATATAAATTTGAAAGGAGTCAATCATTAATTCAACTCAGCGACATCTTACCTATCTGTTGGACACGGCTAATCTGGCCCCGACCAGCGATTTGATTACCATTTTGACTGGTCTGGGAACCCAAGCCAGTTATATTCGCATTACCCTGTCAAAAATGAAGCAGTCTGGACAGATTACCTCACCGAAACGCGGCTACTATCAATTAGCCGCTGATGATCACACCTATCTGCAGGCGCTGGAAGAAAAGGTTGGTGAAATAAATCAGACTGATTTTCCCTTAACACTTTTTTTAACTAGTTTTGAAGCAAATCAAGCCACCCAGCGACAACAAACAACGACGCTATTGAAGCGTCTAGGGTTTGGTGCCATGGGTAATGGAACCTACTTAGCAATTGGCGACCGCCGATCAGTTGCAAACACCATTGATGCAAGCCATGTACATGCCTTGCTGACGACAACGTTAACGCCTGCCATCACGGTCACTGATCTCAATCAGTGGTGGGATTTAGCTGCTGTCAAAGTTGCTTTGCGAAACCTTGAGCAGCAACTAAATGAAATTTTCCCATCATTAACCATTTCCCTTACCGATAACTTGGCCCTTCTTCATCAGTACTTACAGCTCATTGATTTAGCGGGTAGCTACTATGTCATTGATCCAATGTTACCGAAAAAGTTAGTTGGCGATGATTGGTTAGGTTACCGCGTCTTACGCCGTCTGATTCAATTAGGACATAACATTGTTGCTCAGGCTGACCCTAAAGGACCGTATGCAGCTTATTTTGATTTTGACTTACTGACTCGAAAATTTTAGGAGGCTATTTCATATGCCAATGATCGATATTTATGCGACTCAAGGAACCTTTACCAATCCACAAGAACTCGCTCAGGCTGCTGCAACCTTGATGATGCAGGTCGAACAAGTTCCGTCCATTCCAATGTTCAAAAATAATACGGCTGGATTTGTTCATGAATTGCCTGATAATACATTTGCCAACGCAGCTGGTGACCAAAATTATGTCCGTGTTCAAGTGTTAACTAACCAAGGTGCTTTAGATCGCGACAAACAGTTGGAACTAACCCAGAAGCTGACTGATTTAGTTGCACAATTCGCTAATGATTCCAGTCTTAAAGCGCGGACTTGGGTGTTATTAACCGAAGCAGTCGCTGGCGGTTGGGGGCTAGCCGGTCACGCCTACACCAATGAAGAATTGGTGGCCAAAGCACGTGCTGATATTGCTGAATTGCAAGGTAAATAAACTTCATTTCAAAAAATGGTGACGAGCGTTTTCAACGCTCGTCGCCATTTTTATTATCTTACCTAAATTAAGTAACTTGATTATTTAAATGCTGCGAACGTCTGATCAATCTCCGCATATTCAGCATCTGAAAGCTGTATGTTTAACGCCTGAACGTTGCTTGTTACCTGGGCTGACTTACGGGCACCTGGAATAACGACAGCTACATCTGGATTCGCTAAGTACCACGCTAAGACAACTTGTGCGACTGTTGCTTCATGTTGTTCGGCTAAATTGCGCACGACAGACACCGCCGCCATCATTGATTTAAATTTGGTGGATGTGAACTGCCCGAACTTATCTGCATCCTGATCCGAATATTTCCCGGTCAATAATCCAGAGGCTAATGGGAAATACGGCACAAACGAAATATCTTGCTCGCGAAGGTAAGGGAATAGATCCTGTTCTGGTCCTCGATGAACCAAGCTATAGTTATCTTCCACAATGTCAACCTGACCATCTCGGTTGGCTTCCTTAATTTGGGCCAAGCTAAAGTTCGACACGCCAATCGCGCGGATCTTACCGGCCTGTTTTAATTTAGCCAAGGCGGCCACTGCCTCATCTTTAGGTGTCTGATCATCTGGAAAATGAATGTAAAAGATGTCTAAGTAGTCAGTCTGCAGTCGTTTTAACGCATCGTCCACCGCTTTAGTCAAAAAGTCCGGATTATTATTAGGCTTCAGATCATTTTCCGGATCTTGAGCCGCTTTGGTCGCTAACACGACTTGATCCCGATTATAATTTTTCAACACTGATCCAATAATCTCTTCTGAACGACCTAGACCGTACATATAAGCCGTATCCAGTAGTTGAATACCTTGATCCAAAGCCGTTTTCACCACCGCATCCCCATCTTCATCAACTAAATGCTGAAACAAGTTATGACCACCAACTTTATTCGTCCCTAAACCTAGCTTAGTGGTCGTCACAGAACTTTTCCCAATTGTCACTTTTGCTGCCATTTGGTTATCCTCCTTGTCTATTTACCATCCTAAATTCATCATAGAAGTTTCAAGACGAAAGTAAACCAATCTGTTCACTGCCATGATCAAATAAATGCACTAAACCGAGACTCAGAGCGAAACAAGCCGGGTGATGTCGAGCACTAGCTGAGTCTGACTGGTTGGCGTTCTTTGCCAATTAGGCAGACTGGGCTAGGCACAGACGTCAGGCTGGTGTAGCTCGACAAAGGACTCAGAGCGAAACAAGCTGGGTGTTACCGAGCCTGAGAAGTTGGCGTCCTTTGCCAATTGATCGGGCTGGGATAGGCACAGGTAACAGGCTTATGTAGCTCGACAAGAAAAGAAAAACAAGCCATTTTTTCAAATTCAAAAATGGCTTGTTTAACTGAATCATTAGAGGAAAATTTTTACCACAATCCTAATACTTTGGTCCAGAGTAGACCCCCGCCAAGCCAAACGATAATGTAAAAGACACCTAAGATGGCATTTAGACGCCACCAATCAGACTGTTTGACATAACCGGCCCCGAAAATAACGGTCGCTGGACCACTTGCATAGTGGGTGGTTGAACTAAATAACGGACCACATAAAGCTAACATGATTGCGGCTAACATTGCAGGCACATGCGCTGAAATAGCTACCGCCAACAAAGCCGCATACATCGCACTAACATGCGCGGTCCCACTGGCGAATAAATAATGAGTATAGAAGTAAAACAGGAATAAAACAACGAGTACTAGCAGCCAGCTGACACCATGAAGGGCAACTCCGATTGACTTGGATAACCATGGAATCAATCCCATCGCTGTCAATTGGTTCGCCAAGAAAATCAGAATCGAGAACCACAGTACTGTATTCCAGGCGCCAGTTTCTTTTAAGACATCCTGCACGGATAGAACACCCGTGATTAGTAGGAGCGTCACGGCAATGAAGGCCACCAACGTCGCGTCCAAACCAATGAAGCTAGAAATAACCCAGAGGAATAATGCAAGCACGAAAACACCACACATGATCTTTTCAGCTACGCTCATCGGCCCCATTTCCGCCAGTTCTTTTTCCGCCCACTCCTTTGCATTTGGCGTTTCCTTGACTTCTGGTGGATACAATTTATAGATAATCCATGGCACTGCAATTAAACTGATGATTCCTGGCACCAAGGCGGCCAAGAACCAGCCGACCCAGGTAATGTTAACGTGCGCGGCCTTGGCCATTGCCACAGCAACTAAGTTTGGCGCCATCGCGGTCATAAACATCCCCGACGTGATAATGTCCCCTTGAAATTCTGAGAACATCAAGAAAGAACCAATTTTTCGTTCAGTCCCATCTTTAGGATTTGAGCCAAAAGTAGTCGCCAACGAATCAATGATCGGAAAGACGATTCCCCCGGCACGAGCCGTATTACTTGGGGTTGCCGGTGCAGTGACTAAATCCACACCAATCAGCGCATAAGCGAGTCCAAGTGTCCGTCGACCAAACAAGCGCACGAAATTTAACGCAACTCGCCGACCAAAGCCGGTCTTAATGAAGCCACGAGAAAGAAAGTACGCCATGGCGATTAACCAGACCACATTCGTACCAAAGGCCGTCACGGCTTTTTCCATCGGGACGAGTCCCAACAGAACAGTCAAAGTCATGCCCAGCAAAGCTACCCCAGCGATCGGCAGTGGCTGCGTGATACACCCAACAATTGTCGCGACAAAAATAGCTAATACATGCCAGGCAGCCAGTGAGATTCCCGCTGGACGAACGGGTGCAATGAACCAAATAACTAAGCCAATAATAATCGGCCAAAGAAATTTTTTATAATTTACCTTTTCTAAACCCATAATTATTCCCCTTATTTTTCATCCGTCGGCGCAGTGAACGCTGTCACATCACGATAGCGCACTGTTTCACTTGATAAGGTCGCTAACATCACCCCAACTAGCAAAGATGCCAGACCTAGACCACTTAAGAATAGAAATGCCATGCTCACGCCTCCGTTTGGACTGATTATCGATCGATGTTCGTCATCTTCAGTGGATCGACCCATTCATCAAATTGCGCCGCGGAAACTTTCCCGGACTTCAAGGCCGCCTCGCGCAAAGTGGTCCCAGCCTGATCAGCCTCTTGGGCGATTTTTGCGCTGTCATGATAGCCGATATGTGGCGATAAAGCTGTCACCGTCATCAGGGAATTGTCGACAAGTTCTTGCATTCGTGTTTCATTGACGGTCAATCCATGAATCATCTTGTCTGCAAAGCCAATCATCGTGCCCCGCAACAGTTCTGCCGATTCAAGAAAGGCGTCGATGAGCACCGGTTTGTAAACGTTCATTTCGAAGTTTCCTTGTGAGGAGGCCATCGTCACCACCACATCATTGCCCATCACCCGCACGGCCGCCATCGTAATCGCCTCGGCTTGCGTTGGGTTAACTTTACCTGGCATGATTGAAGAACCTGGTTCATTGGCCGGAATATTTAATTCTGCATAAGCCGCCCGCGGACCACTAGCCAAGAAGCGGACATCATTGGCAATCTTCATTAAATCGGCCGCTAGTGTCTTCATGGCACCATGAACCACATCCAAATTGGAGTGATGCGCCAAACCATAGAATTTATTAGTATCCGCCGTGAAGGATTGTCCGTAAACGTGCTTCATTCGATTAGCAATATCATCGGCAAACCCTGGCGCGGCGTTTAAGCCGGTACCGACAGCCGTTCCACCCATCGCCAGTTCCAATAACGTATGGTCCAAAGACTTCAAATAATCACGGTCATGTTCCAATGCACTGACCCAACCACTGATTTCTTGACCAAACGTCAAGGGTGTCGCGTCTTGCAAATGGGTGCGACCAATCTTAACTGTTCGCCAATACTGATCCTGTTTTACCTTGAGTTCATCGATCAGATGTTGGGCTGCTTCCTCTAAATTGGCAATCGCCACACTTGCCGTAATGTTCATCGCTGTGGGAAAAATATCATTGGAGCTTTGCCCCTTGTTGACATCATCATTAGGTAAAATTTCAATTGTGGGATCTAACTTTGCCGCTTGATGAGCGACGACTTCATTAGTGTTCATGTTCGTTTGCGTGCCAGAACCAGTCTGGTACACTCGCAATGGAAAGTCCTTCCGCAGTTCTTCGTCATCGAGCGCCAATAACGTATCAATCGCACGCACAATCAATTGACCCTTTGCGGCCTCAATTTGGTCCAGTTCTAAGTTCGCTTCCGCAGCGGCTTTTTTGATTTGCAGTAACGCACGAATAATGGCAATCGGCATAAACTGCCCGGTTGGAAAGTTATTCCGGCTTCGTTCTGTCTGTGGTCCCCACAGCGCATCACTAGGAATTTCAACTGGTCCAATCGTATCTTCTTCTACACGAACATCTGACATTAGTAGTACCTCCATTTTATTGTGTGTTTATTAACAATTGCATATAAAAAAACAGGTTTGATCGTTTCTTGATTGTTCAATAGATCACGATATTTTTGTTATGCTTAAGATAGCGCGCGTTTAATCCGATAGTCAAACACTGCAGGACTGATTAAAAACATTAATATCATCACTGTTCGAACCAGACTTATCTATCTGTCGCTAAGTTTTTTAGTCGGACAAGGCGTCAGCCGCAATGGCCTGTAACGACTTGGCTGATGCAACCATTTTGGCTTGCTCCTCCGCAGACAACGGGACTTCTAAGACTTGGGCGACCCCTTGCGCATTAATTACAGCTGGTGTGCCAATGTATAAGTCATGGAGGCCATATTGACCATCGACCGGCGCGCCAATCGGCAGGACGATGTTTTCGTTATGTAGCACCGCGCGACTCAACCGCATCAGACTTGTCGCCACACCATAAAAAGTGGCGCCTTTTAGACCAATGATTGATCCGCCTTTCTTGCGAGTGGCAGTCTCTAAATCCGACAATTGTGCTTGACTAACGCCCTGTTTAGCAGCCACTGTCAGTAAAGGTTGTCCAGCAATCGTCGCTGCTTGGTAGGCTGCAAATTGACCATCACCATGTTCACCTAAGATATAGGCATCCACCGTACGCAAATCGACAGATAAACGGTTCGCCAATGCCACTTGCCATCGACTAGAGTCTAATGAAGTTCCTGAACCAATCACCCGTTCTCGTGGAAAACCTGATAATTTCTGGGTCGCCATCGTTAAAATATCGACTGGATTAGCAGCGACGATGAAAATACCAGCAAACCCACTCTCGACGACCGGGCCGACAATCGTTTTCAAAATACTTAGATTCTTATTAACCAAATCCAAGCGCGTTTCGCCCGGCTTACGCGGTACGCCGGCTGTAATAACCACTAAATCAGCATCAGCCGCATCTTGATAGGAACCCGGATGCACATTCAGTGGCCCAGTTAGCGGTTGAACATCCTCTAAATCTAAGGCATCCCCATTAACATGATCAGTTTGAATATCAACAATGACCAGCTCGTCAGCAATCTGCTGTTGCAACATTGCAAAGGCATATGAGGACCCAACCGCCCCATCGCCGATCAAAACAACTTTTTGATGTTTGGTTTGATTTGCCAAAGTAAACTTCCTTTCCATTCCATAGCTGTGGTTAAATGAATTTATGCACAAAGATAAATCGTAGAATTCACGGATGCGCAATGAACCTCAGTGGAAATGTTGGCAGCGCTAACATTACAACTCTGATGGTATAACCGTAACCGTTACATCAGATTATAGTCAAACAACGCAGTTCCCATTAAAATAATCTATGTGAATATTTTTTCAAACGGTCAAGGCCACCAAAGGGAGTTCGTGACAAAACTAGCATCTAAATTTTGTTTCCAGATAGTTAACATCCGGAACATAAGTCAAGTGACGCCACCAAAAACGACCTGCCAACGATGAATAATCCATCATCATTCGCAGGTCGTCGTTATCTCGGCACTTACTGACTTATGTCTCGCTCTCTTGGATGTTAAGTAATACACAGCCCAATACTTAGGCTAAGTTCCGCTTTAAAAAGGCCACTGTTTCATCGTACACGTCATCTAAATAACCTTTGGCGTGCCGTGAGCCAGTCAAGAACCGACTTGTAGAGGGAATTTGATGCGCGTTCAACGTTTCTGCCAAACTAATTACACCGGAAGTTGGCACAAATTCATTGAGTGAGTTAGCTAAATACATTGGCCCAGTTTGATCCGTCACATGTAAATATGGCGTCGCATCCTTAAATTGATCCGTTCGCCCGTTGAAGTAATTTGTTACGAACCATTTATAGAAGGAGTCATTCGCACCAGTTTGATCAATTTGAGCACTCGCCGCATTAAAATCTTGCGACGTATCCGGTTTAGCAACGACGGCTTCATGATGTTGTAACCAATCCTCAATGTCGATAATTCCAGAAAGTGAGACGATCGGAATCCCAAATTTAATGCCCATCTCAACCGTCATATTGCCACCAGCTGAAGAACCAACCGCAGCAATTTTACTTTTATCGAAGTCATAGTCACTGTGTTGCAGCCAATCGTAAACGTGGTCCATATCTGTCAAAGGATCTGGGTAATAGCCAGCTGGCGTGATTCGATAGTTGGGCACAACCACCAGGAAGCCCTCATTCGCTAATCGTGTCGCCCAATCGGCATCTTTTGCCTTGTCACCGCGGAACCAGCCACCACCGTGAATATCAATAATGCCACCAAGCAACGACTGATCTTCTGGATAATAAACATCTAATTTCAAATCTAAAGCCGTATCATAGACAACATCTGTTGTTTGAGAAATTTTTGCCATTTATCTCACCCATGCTTTCTGATCATTTCATCATCGTGATCCTAATCTAGGCTTAGCCTACCACCAGATGAGCCACGAAGGGTAACAACTTTACTCAAGGAAGTATCGGGTTATCTTTGCGCGAAGCACTTTTTTTCATCACACTAATACCCTTAGGCAGAAAATGCGATTACGACCTGAGTCAGGCACAAGCTTCCTCTCCCCTGCATTTTTTAGCGTAAATGGGTATACTAGACGAGTGAGTAACTAAGTCTTGTAGAAAAGAGAAGAAAATTAGTCATGATTACTTTAAAATCACCCCGTGAAATTGAAGGGATGCGCAAAGCTGGCGCCATTTTAGCCGGCATGCATATTGGTTTACGCGATATCATCAAACCAGGCATTTCTAGTTGGGAAATTGAACGCTATGCGCTCCGTTATTTAGACGACCATCACGCAAAACCAGAGGAAAAGGGCTTCGAGGGCTACGACTACGCAACCTGTGTCAGTGTGAACGAAGAAGTTTGTCACGCGTTCCCAAGAAAAGCGTTACTCCTAAAAAATGGCGATTTAGTTAAAGTCGATACGGTTATTAGCGTCGACGGCTACATGTCTGATTCTTGCTGGGCATTTGCCGTTGGTGACGTCAGTGATGAAGTCAAAAAACTGATGGATGTTACTAAGAAGGGACTCTATCTCGGCATTGATCAAGCTGTGGTTGGCAACCGAATCGGTGATATTGGTTGGGCAATTCAGCATTATGTCGAAGATGAAATGGGCTACGGAGATGTCCGCGAGTACGTCGGCCATGGAATTCAACCCACGATGCATGAAGACCCAATGGTGCCTGCTTATGGTGAACCGGGTAAGGGCCTCCGGTTACGTGAAGGTATGACGATTACCATTGAACCAATGGTCAACATTGGAGATTGGCGATGTGCACCAGTTGCCGATGATGGTTGGACCGTTCGCACGTTGGATGGCAGTTTGAGTTGTCAATATGAACACACGCTCGTTGTCACTAAAGATGGTCCCAAGATTTTAACCAGTCAAGATCCTGAATTTGACGCTAAATACTTATAAAATTTGTCATTTTACGCAATGCACACAAACGCCTTGGTTCACGAATTGATGGAACCAAGGCGTTTACACTAACTAATTTAAGGGGTGCTGGGTCATGTCAAATACTGGACTCAATCTGACCAACATTCAAGTTACGCAATCTCAACAAAATTTATGCCAACAAGGGCAGCAATTGCGTCAACAAGTCCCTTTTGCCCAGTTAGGTCGTTTTATCCCGCAACAACGAGACCCCACCCTGCTCATGTCACGCATCGCTGACATGCTAGTCCCCGAATTATTGCCGGAACGCTACCGGCGGATGGGTGTCTCATCGTTTACTTTTTTTCGGGGCACTGCTGAACTGATGGCCTATGACCTAAATCACCAAGCCAGTACCCACATCCCCGTGGTTATCTCTGGCGATGCCCATCTAGGCAACTTTGGCTTTTTTGCCTCGCCGGAACGCCGCTTAGTATTCGACCTTAACGATTTTGACGAAGCTGGCGTGAACTCGTGGGAACGCGATGTCAAACGGCTACTTGTCAGTGTCATTTTAGCTGGTCAAGAAAATGATTTTTCTGCCAAAAAGATCCACAAAGCGGTTCGTCATGTCGCTAAAAGTTATCGAAAAGGGATTCACTTTAGTTGCCAACGATCAACATTGGCTCGATTCTATCCGGCAAATGATGTGGAGAGCATTTTATCGGCGGCTCCGACCAGCAGCCCAGCTCGTCCACTCATACAAACGTTTATTGATAAAGCCCAGAAGCGTAACTCTGAACAAGTCGTTAACAAGTTCACTTCACTAACCGCCCATGGTCGACGCTTTATCGACAATGCCAAGATTACTCGTCATACCGATGATGACGTCACTCGCCATATCAACGATTATTTGGCGGCCTATCGAACCACGGTACGATCCGACGTGGCATTATTACTGTCACAATATGCGCTAACTGACGTCGCCCGTCACTGTGTCGGCGTCGGCAGCTTTGGCTCACGGTGCTATTTAGTCCTCCTCACCAGTAACGATGGTAGCCATTTAGTCTTACAAATCAAGGAAGCGCTGCCCACGCGCAAAACAGGTGCAGAACGTCAATTGAATCTGAGCGCGACTTTTGAAGAGAGTGAAGGTCAGCGAATTATTGAGTCGCAAAAAATTCTCCAATCTGCTTCCGACCCATTTCTCGGCTACTTTCAAAGTCGTCATCACAGCTTTTATGTTCGTCAATTTCGGGATATGAAAACATCCGTTGATCTGCATAGTCTAAATTGGCAGCAATTTCACCTCTACGCTGAAGCTTGTGGTCGGTTGCTGGCTATCGATCACTGTCAAACACCGACTGCGCCAATGATTGATGGATACATTGATAACGATAAAGCGTTCGATTTAGCGATGGTACAATGGGCAGAAGCTTATGTACCTCAGGTGGAAGCTGATTACGCCGCGTTCTTGCAGGAACATCCTAATCATTAGCCCAGATGTCTCTTTTGCCAGAGTAATTCCATGGTTAGCCAAACCAGTACCACCAACTTTATTTTCAAACGAAAAAGCCATCCCTTGAGATGGCTTTTGTCGAGCTACGTCAGCCTGATCCTTGTGCCTAGCAACTTGCTAGTGCTCAGGCTCAAAGCGGCTGACTGTGCTCTGAGTTATTTGCTGGTATTCATACCAATCAGCAGGTTAGTGCCGATTAAGCAAAACTTGTTTCACGTGAAACACGCATTATTTTTCTGGACTAATCCAAATTTCAAAACTGTGCGGGGTACTCGTCTCACCCTCCGTTGGATCAGTAAACAACTGATCCACCACCCAATCCATCTTCGGGCTATCAAAGTCAATGCGCTTATGTGGTTCGTTATTCTTACTCATTTGTGGCTCACTCCTTCAGTCTTGTCAGAGTTCTAGTCAACAAAAGTAATTATACAGGTTCAAACGACCGTTCGTCAGTAATCGTGCTCAAAGCATGGTAAAACTTTATAATTAGCGATTATGGTCATAAATAATTGATTAAAATGGTTAGGCAAGCGTATGGTAACAGTATGGCAATGCAGATGTTTGAAAGGAGCTGTAATTATGGCAAATAATGACATGCACATTGAGGGGGTCGACTTTGCTAATTTATCCAAAAACGAGTTGAATCTCTTTTTTGCGATTTTGACGCGAATGCACCACTTACGACGGACTTCCGTTGTTTTTAATTATGATGAACTACAATGGCTAACCGATGACACTGACACCGACTTCAACCAGCTACTCACGACTGTCATCGATCATATCAGTCAGACCAGTACGACTTACGATCTGGGTGATGGACCCGTGAAACATGACTTTTTCAGTAAAATTGGTCTAGTTAACGACCAGCAGATTGTCTCGGTTCAACTGAATCCTGATTTTGAATTTTTAGTTCAAATTGACGAGGCTCACTGGAAAAAATAAGTTTGATTATTGATTGCGATTAATATTTAACCTGTTGATTTTGTACCTAAGCGTGCATCAATCAACAGGTTATTTTTTATCAAAAGCAACCAGAATTTGCTTCATAAATTATGTCATAATAAATCCAAAGACAACCTCGGAGGAGGAACTGAAAATTGAGTAAAGAACGCTTAACCGCTTTCACAGATGCAGTTCTTGCCATCGCTATGACTATTTTGGTCTTAGAGCTTAAGCAACCTGAAACAGCAACTTGGGCCGCAATTTGGGCTCTCAGGCAGAGCTTTATTGCTTATTTCATTTCATTTACTGCCTTGCTGGTGATGTGGAATAACCAACATCACATTTTCCAACTTGTTCGTAAAATTAACGGTGGTGTCTTGTGGGCTAACGGATTCATGTTATTTAGTGCATCATTTTTCCCATATGCCAGCAAATTTGTCGATGAGCACTTTAACGCTTTCCCAGCCGAATTTTTCTATGGAATCGTTTTTATTTTGCTATCTATCGGCTACTTCACCTTGGAATGGGCCTTGGTTTTAGCGGATCCAGATAACAAAAAATTGCGTTACGCCATTTCACGTCCTGGTAAAATTACGGCTTACATTTTGATCCCATTGATCGGCATCGGGATCGGCCTTTGGTGGCCGCCAATGATTTTAATCAGTACTTTCTTTGCCATTTTAATCTGGTTTATTCCTGAGCGCCGGGTGGAAGAAGAACTCAATCATCTGGATCATGATTAGACTCACCGTTCAGCCGGGCTAATTGACCAGCAAACTCTGTCTTGTGTTGGGCAATTAGCCGAATTGAACTTTCACTATCATCAACGCGCTCACCGTGTTCACTTTCATCCAAACCAAGATATTCAGCTGCTGGTGTCACCCGCATTGAAATAAACCGCCGCAAGCTGATGACAACCGCTGTACTTGCCACCGCCACTAAAATAACCGTCAACCCAGTGCCTAACAACTGACGGCCAAATAACTGCCACCCACCACCATATAGTAAGCCATTATGCGAAATTACCGGATTGATCTGACGCTTGGCAAAAACACCAGTTAAAAGTGAACCGGTAATGCCGGCGACACCATGACAGCCGAAAGCATCTAACACATCGTCAATCCCAATTTTGGCTTTTAAATAATGAACAAAGCCATAACTTGCTAACGTGGCCAGCATTCCGATCCAAAAGGCCCCAGCCACCGTGACATAACCAGCGGCGGGTGTGATCCCAACCAGACCACACAACGTTCCTGTACAAATTCCGGTAAGCGATACTTTACCACCGCGTAATGACATTTCAAGGATCAGCCAAACAACCATGGCGGTCGCCGTGGCCACGGTTGTCGTTAACATAGCAGTCACAGCCACCTGATTAATGGCTAATGCACTGCCCGCATTGAATCCATACCAACCTATCCATAAGATCGCTGTCCCACACAATACCCACGGTAAATTATACGGCTGCGCCTCATCTGTTGATTGAGTCGTTTTTAGCCGCGGTCCCAGAAAAGCCGACAAGATATAAGCCGTTATCCCGGCATTAATATGGACAACTGTCCCACCAGCAAAATCAAGGACGCCTAGGCGAGCTAACCACCCATGCGTACTCCAGACCAGATGCACCATTGGGTAATACACCAATAAACTCCAGCAGATAATAAAAGCAAGCAGAAAGTTAAAACGAATTCGACCGACCACTGCACCAACAAATAACGCTGGCGTAATGATGGCAAACATCATTTCAAAGAGGAAATATAACCCTTCGGGAATGCCGGTCGCAGTGAGCTTAGTTAAAGAAACACCATGTAGAAAAAAGTGATTGACCCGACCAATTACACCAACAAAGTCGCCGTTAAATGCCAATTCATAGCCCACAGCAATAAATAATATAATTGCAATTCCACAGATAACAAATACCGACAGCATTGTATTCACAACGTTACGTTTGCTGACTAATCCGCCGTAGTAAAAGGCTAATCCCGGCGTCATGAATAACACTAAAATGGTTGCTAAAGCCATAAAGGCCGTATTGGCTGCATTCATCTAACCACCCTTTTCTAATTCTCTCTTTGCCTATGGTTGAGCAGTATAGGAGTCGTTTTACGACCTGTAAAGGCCAATTTTGTAATTGGTATAGGTGAATGTTAGCTTTTATGACACATGTTTAAGCTCATTACTCCTTCATTGGTTGTTAGGTTAGTTTTCCCGCCGAAATGGCTTTAGAAAAACTTATCAAGTTTGTCAAGAAACAAAGTGACTGCTAAATGAGCTATCTGACAAAAAATCCAAAATCAAAGCTTTATTCCCCGCGCCAAGTCGTCCGTTGCGGCTGGATCTCAGGTCAGCCTAACTCAAATGATGCTAAAAAAACGGGATCTGCGCCGTATTCACCTCGCTTACAGCGAAGTTTTCGACGCATATCCCGCCCATAAATCCAATAGATCATCACCGCTTTATCTTGTGTCAATTGCCTGACGCCGACGCCACTGAATCTGTGCGATAAGCCCACACCACCACAGCCAGATTAATTAGCACTAAACCTGTCGTCATTAAAAATACATATCGATAATCTAACACCCCAGCGACTCCAGAAGCCAACATTGGGCCAATCACCGAACCAATTGCTTGTGCGGACTGATTATAGCTAAAGATTCGGCTCACCGCCTCTTGCGGTGTATTGAGTGTCATCACTGTTTGTGTCACTGGCAGTAACGCGGCATCGGAAATTCCGACCAAAAAGCGCAGAATCCCTAGCATCATCACCGTTGTTACAAAGAACATCGGCAAGAAAACACACCCACAAAAGATCAAGCCGGCCACCAAAACCCGTTGCGGTCCAATCCGATCACCCAAAGCTCCTAGGCGTGGCGCAGCAATAAGCGTTGCAATCCCTGGTAAGGCGGCAATTACCCCGCTGGCCAAGGCAATATTTCCTTGAGCGTGCATGAGTTCTTTAACAAATAAACTGATGATCGGGTTAATAGAGGTTGTCGCCCCTTGAATGAGCATTGAAGAGATGATCATCGCCCACACGATCCGGACATGTTTGATCCCAGCAAAAGCACTAGTTTTTGTCCCAGCTGTGCTTGGATCTGCTGGTGTAAAGTCTTCCTTTACAAACAGTCCAGTGACGATTGATGCAATTAACATCAGCAAACCAAAGATGAAAAAAGGAATGCGAAACCCAAATAACCCAGCGATATATCCGCCAATAATCGGCCCAACCAGTTGGCCGCCCACCGCTCCGGTTGTCAACGTGCCCATCGTCTTGCCGCTTTGTTCCATTGGCACCTCACTGGCAATTAGCGCGTAGGCGTTATTAATGTACCCAGAAAATGCCCCCTGAATTAAACGCAGTCCAATTAAAATCCACACGTTAGTTGAAAAACCAGTCAGGGTTGCGGTAATTGTCATCCCCACGGCAGCCCGCATGAGCATTGGTTTGCGACCAGTTCGATCGGCCAATTTACCCCATAACGGCGAAACAACTGCTTGACTTAAAAACGTGACCGAAAAGGCTAGTCCTGCATAAAGTGTTAATTCCCACTTAGGATAGTGACCCATTTGACTAATAAATAACGGCAAAAACGGCAAGCTCATGCTGGCACCTGCACCGGTTACAAAGTTACCGATCCATAGTGCGTACATATTTTTTTGCCATTGTGCCAGTTGCTTGTGTTGCATGTTGTTTGCCACCTATTTTCCATTGATAATCATTACTATACCACGGGGCCCTTGTTCACTAATTCAAACCAACCTCGCCAACAGTTTGGCGGTTGATATAAATTTGCTTGTGAAAATAAATCCGTTTTCTTCATGTGTATTTTGATATGACGGGTTTAAAATGCAAAAAGAATGCGTTTACATTTTTCACAATAAAGTCTATGCTTAACCCATCTTATTCTGAAAGGAAGTTTTACTTGTGACTCAGCAGCACAAATTAAGGACCATTCACGGTTTAGTATTGATTAGCTCATTATTGTTAGTGTTTGTTCTCACCGCCTGTGGCAAGACAGCAGCGACAACAAATGACAAGGTAGCGACCCAAAAAACATGGACGGTCGCCACTTCCGGGACCTTATATCCAACTTCATATCACGAAAGTAAAGGCAGTGCGTTGACCGGATACGACGTTGCCGTTGTTAAGGCCGTTGCTAAAGGACTACATAAACAAGTTAAATTCAAGGAAATGGATGTTGATGGGATGCTAACGGCCGTTAATAACGGCACCGTTCAAATGGCCGCCAACGATTTCGGCATCAGTAAACAGCGTGAGAAGCAGTTTGCACTATCAACCCCTTATAAATATAGCTTTGATAGCATGATTGTACGAAAAGATGACGACTCAGGTATCCATCGTTTTGCTGACCTTAAAGGTAAAAAGGCCGCCGGTGAAGCAGGCACCAATTATCAAAAACTGGCCAGTCAATTGGGTGCTAAACAGGTCAACTACGATAATGTTTCCAATGACGTTTATTTGCGAGATGTCGCTAATGGCCGCACCGATGTGATTTTAAATGACTATTACCTGCAATCCATGGCCTTAAAGGCTTTGCCAAACTTACCATTAACCATCCCGAAGAATCTGTACTTCACCACTCAAGATGATAAAAACGGCACCGGCATTTTGATGAAAAAGAGTAATTCAAAGTTACAAAAAGAAGTTGATCGTGAAATCAAAAAGCTGAAAGCTGATGGCACGATTGCTAAGTTATCTAAAAAATTTTACGGCGGCCAGGATGTCTCTAAACGCCCAACCGTGAAAACAACCTACATCAGGATTAAGTGAGTTCGCTCATGAATCAATTACTATCCTGGCTAACGATCCCCAATTTTTTTAATGCTCATTTTGCTTGGCACGCGTTACCGTTTATTTTGGGCGGACTGCCACTCACCGTTGAGTTAACCGCGGTCAGTTTTACTGGTGCCCTTATTTGGGGGCTCATTTTAACGTTAGGTCAACTCAGTTCTCGGCGGATCATCCATTGGTTAACGCGCACCTACATTTCCTTTATGCGTGGCGTACCTGCCTTGGTGCTGCTATTTATTCTATACTTTGGCCTGCCATACACTGGCATTCAGCTTAATGCCTTCTTAGCGGCAGCAATTGCCTTCATTTTAAACGCCGCGGCCTTCGTTTCAGAAGTTTTTCGCTCAGCGTTTATGGGCGTTGCTGATGGGCAGTGGTCAGCCAGTTATTCATTAGGCTTCTCTTACACCAAAGCGATTCGCTACGTCATCTTACCGCAGGCCTTTCGAATCGCGATTCCTGCACTAGGAAACATCCTTCTAGACATGTTTAAAGGTACTTCGCTCGCGGCCATGGTCACTGTTTCGGAAATGTTCATGCGGGCCAAGATCGAAGGTGGCAAACAATTTGATTACATGACCGTGTATCTGTTAGTTGCCCTCATCTATTGGGCCTGCTGCTCTGGACTCACGGCTGGCCAGGCCTGGCTAGAAAAACGTTTGGCGATCCCGACAAGCAATTAATCGTTGGCGGCCAATACAATATATATCGTGTTTACAATCTAAATAAACGCAGGACGTAAGCCAATCGATGACAGCTTAATGCTGCTCACCTATCAACTTATATCCCGCGTTTATTTGTCTTAAACCAAATTTACTGGTTAATTTTCTGTTTCTCGCCATAATCGTTCAAACGTTTGAACGATCGTTGAGACGGTGAACCCATATTGTTTAACCACTTCAGGTCCTTTGCCACTCATGCCAAATTCATTGACACTAATGTTAGTGCCATGCAGACCCGTGAATTCACCCCAGCCAAAGGCGCTGCCCATTTCAATGGAGATCCGGCGAGATACATCTGGTGGCAACACACTTTCCCGGTATTCAACAGATTGGGCTCGGAATCGCTCCATACTTGGCATGGAGACAACTGCCAAATCATAGGATCGATCTCGCAACTGTGCTTGTGCTTCGATTGCCAAACTAACTTCAGATCCCGTGGCAATTAAGATACCATCAGGTGTCTGACTTTTTGCTGGGGAAATAACGTATGCCCCTTTTTCGACATTAGCCGCACTAGCATAGCTCAATTGAGGTAGTTTCTGCCGTGTCAAAACGAGAACGTTAGGCCGGTCATTAATTTTACTGATCGTTTGCCAGGCTCCCAACGTCTCCGAGGCATCAGCAGGCCGGAATACATTCACATTTGGAATGCTTCGCAAAGCCGCCAATTGTTCAACCGGTTCATGTGTTGGTCCATCTTCCCCAACTGCTAATGAATCGTGGGTAAAAATAAATGTAGTCGGCAATTTTTGAATGGCGGCCAATCGAATTGCGGCCTTCAAATAGTCACTAAAGACGAAAAAGGTGCTACCGAATACGCGACTGCCACCATGTAACATGATCCCGTTAAGCGCAGCGGCCATTCCGAACTCCCGGACACCAAAGAAAATATTACGCCCTTGTGGTGACAGTGCTGTAAAGTCCCCAACGTCGCTTAAAAGTGTCTTGTTTGAGGAGGAAAGATCAGCAGCGCCACCCCAAAAGTTTTCATTGTGTTTGGCGATCTGTTGGATCAAATCTGCGTTGATCACTCGCGTCGCTGTTGGTGTCGCGTATTTTCGTTCGTCAACCGTTACCCCTGTCATGTCTAATGTATTCACAGTTAGCCGCTGCGCTTGGTCAGGAAATCTGGTGGTGAAATCAGTGAACATTGTTTGCCAAGCATTGTACTGTGCCAGTTTATCGGCCATTTCGTCGTGATAAGTTTGATAAATTGAATCTGAAATTTCAAAAGGCTGGGAAGACCAATCATAAAAATGACGCATTTGGGTCAAATTAGCCTCACCAAGTGCGGCACCATGAACTTTATTGGTGCCGGCTTCGGGTGTCCCATAACCAATAACTGTTTTGACTTCGATTAACGTTGGCCGGTCATTTTTCTTGGCACGGATCAAGGCTTGGCTAATTGCCGCCAAATCATTACCATCAAGCACCTCTTCGTAATCCCACTGGGCCGCTTTAAAACGATCACGAACGCTATCAGTCGCACTTAACGCTAACGGGCCATCGAGAGAAACGTCATTAGAATCATACAATACAATCAATTTATTCAAGCGTTTATTCCCGGCCAAATTGATCGCCTCATGACTAATTCCCTCCATGAGATCTCCGTCACCAACGATGGCATAGGTGTAATGGTCAATCACGTTATAACCAGGACGGTTAACCATCGCTGCTAAGTGTTTTTCGGCCATCGCCATCCCAACAGCCATACCCAATCCTTGTCCAAGTGGACCCGTCGTTGCATCAATTCCTGGCGTTTCCGTCACTTCAGGGTGTCCCGGCGTAACCGAGCCAAGTTGACGAAATTGTTGCAAATCAGAAATTTCGACCCCAAAACCATTTAAGTGAAGCAAACTATAAAGCAATGCTGAACCGTGTCCGGCGCTTAAAACAAAGCGATCACGATTTATCCATTTAGGGTCATGCGGATTAAAATTCATTAATTTCTCCCACAGAACATAGGCCATTGGTGCAGCGTCAATCGGTAGTCCTGGGTGTCCACTATTCGCCTTTTCAATCATATCAACACTTAAAAAACGAATCGCATTAACTGCATCTTGATCTGAATCAGTAAAAATCATGATTAACTCTCTTCCTTTCAAAAATGGCCCGGCAAGAGGGACTTTACCGGGTCAATAACGCGAGTGACTATTTAGCAGCGGCTTTATCACGGCCGTTTAAGATCGCGCTAAGGACTAACACGACTGCCAAGAAGCCAAGAATCCCAATAACGATCGCAACCGTACCAAGATGACCGAGATTACCAAGCAAGATTCCTGGTACTAAATAATCTGTATCGGCGAACGTAGACGCTGCCAGTTTCAGCGTGCCCAAAACCGGTAGAATAAAGAGTGGCAACCAACTAATGATCAAACTATTCACGGATGCGCCGATAATTGCACCCCGACGGCCGCCGGTTGCGTTGCCATATATTGCCGCTGCGGCACCACAGAAGAAGTGACCGACCACACCGGGAATAATCACCGTGGTGTGTAATGCGATCATGATAAACATGCTGATTGTCCCAACAATAAAGCTGGTAAAGAAGCCAATTAACACAGCATTAGGTGCATATGGGAAAATAATTGGCACGTCCAAAGCCGGTTTTGAATTTGGAACCAAACGTTGCGCTATTCCCTGGAAAGCTGGCACAATTTCGGCTAAAATCATGCGAACCCCTTGCAGTACGACCACAAAGCCCGCTGCAAATGTTCCTGCCTGAACGAGTGAGTAAACCAAATAATTCGTTCCCGCACTCAACTTTGTTTCGACAAAATGAGGACCCGTGACGATGGCCAATGCCAAATAAACAACACCCATTAACAACGTAATCGACACTGTCGAGTCCCGTAAAAAGCTTAATCCCTTAGGCATCTCGATGTCTTCGGTACTTTTTTCTTTATTACCAAACCACTGTCCCATCAGGCCAGCCGTTGCATAACCGATGTTCCCAGTGTGCCCCATAGCAACCTGATCACCACCGGTGATTTTTCGCATGAAGGGTTGACATAAAGCTGGGGTGACTGTTAATAATGTCCCTTCAAATATGCCGCCTAGCAGAATCGTTTGCCACCCAGTACCTAACTTGGCGCTTACTAAAATCACAGCTGTCAGACAAGACATGTACAGCATTGCCTGGCCCGTTAAAAAGATGTACTTAAAGCGTGTGAACCGGGCAAGCAAAATATTTACGATCATACCGACCAACATAACTAGCGCCGTTGTTGAACCGTATTTCACTAGCGCAATGGCCACCACGGCTTCATTGCTTGGTACAACCCCTTGAACGTGGAGTGCAAACTGAAACATCTTAGCAAATGGTGTCAAAGAGGCACTTAAGATGCCAGCACCGCCTGTCAGGACTAAGAATCCTGCAAAGGTTTTGATTGTTCCTTGAACCACTTCTGTTGTTTTTTTCTTTTGTAATAACAAGCCTAGCATCGCAATCAATGCCACCAGAATTGCTGGTTGCGTCGCGATGGAGACGAATAAGTTCAGTACACTTTTCATAATTAATTTTCCCCACTAATCATGTTGGATCTGATTACGATCCAACACATCATTGACGTGATCTGTTGTTTCCTTTTTATCGATTAAGCTCTTCAACAAAACAACACGGTCTTTTGGAATACTACTCAAAGCATCGGCCAATGTCGATTCAACAAAAAAGTAATCAGCAGCGTCGGCAGTAGCACTACCGACATCTGAATGATCAACGGTAATGTTGTTTGCATCTACATCAACGTTTTCATCTTTTAAAATTTGCTGGACGTTCATTTGAACCATAAAGCTGCTACCAAGACCGCTTTGGCACACTGCTAGAATTTTCATTTTGATTCCTCCGTTGTGTCGTCGATAGTTGCAATGACTTTGATCAAATCATCAACCGACGTGGCTGTTTTCAAAGCATTAAGTGCTGTCTCATTAGTTAATAACATCATCAATTGTCGAATAACTTGCAAATGACTCTGATTATCAACCGCTGATAAGACAAACCAGAGTGTGACCGGATGATCCGCATTAACTAAATTGACCGACTCCGTTGTTTTGAGTAGTGCCAAAGAAATTCTATTCGACCCATTTTCAGGCCGAGTATGAGCTAACGCCACATGATCACCGATGTTAATGTAAGGGCCCTCTTCATCAACAACCTTGATCATGGCATCGACATATTTAGTCGTGACACTATTGTTTTCAACCAACGGCTTCGCAGCCAATCCAATGGCCTCCTGCCAGGTTAATGCCTCTCCAGAAATCAACTGAATTGTCTCTCGATTTAATAAATCGCTGAGCATTCCTTCGCCTCCAATAATTGATGGTGCACTTATCGTATCATTGATGAAAACGCTAACAAGTGCAATACTTACACTATTGATAGTGCAATTTATTCACCACAAAAGTAACGTTAGCTTGGGGAGATCGTGACAAATGATTAACTATACAAAAATTAAACACGGCAATGACCTTTTGAACTTTCTTATCGAGCAAAGCGACTATGCCACAATTGATGATTTAAAAGTTCAATTGAATCTATCGCGAAGAGGCGTCTTTTACGTTTTAAAACGCGTTAATGAAGCACTACTTGCAGATGATTTAGAACCTGTCACCAATATTCTAGGAGCCGGATATTACATTCAAAGTGAAACCAAAAAATCGTTGCTTGAGCACTTCTCAGATGCTCAAGCAACGATTGATCAACTATCGAAACATCAACGCTGCCAACTAATTATTTGGGAACTGATTAATCATCAAGCGCTCTCGTTAACTCACTTGGCGGCACGCTTTAATGTTTCAAAACACACGGTGATCTCTGACCTAAGACAGGTCCGGCAAACTTTAGCCACTCATCGCTTAGAAATTGTTCAAGGTACCACTGGGAAGTTTCTTGCTGGTTCGGAAATCACCCAACGAAATTGGGTTTTAGAAGCCTTGAACGATCGAAGCTCCATTCTATATAGTCAAATTGATATTAATCCGTCACGATTAATTGCAATTAACACAGAAATTCATAAATTAGAAAAAATAACCGGCAACTATTTCACCGATGATGCTTTATCCACACTCGATGAGTTTATTCTGTGGTTTTTAGATCGCATCAAGGATCCACAAAATCAACTACCAGATTCACCGTCGAGAAGAACTACCGTTGATTCCTCATCAATCGACTGGTCCATTAACTTTCTTGCCGCTAATGATGTCCAAAATTATAGCGAGGCTTATTTTCTGGGTCGCATTATTAACACGAGTCAATTTTACCGCGTGAATAAAACTGACGGCCTAATACAAAGAATTTTCCCGATTGCGCGCGAGATAATCGACCGATTCAATGCTGCCTCCAGCGCCAGCATTTCCCCTGATAAGCTTGAATTAACCTTATCCACTCATCTATTATCAGCTTTTTATCGGTCTAAATTTATGATTCCTTATCATCACCCGAACTTAGAGCAAATCACTGAAGGGTACCAAGAACTATTTTCTTTCACCAAATATGCAATTCGCCCATTTGAAAAATTTATTAATGGCCAACTTAGTGATGATGAAATCGCCTTAATTGCGCTCTATTTTGGTGGTGAACTCCGATCAATTGAAAATGAGCAAACTGTTCAAACGGATGTTTTAGTGGTCTGTTCAAGCGGTATTGGTACCTCATATATTCTACAACAGCAGTTAACCCAACGATTTCCAAACATTGCCTTCTCACAACCACTCAGTGTTTTCCAATTTAAAAATCACGACTTGGATCATATCAAACTCATTATTAGTACCATCAAATTGACCGTCCCTCTAGAAATTCCGGTAGTAACCGTATCTCCGCTGCCGAACCACCGCGATTGGGAAACGATCGGTAAGGCTCTAGTCAACGCTCATTTATCAGATATCAACTTTAATGAAGCCCGAATAAATGCTTTACTCGATATCATCAGTAACTACGCGCGAATCGAAGACTTTGATGGCCTAACGGGCGCACTGCATGGTTATCTTAATCAATCCAAACATCCACACCAAGCTGAAACTGATGAAACATTAAGCAGTCTGCAGCGCCTGCTGCCAACAGCCCACATTAAATATTCAACTGATGTTTTGTCTTGGCAGCAGGGTGTCAAAATTGCGCTTAGTCCCTTACTACATGATGGCCTTATCCATCCCCATTATTTAGAGCAAGTGATTAATCTAACTCAAAAAAACGGGCCCTATATGGTGCTAGGTGATGGTATTATGTTAGCTCATGCCACACAGAATGATGGTGTCAACGATTTAGGAATGAGTCTACTGCTTTGTCAGCATCCAATGACGATTCAAATTGAAGGTCATACCCCTGCGAAAAAGATTCAACTAATCATTGGTCTAGCACCAGTTGATGCAACATCACATCTGGCCGCACTTTCGCAGCTGCTTCAGAAAATTCAAGACGTGGCTTGGGTTAAGGCAATTAAAGCGACTCACTCAGTGGCCGAAATAAGTCATTTACTCGAAGTCGCCCAGATATAATCGGTTGCAGACTTTTGCACACAACACGTGCTTTTTGGAGTAAAATGTAACAGTTCTCACAAGTCATCACCACGCCCGTTTAGAGGCCTTAAAGGAGTTTGCATACATGAAAAAAGCGCTGATCTGGGGTAGCCTGTTAGTCGTTCTGGTTGTGACATTAGCTGGTTGTTCGTCGAAGCCCAAAACCAAGGCTAAACCAATGGTTAAAAATCCATACGAGAAAAGTGAAATGATCATGGGAACAATTTGTACCTTATCAATTTACGATAAGGGCAAAAAAGATGTGATCAATAAAGGTTTTAAAGAAATTCACCATATGGACGATGAATCAACGTTAACCCGAGGTGGTTCCCAGCTAGACAAAATTAACGATAATGCTGGGATCAAACCAGTTCGAGTACCCGATGATTTCTATCCGATGGTTAAAAAGGCCCTATCCGTTTCCGAGAATTCTGAAGGTAGTTTTGACATGGCCATTGGTGCCGTTACCAATTTATGGAAAATTGGTCTACCTGGTGCACGCGTTCCAGCGCAGTCAGAGATTGACGCTGCTTTACCCCTCGTTGATTATCATGATGTTCAACTTAACGATAAGGAGCAGACCGTTTATTTAACGAAAAAAGGGATGCGCCTTGACTTTGGTGGAATCGCCAAGGGCTATATCGCCGATCAAGTCAAAAAAGTCTTTAAGAAGAATGGTGTCACTTCCGCCATCATCAATCTTGGCGGCAATATCATTGTCATGGGTCACTCGCCAGAAGGTCACAATAAGCCGTGGACGGTTGGCATTCAAAACCCGGTTAAGCCTCGTGGCGATGCGGTTGGCACCATTAAAGAAAGTGACATGTCGATCGTGACGGCTGGAACCTACGAACAATATTTGATGTCTGGCGGCCATAAATACATTTATCTTTTTGATGCCAAGACCGGTTATCCTTATGAAAATAATTTAGCTAGTGTGACTATTGTTTCAAAGAAATCCATTGATGGAGATGCCCTATCAAATGCCGCTTTTGATAAGGGCTTAACCGGTGGGCTAGCGTATATGAATCAGAAGCAAGGCATACAAGCCATTTTCATCACGAACGAAAAGAAAATTTATGTAACTGATGGCCTAAAAAAACGGTTCAAGCTTGATGCCAGCACTGGCTACACGATGGGCAACTGACCAAATACTCATTAGCAACAAGCAGCATTTGAGACAAAGCTAAACAGTAAATTTCACTTTCCAACCAAAAACAAACGCTCAAAGTCAAAATTGGACCGCTTAAAAACGAGCTTCGCATGAATTCATCATCATGCGAAGCTCGTTTTTATGGCATCACTGCCTACTTATAGTCACGCAACGCTTTTAATTTCATATTTTAAGACTGCTTAATGTATTCAAACACTTGTTGACCAGCCTGGCGACCAAAGATTACGGTCTCAGCAATCGAGTTTCCGCCAATCCGGTTGTTTCCATGAAGACCGCCAACGACTTCCCCGCCGGCAAATAATCCAGTGATAACTTGACCGTTCTCATCAAGAACCTGTGTCTTATGGTTCGCCCTTACGCCACCCATTGTGTAGTGAACCGCTGGTGCAATGTGAATCGCGAAGAATGGTCCTTCGGTAATTTGTCGGTCCATCCCCGTCGTTCGTGACCATTGAGGATCCTCATTTTCATCCACAGCCGCATTCCAAGTGGCGACCGTGTCAGCCAATTGCTCGCTAGGAATTTCTAACGACTGCGCTAATTCAGTCAAACTATCGCCAGTGACCACTAAACCAATACTATCGTAGAATTCAATTGCCTTGACTCGGTCACGAATGCCTTGATCAAAGATCAAATAAGCGCTGTGCGCTGGCAATGCAGTTATGGCATTAGAAACGACTTTTCGCGTATCTAATTCATTGACAAAACGTTGTCCCGCTGCATTAACTAAGATCGCCCCTTCACCACGAACGGCTTCACCAATTAAAAAGGCATGGGGATTATCTTGCTGGACAGTGGGGTGCACCTGAATTTGGTCCATCTGCACAAGCGCCGCGCCTGCCGCCTGAGCCAACTTCAGGCCGTCACCAGTTGCGCCAGGTTGATTGGTTGTCTTGTAACCCTTCAAATCCGGACGGTAAGTTTCGATCATTGATTCGTTCGCACCAAACCCGCCCGTGGCCAAAATAACAGCGCCTGCATTAATCTGCGTTTGCGCGCCATCTGGTAAAGTAACCGTCACCCCATTGACAGTGTCAGCCTCATCTTTATTCAAACGAGTCACCGTCACTTCAGTAAAGAGTGGTAATTGCTGATCCTGAATTTGCTTGAGCAACTCGGTCACGAGAAATCCACCAATCGGCGCCATGCTCGCGGGGCGATGGGTCCGCATCTTACTCATTCCCCCAGTAATGGTAATATCTTCAAGCCGAATTCCATGATCAGCTAACCAATCAATGGCGAGTGCAGCATGTGTACTGAAATACTGGAGTAGATCTGGATCATTGAGATTGCCGCCGCCCTTGAGGGTCTCGTCATAAAATTCTTCATAACTATCGACAACTCCATGATGTAATTGAACGTTTGTCTCAGCTGCATTCATTCCGGACGAGGCCCGCGTTGTGTTGCCGCCAATTTTAGCCATTTTCTCTAAAATGACGGGCTTTAATCCCAGTTCGTGCGCCTGTAAAGCGCTAACCAAGCCAGTACTGCCAGAGCCGATGATCACCACATCATAATGTGATTGCAATGTGTCAATACTGCTTGGTTGAAACTGAAATTTTTCGGCCATGAGATTACCCCTTTTCACTTTTGCTTCAGCATATTTGTGCTTTAATTCACTTATTGTAATTGACGGCGTATCACCGTTCACACCCCACATCATACTGATTGACCCCGGCTATAGTCAAACGGTTGTGAAACAATTACTTTTATTTATAACTCACGACCTCAACAACCCTCTTACTCGGTTGTCGGCTCTTTTTTAACCACCATCACGTTTGCCGTGGCTCGATTGACGACATACCCAGTAACTGACCCTAAGACAGCCTGACTGAAAGCATCTAATCCAGTTGCTCCAATCACAATCAGATCAATTTGATGTGCTTGTGGATAATCAATCGCAATCGTTTTTTTAACGTTGCCTTGAACCAAATGATTTTCCACATTGCTGACGCCTTTTTCTGATAACTGAACGACCTTGGCCTCTAGATAGCGTTTGCCTTCCATAATCATATTGTTATCAAACCCTTTAACGGCTTCACTCACGTCGACTGCAGCTGATGCAAATGCTGGATTGTAGACCCGGATTAAGTGCAGGCGGCTGTCAAATTGCTGGGCGATGTCGGCAGCAACGGACAATGCTTGTTCAGAATTTTCGGACCCATCTAAAGGAACTAAAATTTGTTGTGGTTTGAAAGTCATCATCGTTTCCTCCAATCGTCTTTGTATGCGTTTCCATCATCAATATACTTTATTTTTAGATCAGATACCAAATCTTTCATTCGTTAGACTAGTTTTAACTAAATATGCGATAATGGAAGCGATTTCAAATAAAAGATTAGGAAGATTTTACGATGGAGTTTTCACCTTACTTAACGTTTCATGGTCAAGCCAATGCAGCGCAACACTTTTATCAACAAATTTTAGGCGGTTCGCTCATTGTCCAGACAGCTGGGCAATTGTTTGGCGAAGCCAGCGAAAAAAACGCTGATTTGGTTGTTCACAGTGTCTTAACGGTAAATGAACATTTCAAAATTTCAGCCTTGGATGTCATTCCAGGCGCCCCAGAAGTTCAACCTGGTCAAACTGTCTCAATGGGTCTTCACTTTGATGCTCTCGAAGCGGCCAACGAACTCTTCAGTCAATTAGCAACGCACGGCCACGTCATCATTGCCTTTACAGTCAAAGAATGGGGTGGCTCATTCGGAGTTGTCGACGATCAGTTCGGCGTTCGTTGGAATATTGATGCTTAAAAAACCACCGTCGCGATAAAGCCGAGACGGTGGTTTTTAAAACTTCAAATTGCCTGACTAATATAGTTCACTTACTTGCTTTTGAACAAACTCATGATTTAAGAATTCGTCATAATTCGTTTCGGCACGTTCAACAATCCCTCGGTCACTGACTTCAATTAGATGATCGGCGATTGTGGAAATAAATTCATGGTCATGGGACGTAAACACCACGGCACCTTTGAAGGCAATGAGACTGTCGTTCAAAGCGGTAATAGATTCCAAATCTAGATGGTTGGTGGGATCGTCCATCAACAAGACATTGGCTCGGCTCAACATCATTTTTGATAACATGGCCCGAACCTTTTCCCCACCTGACAAGACATTAACTTCCCGCAACACATCTTCTCCGGAAAATAACATTTTGCCTAGGAAGCCGCGAAGAAAGGTGTTGTCATCCTCACCTTTTGGTGCATATTGACGCAACCAATCTAAAATTGTTAAATGGCTATCCGCAAATTCACTATTGATGTCCTTGGGCAAATACGTTCTCGTGGTCGTCTGTCCCCAGGTCACTGTCCCTGTATCTGGTAATATTTCCCCGGAAATAATCTGCATCAATGTCGTCGTGGCCAAATCTGAACGACTTAATAACGCTGTTTTTTCATTTGGACGGAGTGTAAATGTAATCTGATCCAGTACTTTCACCCCGTCGATGGTCTTTGATACACCGTCTACTCGTAGCAGATCATTACCAATCTCCCGATCTGGCGTAAATTGGATGAAGGGATATTTTCGTGACGACGGTTTGATGTCATCTAGTGTAATCTTATCTAATTGCTTCTTCCGTGAAGTCGCCTGTTTGGACTTCGAAGCATTTGCACTGAAACGAGCAATGAAATCTTGTAGTTCCTTAATCTGCTCTTCTTTTTTCTGGTTGGCACTGTTCCGCAGTTTTGTTGCTAAGGCGCTACTTTCCATCCAAAAGTCGTAATTTCCAACGAACAATGTGATTTTACCAAAATCCACATCACACATGTGCGTACATACTTGATTTAAAAAATGGCGGTCATGAGAAACCACAATCACCGTATTCTGATAGTCTGCCAAAAAGTTTTCTAACCAACTGATCGACTGAACATCCAGACCATTTGTCGGTTCATCTAACAATAGAATATCAGGGTTACCGAATAACGCTTGGCCTAGGAGTACTTTAACCTTTTGCGGTTCGGTCAGCTCACTCATTTTTTGTTGATGCATGGCTTCATTAATGCCGAGTGCCTGCAACAGCTGATTAGCCTCAACCTCCGCGTTCCATCCATCCAGTTCTGCAAACTCTGCTTCTAATTCCGCCGCCTGCATCCCATCCTCATCGCTAAAATCAGCTTTGGCATACAAGGCCTCTTTTTCGCTCATGATCTCATATAACCGTTGATGACCACGAATAACGGTATTCATCACCGTTTCATCCTCAAAGGCAAAGTGGTTTTGGTTTAAACTGCTCATTCGTTCATTAGGCCCAAGGCTAACGGTCCCGGTTGTCGGCTTGAGCTCACCTTCAATGATCTTTAGGAAGGTGGACTTGCCAGCACCGTTTGCCCCGATCACGCCATAACAATTGCCCGGTGTAAATTTTAGATTAATATCACTATAGAGTTTATGAGTGCCAAACTGCATACTGACGTCGTTAACTGTTAACATAACTACCTCGTCTCTTTAATAAAAACCAGCCGCGCTAAACATCCGCACGGTTGGTTCTCTAACTGATGTTTACTTGTCGTCTTAGCCTATCATACTTTTGACTTTACGTCATCAGCGCGAGAGCAAAGCATAGTCAGCTTCATTAAGCCTCATTCAACTTCTTCAGTCGCATCACTTTGACGGTGATAGAATGCCATGACGCTTCTGGCTATGGGTTGCGCTATGAAACCTTCGACAATAAACGCAATTGTGAAATTACGTGGCCAGATTTGAAAGAAGTGATGAATCGGGGTCATCGTGATCTGTCGTGTGCCAATCCATGTACCGAGAACAGTTAAAAATAGGGACATCAAGAACACTTGGCACATGGCCCGAATTAGCATCGTCGCCTTAAATGGTGTGCCTGGTTCCAAAATCAAGTTTGCCAGCTGGCCACTCGGTTTATCTGTTAAGAAGACTAGCGCAATGACAAATAACCACAAGAGTGGAATTTGCTGTAGAACTCCCAGCCAATGACTCATTGAAAATCCAATCTCTAAACCGGTGATGAGCGGAGCGATGATGTTTACCGATAGAACTGAAATCACTAACATAAATAACGCTGTTTCTTTAAAACTGTGTGGTAACCGTTGTTGAAATTCCAAAATACAGACCTCATTCCTTAAATTTTAAGCAAAAAAATTCAGCACAAGGAGAGAGAAATCCTTGTGCTGAACCATTATACGCACGCTTATTAGGGTTTAAATGTACCATAATTTTGCGAGCCTTCGCTAGTGAAAATTCAATTTTTACCAAACCGGGTCAACTATTGCTGGTTGGCTGTTTGGACGATCGAAGTGAGATAATTGTTGGTATCAACTAGGGTTGCTCCAGACACAACATCCGCTTTTTTACCTTTGTTGTCGTTAACCGTGTTCGTTAAATCACTCGCTGTTTTACCCGCAGCAAATTGATCGATCGCCTTAATCGACTTCATCCGTGATTGAGTTGATTTAGCTTCTTTCTTCATCAGTGCTGAGTAGCCCTTATCATTGGCCTGCTTGGAAATAAGCATCTGACCACTCTTGTAACCTTCTTTACCAAACTTCGCGTTACTATTGGGTACACCAGTGAAGTCTTTGCTTCCTTTTTTAACAAATTGGAATTCGTCAATGCTCGTTGCGGCAATCTTGTCGCCACTCATCGCCACAGTAGTGACAGCAAATGCCTGTTTACCATGCGGCGCCGTGTCCATCTGCTTCAAAACAACGTTGTCATCATCTACTGTGGTCCCTTTAGTGGTATAACCTTTTTTGGCTGCATTAGCAATTGCTTTAACATAGCCATTCGTGCTGGCCAATGTGGCCCCTGAAATCACTTTCTTTTGCATGGCTTTATTTTTCTTGGTGGCACTTAGCAACTGACTAGCAGTTTTGCCTTTAACATAGTTTTCAATAGCTGTCATTGAATCAGCACGAGATTTAGTTGCTTTAGCGTTCGTCTTCATCAGATCAGAGTAGGCGGCATCGTTCGCATTCTTTGAAATTAGCATTTGTCCGCTCTTATAACCCTTGCCAAAGTCGCTATTGCTATTCGGTACACCTGTAAAGCCTTTACTACCCTTCTTCACAAACTGAAATTCATCAATTTTGGCAGCTAAGATTTTATCGCCCTTCATGGCCACCGTCGTTACAGCAAATGATTCGTTGTTATGTGGCGACCCCTCAAGTTGTTTCAGGACAACCTGATTGTTATCATCTGCATTAACTCCCGTCGTTGGAATCAAAAACAAGGAACTACCCATTGTTACTGCCGCTGCTAAAGCTGCTGCTTTCATACCTAGCCTTGCCATAATAAAACTCCCCTCATTTGTGAAAACAATTTCAAATTTAATACGAGTTCATTTTATCATCACAGGTTCGTTTTTCCTAGTCTTTTTGTAAGCGCTTACTAAAGCGAAGTCAGCAAGGATGGATCACAATTTCACCAAAGCAACGACTCGATCTCTTAGTTGCATATAAATTACTAGTAATCTATTATTAAAACGTCCCTGAAGCTACCAAACGATCTTGTTCCAGCAAGGAGATTTTAAGCATGACGGATTACTTTCAACAATTGCGTCAATCGATCCATACTTTGAACCAAACGCAAGATCAGTTCAAAGAGCACTTCTGGCAAACTGCCATGAATGAATTTAAAGACCAATTACCAGCTGCGACAATTGTAGAACTTGAACATTTGCATCTCAATCATTCAGAAATGCAACTGCTCGGTTATATTGACCAAGCCCCCGATCAAACACTAGCCTATCAAGTCTTAGTCACCCAGATTGATTTTTCCCAAGGGTTACTTTCTAGATACATCAAACGTTTAGAGACGGCGGGACTAATTAACCGATTTCATCCGGATGATAACAAAAAAGCCGTCTTCATTCGGATCACGGCACGTGGCCATTTGATTGCACCCCTTCATACGCAGATGCATGAGGCGGAACGGCAACGTTATCAGACCGTTTTAGCTCAATTTAACGAAGATCAACTTCAAATAGCGGTTAATGTCTTGTCAGCGATGGCTGACGTCAATCTATCCGACAGACAATCTT
The DNA here is from genome assembly GCF_057545565.1 of Furfurilactobacillus sp. W61-4. NCBI lineage: Bacteria > Bacillati > Bacillota > Bacilli > Lactobacillales > Lactobacillaceae > Furfurilactobacillus > Furfurilactobacillus sp. W61-4. The sequence goes on from NZ_BAAJNZ010000003.1 coordinate 174,802, forward strand.
AATTGTTTTCAGCACCCAATCTAAATGTTCGCATTTTACTGATTAATTCTCCATAATGGGGGCACTAAGCATTATAGGAGGTTCATGATGACGACAATTTATGATTTTAAAGAAACCGAATTGAGCGGCCAACCGCTTGATCTTTCGGCCTATCGTGGCAAAGTTGTTTTAATTGTGAATACAGCAAGCAAATGTGGACTAGCCCCCCAATTAAAAGGGTTGGAAAAGCTATACCAAGATTATCAAGACCAGGGCTTGGTTGTGCTCGGTTTACCTTCAAATCAATTTCATCAGGAGTTAGCAGACGCTTCTGACATCAACGACTTTTGCCAAGTTCATTACGGGGTCACGTTTCCAATGACGCAAAAGATCCAGGTCAACGGTGACCAGACCGATCCGCTATTCGTTTATTTAAAGCAAGCTTCAGGTCATGGTCGAATCAAATGGAACTATACCAAATTTTTAATTGGTCGTGATGGTCACCTCATTAAACGATTTGCGCCAACCACGACCCCGGAAAATATGGAAGACAGTATTATCAACGCATTAGAGACCAATAAATAAAGCGATTTCCCTAAAAAGGAAATCGCTTTTTGATTGACTAGTCATGAAAGCTAATTCATTGCAATGGAAAACTGATCCGCGGCTCGTTGATCAACGGGCGTTACGCGTTGACGTAAAATTGTTTGCCACTGTGTATCTGGTAAGGTGGTGATGTCATTTAGATAGAGTTCTCGATGAGCGCCTTCTGTCTCGTCGATTGCAAATGGACTCTCCGTAACAAATGCCTTTAATTGTTGTACGGTGGTCGCATCAGGCAGACCAACATGTCCAATTTGCGCCTCTAGTCCTTCCTCAAACCGACCATATTTAATCTGTCCCACCACCGAATCGCTTTGTGCTAATTGATCAATGGCCTGTTCAACAGCCGCTGCTGGCATGAAGTTCGGATGTTTCATCAGCATCTGGTAGTCTCCATGAGGTTCACCAACGTTGCCTACCCAGCTAACATTCAGCGGATAGTGAACATAGTTACGGAAATCATTAATTTCGATATGATGCTGTGGTGCTTCGGTTAAATACTGTCCCAATGCTAGCATCGCTTTGGCTTGTGTCATGAACGCTTTACTATGTTCATCGCCTGTTCCTGACAACATAATATAATTCCGTTCGCCTAATTGGACGACAGATCCTTGCGTGACATCATGAGTATATTCTTCGGTTTCCATCTTTGACCAATCAAATAAAAACGCCATGTCGACATCTCCTCACACTCTTGATGAGGTCAATGTAACACATGACGTTTTTTTAACGTTGAAATAGTCCTTATAACATTCATCATCTTGCGATAGTTTCACGTGAAACACACTCAATAAGTACGAATTCGTGGCGGTTTGTAGTTTTCTATAAACGACCAAATTTCTGGCAGTGAATCAGAGAACAACAATTTATCCCGATCAGTTTGTGTTAAAAAGCCAGCAGCCACCATCTGATCAAACATGACCTTTAACGGGTCATAGAACCCGTCAACATTATAAAAAATGCACGGATTTTGGTTGGCACCAATTCTTGTCCATGAATATGCTTCTGAAATTTCCTCTAACGTACCTGGTCCACCCGGCAATGCAATACATGCCTCAGCTTGAGCCATCATCTGCTGTTTACGCTGTGTCATGCTTTCAACGATCGTCAGTTCAGTTAAATTAGTCGCTGCCGCCCCGCGCTTAAACAGCGCCTCGGGCATAATGCCATGAACACTTCCCCCATCAGCTAAGACCACCGCTGCCAAGCTACCCATTAGGCCAACTCGCCCGCCACCATAGACTAAATTTAGCTGATGATCGACCAGCCAATGGCCTAGTTTTTGTGTTGCCGCTTGATACACTAACTTGTTACCAGTGGAAGCCCCACAATACACTGCGACATATTTCATAATGTCTATTCCGCCTTCATTTAGTTATAAAAAAACTATCCGCCGCATAACGACAGATAGCTTTCTTGTTGAGTTAGTCTTTAGTCTCGGCCTCGGCGGCTAGATCTTTAGGATCAATTGACTTCAACCGATCCGCTAAGTCAAACATTGCCGTCCGAGAGCTAACATAGGTCTGATCATCAAACCCCAACAAGCTCTGGCAGTCCGTGACCTGTGAATAAACTTCATCACGCTTTGATTTAGCCATTGGTGTTAGACGGACGATCACTTGCCGTTCGTCAATCTTTGAACGGGTCCGTTTTACCCAGCCATTTTGTTCCAACCGCCGTAATAGTGGTGTTAAAGTACCACTATCAAGGTTCAAGCGAGACCCAATTTCATTCACCGTAAGCTTATCATGTTCCCACAAAGCGCAGAGCGCGATGTACTGGGGAAAGGTTAAATTATATGGCTTTAACGTTTCAATATAAAAGTGGTTGAATAATTTATTTGCGTTATAAACTGCCACACAGAGTTGTTCATCAATTAAGCGTGGCTTGACTTCTGGATTCGATGCCATTTTCGTGCCTCCGTATTTACTTGAGTACAATTTACTGAGTACTACTGTAATAGCTATACGTTAGCACATTCAGTCACTAAAAAGCCAGTCTTCTGACTAATCTGAAATCGTTCTAAGGAACAAGTTGTAAAATTCTGTCATGCCTTGTTATTAAAGGGTTTTCAGCCAATTAAAGATCGCAATAGAACCTTCAATTCCATTCTTAATTGTCAAAAAATGGGACCTAAGTCATGTGACTGCACTTGCCGACTTAGATCCCAGTTATATCACTATTTAATGTACGTATATTTGTAGTTCCATTGAGTCCCTGCCGTATTATGAATAATGCCATGCACATTCTTTTGCTGCAGATAAGCATAATTGGCTTGATACAGAGGTGTAAAACTTTGTACTTCATTGAGTCGCTGACTCGCACTCACCAAATCTTGCCAACGGCGATCTGGGGTATTCGCATCAGCTCCTTCCGCGCGACTAATCAGTTCATCGTACGTTTTATCTGACCATTTACCATAGTTATAGGCGGTGTTACTCTGGGGAATTTGCAGGAAAGTGATGGGGTCATTAAAATCACCACCCCAACCGGACAGGCTTACGTCAAAATCACCTTTTTGCCCCTGTTGGTTCGCTGCTTTGCTTGGAATAGATCGAATATTTAGCGTGAAGTTTGGTAACGTTTTTTCCAGTTGGCTCTTCAAGTATTGGGTCACCACGCTGCTTGAGGCATCGTCATCAGCAGCTAGGAGGGTCAAATGGACTTGCTTCTCACCAATTTCTTTCAATCCAGCTGCAAACTTTCTTCTGGCTAGGCTCGGATTATAAGTGACAGTGTCTGGAACTGCTTGTTCATCAGCAAAGTCACGTCCATTTTTCGGATCATGAGCTAGCCCACCTGGGACAAAACCAGTTGGTACCCGCGACCCGTCGCCTAACACCTTCTCCGTCAATTGTGGTCGATTAATGGCTAATGCAACGGCTTGACGAATATTTTGATTATTCGTGGCTTTATTATTAGTTTCATCCGGGTCATGAAAATTCCACTTCAAGTAATTGATTAAGGAATAGGGATACTCTTTGAATAATGAACTATTCCGATAATTCTTGACCTGTTGATTCGACAGCAACGTTAAGCTCAACTTTTTTTGCTGAAAGATTTCAACGCCGGTGGTCGGATTGCCAAGCACCTGATAGGTAATCTTATGCAGCCTAACCGCTTTTCTGTCCCAGTATTGATTGTTTTTAACAAATTGCCAGTGATTACCAGTGCCATTCCAGTTAACTAATTTAAACGGTCCGCTATAAGCCATGTACTGAGCCTTAGTTGCGTACTTTTTACCGTATTTCTCAACGACCCGTTGATTCTGCGGGGCAAACAACGGATAGGCCATCAATAGCTTGAAATATGCAATCGGCCGGTCAAGTTGCACAACTACGGTCTGAGAATTCGGCGCGCTAATGCCCAATTTTTTTGGCGATATCCGCCCTTGATTAACAGCAGTCGCATTTTTTATCCCATCAAACAAATAGGCGTATTGTGACTTGGTCGCCGGCGTTAAGGTTCGCCGCCACGAATAAACGAAGTCCTTCGCTGTTAAAGCATCTCCGTTGCTCCACTTCAAACCGGGGCGCAGGTGAAATGTGTACATTTTACCATCCGAACTTACTTGAACCGATTTTGCTAATCCTGGTGTGAGTTTCCCTTGTTTGCCTAATCGATAGAAACTTTCATAAATATTCCCGGTTTGACCGTAACCCGTCGCCTTCGCTAAATCAATCGTGTCCAATGGCGCTTGTGCTGCTAATCGTAAGGTTTGTTGATCACTGGCACTAGTCTTTTTTTGACCACAAGCAGTTAATACAAGCGTCAATAAACCGAAGATGGCTACTATCAGAAGCGTGCGTGTTTTAAATGGTTGTCTTCTCATCTTATTTTTCCCCTCTAGACGTTCTTGAAATTCAAGTGTGGGCGCTAGTCATTAAAATGAAGACAACAAAAAACGGCCTTTGCCCACACGCGGACAAAAGCCGTTACACAATTTTTCACTGAATTTATCGACGAAAGTAATTTAATCATCGTTAATCATTGAAAAATTCCATCGTGTTAACAGACCTGGTTTGCCGCGATTATGATCGTTTGGCTTGATAAACAGGTGTAACAACAACAGAATTGTGACAATGACATCATGATTAAACACTCCTTTCAAAAATTAAACTGCTTCAAAGTTAACATGTGCATAGCGTACCCGATTACTCATTATTCGTCAATTAAAATCTCATCTAGCGTTTCGACGGTCATTCCGTTTAACCTACACTAAGTTAATAATCCCCATAATGACTGGTACCACGATAATAAATAACGTGGAAGTCGCGACGACGATGTTAGTCGCAAATTTAACATCACTGTGATAAGTATTAGCTAGAATAGGCAATACTGCCAATGCCGGTGTTGCTGATTGAATAATCAACGTCTTTTGAAATACACCGACCATCGGAACTCCGGCATGTAACCCAACAAAGATGATCAGCGCCATAATAATTGGCGATAACACGAAACGACCAAGTAACGTCAAAATGACATGACCATCAAATGACATATTTTTCAAACCAAAATTACGCAACATAATGCCGATATAAATCAAGGACAGTGGCGTCACCAGTCCACCAATGGCGGTTAACGTAGTGGTAATAAAACTTGGTAAACTAGTTGCTGCTTGTGGCCAGAAAAAGATAAATGGCAATGCGACGATAAAGCCCCATAGTGGCACTGGTAATAAGTGATGCCAATCAAATTGGGCTTTTTTACCACTAGTGGTTGGATCATCAGCGGCGATAATCCACACCCCAACGGTCCAGATGACGACGGTGTTCACAATATAATAAACCAAAAGATACGGTACCGAGGGTTGACCGAATAAGGCCACATTCAATGGCAAGCCAATAAAGACCGTGTTTGCCCCGTTCATTGCCGTCATCATTAAACCCCGCCGCCCCTTGGGTACTCGGAACAGCCGCGTTAAAAACCAGGCCAATACATAGCCAATGACAACCGCTAGGATAACGTACAGCAAACCAGTTGACAGTGTAGCCAGCTGTGCCGGTTTAAAACGTTCGAGCATCGCCATGAAGATGGAAGCCGGCAATCCGATGTTCATAATTACCTTTGATAACGCGCCGGAAAACTTGTCATCAAACCAGCCACGTCCTTGCGCCCAATAACCGACTGCAATCATTAATACAATCGATAAAACACTCTGAATCGACGTCCAAAATACTGCCATTTCCAATCACTTTCGTTTCTATATAAATTTTGTCGGCCTTGTGAGTTCACAATTTCTTGACTTGATTATGTTAACACGAAAACGCTTTAAATACTTAAAAACAGACTCCCTATTTTTAATAAAATAAAACATCTGTTTTAGAAACGTCAATTTTCCCGCAATTTATTTGAAAACTAGTAAACTTTGCCCGCTCAATGTTTAAGGCGGCTCATTAAACGGCAATTTTGTGAAAAGTGTTAATTATGTATGAAAGCGTTTTTATGAAAGCTACACGACTGTAACGGTTCGTATCCATTGATATTATTGACTTTGTGAATGTTTAAAAACCCTATTGATAATTGTAAGTATAGAAGTTATAGTTTACTTGTGAATGAGTTACTTAATGTTCGCACAATTTTTGAAAGAAGGTTCTTCAGTTATGGCTGAACGTAGTTATGATTTTTTGATGCCAAGTGTCAACTTCTTTGGCCCTGGTGTGATTAGTAAAATTGGTGAACGTGCTAAGATGTTGGGAATGAAAAAGCCCGTCATCGTCACTGATAAATTCCTAGAGGGTTTAAAAGATGGTGCCGTTGAACAAACTTTGACTTCCCTGAAAGAAGCTGGGGTGGACTACGTCGTTTACAACGGCGTAGAACCTAACCCTAAAATCCGTAACATCCAAGAAGTAAAGAAGTTATTCGAAGAATCCGGTGCTGACTCCATTATTACGGTCGGTGGTGGTTCTGCTCACGACACCGGTAAAGGCGCTGGGATTATCTTAACGAACGGCGACGACATCACTAAGTTGGCTGGTATCGAAACGCTTGACAATGCACTGCCTCCATTGATTGCTGTCAACACGACTGCCGGCACTGGTTCAGAACTGACCCGTCACGCGGTAATCACTAACGAAGAAACTCACTTGAAGTTTGTTGTGGTTTCTTGGCGCAACATTCCATTGGTTTCCTTCAACGATCCTAGTTTGATGTTGGATGTGCCAAAGGGCTTAACGGCTGCTACAGGGATGGACGCTTTCGTACAAGCAATCGAACCTTACGTTTCAGTGGATCACAACCCGATCACAGACTCACAATGTATTGAAGCAATCAAGTTGATCGAAACTTCCTTGCGTGAAGCCGTCGCTAACGGTCACAACCTAGAAGCTCGGACCAAGATGGTTGAAGCAGAAATGCTCGCCGGTATGGCCTTCAACAATGCTAACTTAGGTTACGTCCACGCCATGGCTCACCAACTCGGTGGTCAATACGACGCGCCACACGGTGTCTGCTGTGCCCTATTATTGCCATATGTTGAACAATACAACATCATCGCTGACCCAGAGCGGTTTGCTGAATTAGCTGAAATTATGGGTGAAAATACAGAAGGTCTGTCCACTCGTGACGCCGCCGAATTATCCATCAAAGCCATGAAGCAAATGTCACAAGATGTTGGTATTCCAAAGTCAATCAAGGAAATCGGTGCTAAACCAGAAGACTTTGAATTGATGGCTGAAAATGCTTTGAAAGATGGTAACGCCTTCTCCAACCCTCGTAAAGGGACCAAGGAAGACATTATCAAGATCTTCCAAGCTGCTTATGATGCAGAATAAGGATTGAAACCAAAAAATCACTCAGAAGATTGGCTCATGCAATTTTGCAGGGCCGATCTTTTTGAATCTAAGAACATATCAGGTAGAAAATCAGTTCAAAACAAACTACTACTGCCGATTGCAGTTGGCCAATTTGCGGCCATTAATTAAGTGCCGTTGGTCCTGAAGAACCACAAAAATCCGCTAAGCAACCTCGTTCAAGAGGTCTGCTTAGCGGATTTTTGCTTGTTGCTAGTTCATTTACACATTACCACAGATACTCAACCGGATTCTTAATCAGCCGGTTATAAACGTCACGAACGATGGCCATCTGTTCATCCGTTAATGCTGGTGCATCCGATGCACTAACATTACGCGCAATTTGGCCTGGGTTGGAAGCACCGGGAATCACGGTTGTTACCGCATCAAACATCAAGATCCACCGCAATGCCGTTTGAGCTAACTGCTCCGTCCCCAAACGTTGCTTGAGCTCATCAGCAGCTTTAACGCCAGTCAGATAATCTACACCAGAGAATGTTTCACCCTTATCAAAGGCGGATCCATCGCGATTATAGGAACGATGATCTTCAGCACCAAATTTCGTTTCAGCCGAATATTTCCCGGACAATAATCCAGAGGCCAGTGGCACTCGTGCTAAAATACCCACATTTTTAGCTTGTGCTAACTTGAAAAATAAATCGGCCGGCTTTAATCGAAACATGTTGAAGATAATTTCAACAGTCGAGATATCATAATCTAATGCTTTGATCGCTTCTTCGGTCTTCTCAACACTGACACCATAATTGCGAATTTTACCGATTTGTTTGAGACGATCCAGTTCAAACCAAACCTCCGGATTGTAATAGACTGCTGTCGGCGGACAGTGCAGCAACACATTATCAAGCGCATCTACTTGCAGGTTTTGTAAACTTGCGTCGACAAAGGCATCAATATTGGCCGGCGTATAGCCAGCTGCCACATGGGGATCGAGCTTACGGCCAATTTTGGTTGAAACGTGCACTTTGTCCGTCTTCCCTTTTAAAAAGGTCCCAATGGCCTTTTCGCTAAGTCCATCTTGATAAATATCCGCCGTATCAAAGAAATTAACCCCAGCATCATAAGCCGCCGCTAACGTTGCTTGGGCATCCTGTTCATCAAAAGGGGCGCCCCACTTACCGCCCAGTTGCCACGTACCTAACGAAACGTCACTAATTTTAAATCCTGTTTTTCCTAATGTACGATATTTCATCAAAAGCTCCTTTTATAATTCCTGCTTCTATCGTTAATGCTATTTCTCAAAAGTAGTCTCGTCTTTATTGACAACCTTGTCCATCCTAACAAGCTAATTTATTGCAAACAAGTACGCACCTTGAGGTAACTACGAAATGTTAAAGCAACCCGACTTGTGTTTTATGAATAAGTTTAATAATATTAATATATAAGAAGCGATGGCTATTATGGTTAAAATCAAAAGATTCATTCTGGCATTGGTCTGGATTATCGCAATTCTGGAACTAATTCTCTTTTTGGCTCAAAACGCAACTTTTATCCCGGTTGCCTCCACCTTCTTCATGGCAACTTGTGTCACGATTCTTTTTAAGACTTCCGATTCGGTTTAAATGTCATGATCTAAAAACAATTTAACCGACCTGCTATCAACCAGTTTATTCCTTGAGTTAAGGCAATTCGCCGACGGTAACTCAAGGAATTTTTTAGTGCCGTTCTTTACCCCACAGCTGACCCAACTGGCTGTTATCTCACCACTTTGGACCATGCGAAAGATAGCCCAACAGCTCACTCATTTTGGCCACCGGAACATCCTCTCCTGCGAGCAACCAGCTTTTCCATATGGAAAACGTGCCAAGACTGATCCAAGACCAAAATTACGTTATCACCACTCTGCTGGGGATCATTTAATGGTCTGGATGACCAAAAATCATCCGCAAATTTACCGTTTCATCATAGGCCGTTTAGTTAAGCATGTTTTAAAGCAGACTAATCAATAATTGACACACAAAAACCAAGCATGCGCTCCTGTACCCACGAGCTCATGCTTGGTTTATTTGAATCGAAACAATTCACCTTAACACTCTGATTCAAGCGGATGTTTCACATGAAACATTTCGCTTACATCGCCTTTAATCCAAAACTTCGCGACTCCAACACCGTCAACAAGGCGGCCACTGTATCTAAAGCTGTGAAGAGTGGGACCGCATTTTCAATTGCGGCTTGGCGAATTTGTTGACCATCTAACTGAGTGCGTTGACTAGGTTGGGTAGTGTTAATCACCATTTGTAAATCACCATGGTGTAAAGCGGTCACCGGATTGTCTGCCGAGTCAGCTACTTTACCAAGGCGCTGGATCGTTAACCCAGCATCGGTGAGAGCTTGGGCAGTTCCGGCAGTGGCAACCAGCTCGTACCCCAACTCGTTAAAACGTTGCGCTAATTCAATCGCCGCCGGTTTATCCGGATCTGCCACTGTAAACAAAATCTTGCCCGTCGTTGGAATATGAATTTTTGCTGCTTCAAAGGCTTTATACAGGGCTTTGTCAAAGGTAGTATCCGCCCCCCATAACTTCACCAGTTGATTTCATTTCTGGCCCCAATAATGAATCAACCGCTGGCAGCTTCGTGAATGAGAAAACGGGCGCTTTCACAAATACTTGTTGTGCTTGAGGTAATACCCCGGTTGTAAAGCCCATTTCTGCTAACCGTTCACCCATCATCACTCGCGTTGCTAACTGAGCAATCGGCGTGTGCGTGACTTTAGAGATAAACGGTACGGTTCGCGATGCCCGTGGATTCACTTCGATGACGTACGCGCGATTTTGGTGAATCACAAACTGAACGTTCATCACCCCACGAATGTGTAACGCTTTAGCTAGTGCGATGGCCGCATCTGCCATTGCCGCTTGCACTACTGGACTCAACTGTTGGGCTGGATAAACGGCCATCGAGTCACCCGAATGCACACCAGCTCGCTCAATGTGTTCCATAATGCCAGGAATGACAACCGTTTCACCGTCAGATAGCACGTCTAGCTCCGCTTCTGATCCAGTCAGATACGAGTCAATTAAGACCGGGTGATCCTGAGATACCTTGACTGCCCGACCCATGTAATCCGTGAGTTCACTGGCATTTGTGACAATTTCCATGGCGCGACCACCAAGCACATATGACGGCCGCACTAAGACGGGATACCCGATCTGGGCGGCGGCTTGCAGCGCCCCCGTCACCGTAGTCGCTGTTTGCCCCAATGGTTGCGGCAAAGCCAGTTGCTTAATCACTTGGTCGAAGTCTTCCCGATCCTCTGCCCGATTTAAATCGGTGACGCTAGTGCCCAAGATATTAACGCCTCGTTTGGCTAACGGTGCCGCCAGATTAATGGCTGTCTGCCCACCAAACTGAACAATCACACCTACCGGCTGTTCCAAATCAATCACATTTAGCACATCTTCAACCGTCAGTGGCTCAAAGTAAAGCTTATCTGAGACAGAAAAATCCGTTGAAACAGTCTCTAGATTGGAGTTCATGACAATTGCTTCATAACCAGCGGCTTGTAAAGCTTTGACCGCATGGACGGTCGCATAGTCAAACTCTACCCCCTGGCCAATCCGAATTGGACCCGAACCGAGCACCAACACGGAGGGTTTAGTAGAAACCTTTGCTTCATTGACTTGCTCGTAAGTCCCATAGTAATACGGCGTTTGTGAAACAAACTCGCCAGCAGCCGTATCGACCATCTTATAAACTGGTTTAATACCTGCCGACAATCGTTGTTGACGCACCGCTAGCGCTGTCTTCTGCCACAAACGAGCAATGGTTTTGTCAGCGACGCCATTTTGTTTAGCCTCTTTTAGGATGGTTAAATCATTTGGATGTTGCTGCAGCGCGGTTTCTAAGGCAACCAGGTGAGCTAACTTGTCCAAGAAAAAAACATCAATACCCGTTTGTTCATGCAACGTTTCAATCGTTTGACCGCGTCGTAATAATTCCAGTAATTGGAACAAGCGATCATCGCGCGCTGGCATCAAACCCTGCAGTAAATCATCGTTACTAACCGAAACATAATCAGGAGTCGCGCCTAATTCTAATGAGCGAATCGCTTTATTCAGTGCCTCTTCTAGGTTCCGCCCAATGGCCATCACCTCGCCAGTGGCCTTCATCTGGGTGCCAAGATGTCGGTCCGCTGTTGGAAATTTATCAAACGGCCAACGAGGAATTTTAACCACGACGTAATCCAAGGCCGGTTCAAACGCGGCCGTTGTACTACCAGTTACTGGATTAGTTACTTCGGCTAGTGTCAGCCCAACAGCGATTTTAGCCGCCATCTTAGCAATCGGATACCCAGTGGCCTTCGAAGCTAAGGCCGATGAGCGAGAAACCCGCGGATTCACTTCAATAATGTCGTAGTGAAAACTGTTGGGATCCAGAGCCATTTGGATATTGACACCACCTTCAATGTTTAACGCTCGGATAATCTTCAAGGCGGCATCACGCATCATTTGATAATCACGGTCAGATAATGTTTGGACTGGAGCGACGACCAGTGAATCGCCGGTGTGAATGCCTACCGGATCAATATTTTCCATTGAGGCAACAATCAACGCCGTATCTTGTGCATCGCGCATCACTTCAAACTCGATTTCTTTAAAACCGGCGATTGAACGTTCAATTAACACTTGTGTCACTGGCGATAAACTCAACCCATTAGCCGTAATTTCGCGTAATTGTGCTTCCGTCTGGGCAATTCCGCCACCGGTGCCACCCAAGGTGTAGGCAGGTCGCACGATCACCGGGTAGCCGATTTCGTTAGCAAAATGCACCGCCGCCGCAACAGTCGTCGCAATCGTTGACTCTGGGACGGGTTCACCCAATTTTTTCATCAAAGCTTTAAATTGTTCCCGATCTTCTGCTGCTTCAATGGCTGACAAGGGTGTGCCTAATAACTCGATGTTTAATTCTGCTAAAATACCGGATTCCGACAGCTCTTTAGCTAAATTCAAGCCCGTCTGTCCACCTAACGTGGGTAAAATCGCATCAGGGTGTTCACGTCGTAAAATACGCATTAAAAATTCAGCCGTCAGTGGTTCGATGTACACTCGATCAGCGACCTCCTGATCAGTCATAATTGTCGCTGGATTAGAATTAACCAACACCACCTCGTAACCTTCCTCACGTAAGGCCATGGTCGCCTGCGTACCTGAATAGTCGAATTCTGCTGCTTGACCAATCACAATTGGACCGGAACCGATGACGAGAATTTTGTGCAAGTCTATCCGTTTAGGCATGTAATTGCTCCTTTTCTTTGACTACGCTGGCAAGAAAGTCATCAAATAATGCGCTAGCATCGTGAGGACCAGGTGTGGCATCGGGATGAAATTGCACTGAGAACGCCGGTCGATTTCTTAACCGCAATCCCTCAACTGTGTGATCGTTAATTTCTTCATGTGTAACGACTAGCTCGGTACCAGCCAGTGACGCTTGAGCTACCGCATAACCATGATTTTGTGCCGTAAATGCCAACTGTCCGTCCAGCAATCGTTTAACCGCATGATTGAAGCCACGGTGCCCAAATTTCATTTTGTATGTTTCTGCACCATTAGCTAACGCAAACAACTGATGTCCTAGGCAAATGCCCATCAGTGGTAATTGGGCCTGCAAACGACGAATCAACGGTAGACTAGTTAACATTGAGGTCGGATCACCTGGCCCATTAGACAATAAAACGCCATCTGGCCTATCGGCGAGCACTCTTTCAGCAATAACATCCGCTGGATAAACCGTCACTTTTACGCCACGACGAACAAGCGCATCTACAATAGATGCTTTCGTGCCAAAATCAATCACTGCAATCGTCAAATCGGTGGTTATTGTCGACTGATTCGGTGATAAAACTGGTTGGTGAGTGGCGACTTGATTCCTCGGCAAAGACAGCGACTGTAACTGGCTTTTAATCGCCGGTGTAACTTCATCTACCAGCATGGCTTTCATACTACCTTGGTCCCGTAATTCTTTAGTTAAAGCCCGCGTATCAATATCTGTTAACCCCGGCAAACCGTGTTCCGCTGCCCAAGCTGGTAACGTCGCCGACATTCGCCAGTTACTGGGCCGATGCGCAAGTTCGTGGACAATCACTGCACTAGCACTCGGTGTGGGTGCCTCATTATCATCGGCACAGATACCATAATTGCCAATCAACGGATAGGTAAAGACCAGAATCTGTCCAATATAGGACGGATCCGTGATTGACTCTTGATAGCCGGTCATCCCAGTATTAAAGACTAACTCGCCGGCAACACTGGTCGTCGCTCCAAAAGCGGTTCCCGTATAAACTGATCCATTCTCCAAAATCAAATGCCGTTGCATCGCGTCCTCCTAATCTGCTCGATAAACTAGCTTTCCATCAACAATAGTTGCCACCGTCATCCCGTAAACGATTTCATCAATAAACGGTGTATTCATGCCTTTAGACGCGAACTCGTCCGTTTGAATAGGATGGGCATGTTCTAAATCAAATAACGCTAAGTCAGCTTGTTGCCCCACCTGAATCGTTGTTGGTGCCGTTAAGTTAAAAGCCTTTACTGGTGCTTGATTTAACCAACGTTGGACTTGAGCTAATGTTGCAATGCCGGGACGCACCAAATGGGTATATAGCAACGGAAAGCATGTTTCTAATCCAGTGATACCAAAGGCTGCCGATATTAAATCCCCTGCTTTATCCGCTACCGTATGAGGAGCATGATCTGTCGCTACCATGTCGATGGTGCCATCCAATAATCCCGCCACTACGGCTGCGCGATCAGTTGGCGTGCGTAATGGCGGATTCATTTTTAAGTTCACATCTTTTCGAGCGTGAATCGCAGTCGTGTCTAGTAGCAAATGATGTGGTGTCACTTCTGCAGTGACGTGAACCCCATGCAGTTTAGCTAACCGCACGAGTTCCACGCTGCCCTTGGTCGACAAATGTGCCACGTGATAATGGGCACCGGTCGCTTGCGCTAATACCAAGTCCCTAGCTAATTGACTCGTTTCGGCCAAGGGGTCAATCCCAGCAACCCGCAATTGATCAGCAATGGATTGATCAACGACGCCATGGCCCATTAAGTCGTTATCTTCAAGATGAGCTGATAGCACACGTTTAGCTTTTACCGCCGCTTTCATAGCTGCTAGCATCGTGGCTGCAGATTGAACGCCTTTACCATCATTTGAAAAGGCGACCGCACCAGCCTGCGCGAGACCAACCAAGTCGTTAATGGATTGATCGGTTAGTTCAGCAGAAACCGCTGCGTATTGTTCGATGTGAACCAGCCCTTTTTCATGATTATGAATTACCATCTCGTGGAGTGTCGCTGCCGTATTTGGTACTGGCTGCACATTGGGCATTGCTAACACCGTCGTAAAACCGCCGCGTGCCGCTGCCTTAGAACCAGTGGTAATGGTTTCCTTGTCCGTTTGTCCTGGGTCACGAAAATGGACGTGAACATCAACCAAACCAGGCATAACCAGTGCCCCCCGTGCATCGATAACTTCGTCTCCAGATACTGCCAGTGACGAACCAATAGCCGCGATCCGTTCATCTTCAATTAAGATATCGATTAATTGCCCAGGCTGTTCGACCATCTGAGCATGCTTAATTAGTAGTCGTGTCATGTTAATCCTCCATCAGCATTGTTAGCATGGCCATTCGTGCAAAGACACCGTTTGTCATCTGTTTAAAAATACGTGATTTGGGGGCTTCAACTAAGTCACTAGTCATTTCAACGCCGCGATTAACGGGAGCGGGGTGCATGATGATCGCTCGATCCTTTAAATGATCATAACGAGCATTTGTTAACCCAAATTGACGATGATAATCCGCCTGATCAAAGTGCTCGTTGCTTAAGGCGGTCATCCGTTCATGTTGGACCCGCAATAGCATGACAATATCGACATCGGCTAACTGATCATCCAAGTCAACATACTGACCAAATTGGTCGAAGTCACTGGTATACCATGCTAACGGGCCACTGAAGGTGACGCTTGCACCAAGCCGTTGTAAGATCTCTGCATTAGAACGAGCAACTCGCGAATGAGCTAAGTCACCGACAATTCGCACCTTAAGTCCTCGAATATGCCCGAATTCTTGTTGAATCGTCATCAAATCCAGTAGGCTTTGCGAGGGATGCTGCCCAGAACCATCACCAGCGTTGATTAGTTTCGGCAACAACGGCGACTGTTCCACCAGCAACGGTTGGTACCACTCTGTCTGGGCATGACGGATCACGGCAACTTCAACACCAATGGCTCCCAGGGTCTTCAGCGTGTCTGAAAAGCTTTCCCCTTTTGCCGTTGAACTAGTTGCTGGATTGACAAAAATACGCTGCCAGCCTAAGCGAAGTTCTGCCATCTGAAAGCTGGTTTGTGTTCGCGTGGAATTTTCGAAAAATAAGTTTGCTACATAATGGGGTTCCCGTGCAATTGGACGGACCCCTGTCTGATAATCCAAAGCGAGTTGAATTAATCGAGTTAGTTGCTCATCCGTTAAATCATTGAGATTTGTTAAGTGATCCATCCTCGCACTCCTTTTGACCAAAATCAGCGCCACAATAAAATGCCTTCAGAAAATTCCGAGAATTCTCTAAAGGCATTTGCTTTAACAATTAAGTTCAGTGAGGCAACTTCAGCAATTTTGCTGGACTAAGCCCCCGCACATGCGCCTTTTAAGTCTCTCGGACTTAATTAAAGGTCAATTTGATTGAAATAAGTGTATCACTTAGTCGGTAGAAAACAAGTAATTTTTAACAATTAGTCAGCAAAAAGCGAACTTCAACGAACATTATTTTTAAATAAGTTGGAAAACACATATAAATACGAATTATAATTTAAATACATAACTCTTAATTCGTATTTTTTCATCCAACCACCCCTTAAAGTGTAAACTCAGTCTAAATGAGGAGGTTTTAAAGATGAAAATTGGTGGCAGCTTGAACGAGTACTATCGAAGCGTACGGCTATTCTCAGCATTATCTGTTTAGCACGCTTTCTAATCCCTGGCTGTGTTCATTTTTTGATCGTAACTGTACCGGAGGCATTGCTTAACATTATGAAGGGGCTCAATGATGGTTGGCAAAATGGCCATTAACAATTATTCCCCAGGAAATAGCGGCCCCTATAATTCATGTTGATATTCAATACGACTCTGCCCATTGGCAAGAGCAATCACTTTCAACTGATCCGGAATCTGTTCTTGTAATTCGGTGACATGACTAATGATCCCAATCATTCGGTTCTGACCTTCGATACTCTGTAACGCTTCCATGGCCATCTGTAGGGCTTCTTCATCCAGCGATCCGAACCCTTCATCCACAAATAATGCTTCCATCGCAATCCCGCCAGACTCACGCTGGATCACTTCTCCAAGGGCTAAAGCCAACGATAATGCTGCGATAAAACTCTCACCGCCGGATAATGTATGAACACTGCGAACCTTACCAGCTTGATCATCAAAAACATCAATCTCCAGCCCGGTATCGGTCGCATGGGAGCCAGCATTAGGATCTAACCGAAATTGATAGCGGCCACCCGTTAAACGGCCTAAGCGACCGTTGGCGACTTGTAGCACTTTTTGCAGATAAGTCTGCAAGATATACCGCTCTAAGCTCAGTTTCAAATCGCCCTTCCCGTTGGCAGTATTAGCCAATTGTGTCATGTCGACCAATTGCTGTTGAGCGGCCTGATGCTCGGCTAATGTCTGGGTGATTTTGTCTGCCACTTGCTGATTTTGTTTGACGACCTGTTCATATTCATAATAAGCCTGCTGTGCCTCATCACGTTGCTCGGTTTGACGGCGTTGTGTCTCAGTCAATTGCGCGAGGTCAGGTAGGCTTTGGTCACCAATTTGCTGAGCCAGCGTCACCAACTGACTTTTAACCGAAGTTTCCTCATCTAAATAAGCCTGATACTGCTGTTTTAAGGTGCCTAAGGTCGAAATTTCTTCCGCCAAGGCGGCAAACTTAATTTCGGTCATCTTTTCATCTTCACTAACCAATGCCTGTTTGAATGTGGTTATCGCGATCGTTTGCTCATTTTCTTGTGAATTCAAATCCATCGTGAGTGAATCGTGATTGGCTTGTAACCGAGTTACAGCTTGTTGCGCACTATTTTGAGCTGCTTGTAATGCCTGTTGATCCTTCAAAAATGCTGCACTAGCTGCCTCAAGTTGGGTCATATGCCGGTCAAGTGCCGTTAAATCAGCAAATCGTTCAGGGAGCGATTGTTTTCGATCTCCCAACTGTGCCTGTAAGCGAACCAGCTGCTGCGCTTGAGTTTGCGCCTTTTCCTGCAGCTCAGTCAAAGCGGATTGCAGCTGTTCAACAAGTTGCTTTTCGCTGGCTAAGGTGGTCTCAGTGGACCCTTTCTCTGCAAGCGCCTGACTTAATTGTGTCTGTACTTGGGTTAACTGGTCAAGTTGCTGCTTCAACCAAGCGACTACTTGATCAACTGTCATGGGACTTGAAACGGTCTGATTAGCCGCAACGTCAGCTAGCCACCGTTGTGTAGTGGTCTGCAGCTCAGCTTGAGCTTGCTGCCAATGATCGGTCTGGGTTTCAAGCTCGGCTGTTAAACTTGCCACTGCCGATAAAGCCACTTGTCGTTGCTGTTCGGCCTGTTTCACCTCAGCTTCAGTAATCGCAGTTTCGGTTAAAACGGCCACTTTAGGATGGTCGGTAGCCCCACACACAGGACACGGCTCACCGGGAACTAGCTTGGCGCTCAGTCGTTTGATTTGAGTGACTGTCCAAGCGTGATCAGCATTTTGATAAGCCTTTTCCGCTCCGGTTTGTACCTGCTTGGCATGTGCCAAACGCTGCCGTAATTCATCAAGATGCTGTTGTTGAGCAGACACCGCTTGTTGGTGTTGTTCAAGCGTGGCCCATTGTTGCTGCCACATTGTGACCTGCTGCCGTTTGGCTTGCACCGTCGTTAATTCGTTGCTTTGCTCGTTAAGTTGGTTCAACATCTGCGATAATCGTGTCACCTGTTGTTGTGCTTCGGTTAACTGACGTTGTCGTTTGGCGACAGCAGTGGTCGTTGCCTCAGTTAAAACTTGTTGTGTCTTGACTTGATCGCTTAACGATCGAACTTGCTCATACAGTGGGCGGACGGAAGCTAATTGCGTTAATTCCTGTTGCCGCGTTTGTTCTTCGCCTTGACGAGCTTTCATTTCAGCTAATTTTGCGGTGGCTTCAGTTAATTTCGTCGTGCTTGCCGTCAAATCAGCATTGGTGGTCGCCAATCGCTGTCGCGTCTGTTCGACGAGTTGGGCTGTTTCTCGCCGTTTGTTTTGCAATGGAACCACCGTTGTCGCCCAATCAATCCGAGCGATTCTATTGGCTAGATCAGCCATCATCGGTGCCTGTTGGGCTAAACTTGCCTGGTGCTGACTAGCACGCTCACGTGCTGTCATTAACGTTTGCAAACTTTCAGCTGCTTTCAGCGTTGCCACAGTTTTGGCAAGCTGCGATTGACTCAACTCTAAGGCAGCTTTTCGTTGCTGCAACGCCGGGGTCATCTGCTCAATCTGCCTCGTTAAGACCGTCAAAACATCCTGAACGGGCGCATCCTTTGCTGGTGCTGATTCGGTGACCCATTCAATCATCTGTGTCATGGTAGTCAGTTTTGTGCTCTGCTCACTAGCGGCCTGTTTCATTTCTCGCAAACGGTCGTTTAACTGATTAGCCCACCGCGCGTACAGATCTGTACCAAATAAATCCGCTAATAAAGCTTGTTTTTCATTACTGTTAGCTGCTAAAAATTGCCGAAATTGTCCCTGTGGCAATAAAACAATTTGGGTAAACTGCGCAGGTGTTAAATGTAGGAGATCATATAATTTGGCTTCGACCGTATTTTTCTTAGTCCAGCTTTGTTCTTTACCGTTGTGGTCTGTGACAGTTAGATCAACACTCGCATTTTGGATTGTCGTGCCGGTGCCCCTTTTTTTGGCCACAGTTTGCTTTGGTGATCGTGTAATCACATATTGTTGATGCTGATGTTCAAAGATTAAGGTAACTGCTGTCGGTTCACTATCTGCGGCAAAATCGGATCGCATCGCTTCCGGATCGCGATCACCGCCAGAAGACTGGCCGAATAAAGCAAAGCACATCGCGTCAAAAATCGTTGTCTTACCACTACCCGTTTTCCCACTAATGAGAAAGAGTGGAACTTCATTGAAATCTTCAAAGTCAACAACTTGGTCGCGATACGGGCCAAAATTAACTAAATGCAATTGTAAGGGTCGCATCTTTATTCCTCCCCATCTTGGGCAGCACTTAAACTAGCTTTGGCCCACGCCAATTGCTGCTTATTTAGTTTCATGTCATTAACCTGTTCAAAAAAATGCTCGAATAACGTCAATGGGTCAAGTTCTGGATCAATGGTCACGACAGTCGGCAAATCCTCATACCCATTCAATCGCTCCAAACTAACAATATGTGGATAAACAGCTCGTAGCTGATTCATAACATCTGGAATAATCGCGCGATCTGTTAACGTGATACCATAGTAAGCATCACGATCCAAAGTGTTGTAATACGTATCATCAGTCAAATGAGCAAACGAATCCGTCAATGTCACCACCTCCCGAAATGGCTTGATGGGGATGTAGATTGGTTCGGATTTGTCAGTGTCAACAAGCCAAACCCCTTTTTGTTCACCAGCTTCTGACAATGAAAACTTCACTGGTGAGCCACTGTACCGAATTTTCGGTTGGTTTAACGCGTGATGGTTATGCAGATGGCCTAAGGCAACATAGTCAAAGGGCGCCAAAATATCTAATGGCACTGCATTCAAGCCGCCTACAACGACGCGCGTTTCAGAGTCCGTTTGACTACTACCCGCCGCAAAAAAGTGCGCCACAAGTATGTGCTTCTTGCTGGCATCAAAAGCGGCAACTTGCTTCTTGACGATCAAACGCATGGCTTGTTCAACCGTTCGCAGCTGATCATCACCAAAGTAGTTGCGCGCCTGCCAAGGTTCAAAATATGGCAATAAGAAAAATTGCGTGTCCCCTAACTCGATTGGGGTAAAAGCACCAGCTAACTCCGTATTTAAATAGTACTGCGTATTGGCGTACCACTCACTGCCCACATGTAGTCGTGTCGCACTATCGTGATTGCCGCTGATCGCTAATAGTGGCAGCTGATGGTGCAAATTCAAATCAACCAGCATCCGATTTAATTCCGCCACGTTAGCTTCACTTGGCAGTGCGCGATCATATAAATCACCAGCGATCACAATCGCATCTACGGCTTGATCCTTGGCGATCGTTAAAATCTGTTGATACGCATCCGCCTGCTCCTCCACCAGATCAAACCCATGTAGCTTTTTACCAATGTGCCAATCCGCCGTGTGTAAAAATTTCATCTTTCAACCTCGTCTAAGCATTAGGATCGCTATTGGATCTAAGTTTACACCATGTTTTTTAGAAAAAACGATCCGCAAGCCGACCAAAAAGCCGACGCACAAAATTTGCGTCGGCTTTTGCATGATCGTTCACTTTATTTGTGCGTCAGTGGAATTAACATTTCTCCACTAACCGAAGTGGCTTGCTGGTCAGTCATCACCGCGGTGTTAGGGCCACCAACATAAGCGTAATCTGTCAGCGTCGGTAACACTTTTCCAAAAGCAAGACCTTCAAGGGTATTAAACAAACTCATTTGATCTGGTGCGGTCGCCGTCACCACTAAGTAATCCCCCGCTGGAAACTGAATCGCCCGCAAGTCGGCATTATCAACCTGTACATCTGCTGCCGTCTGACGCCCAGCATAATAATGAAATTCGTTATTGATGGCTTCGTTCACCGCAAATACTTTCTCATTAATTGCCGTCTGCCCCAAGGCGACGAAAGCCGCTTGGTCGCCCACCTGTTGCCAAAAAGCGGCTTTTTGTGCCCCTAGTTGTGCATATTCGCCCGATAAAATGGTTCCTAAACCTAAAACAGT
This sequence comes from Furfurilactobacillus sp. W61-4, assembly GCF_057545565.1. Lineage (NCBI taxonomy): Bacteria > Bacillati > Bacillota > Bacilli > Lactobacillales > Lactobacillaceae > Furfurilactobacillus > Furfurilactobacillus sp. W61-4. The sequence continues at coordinate 196,123 of NZ_BAAJNZ010000003.1, forward strand.
GAATGCTGGTTTTGTCTCAATTTTAAAATCTGCCATCTTTTCCATACCTCCATTACTTGAATATCATTATAATAGTGGTTAATCATGTCAAAAAATGACACCTTTTGAATTCTTTTAAGAAAGTGACGCAAACAGATGAATAAAACTAGCCGCATTAATACCATGATGCGCTACATCAACAATCGACAATTCTTTACCATTCGCGAATTGACCGAAGCCTTCAATATCTCACGCAGTACCGCGATTCGCGATTTGCGAGAAATCAGTGAGTTAGGTATGCCATTGACTGCGCAGGCTGGTCGTGAAGGCGGCTACTCGGTCTTACATAACCAACTTTTACCGGCAGTCCAATTCAATCAAGAGGAATTAAAAGCCATCTTCGTTAGCTTTATGGCGTCAACCAATAATCAACTCCCTTATTTGCAAAACCGTAAAAGTTTAACTGAGAAATTACTAGCCATCGCCTCGCAAAGCCAGCAAGATGAACTATTGGCCCTACAGGATCTATTGCCTTTCAGTAACCTGACCGCTAATCATGAAACAATACTGGAATTAACTGACTTTGCGCCGACAATGCTAGTAACACTCCTTAATGCCGCCCTAGTTAGTCGTCAACAACTCCTCAACCGCAAATCCCAGATGCAACCCATCGATTGCTTCATCGATCATTTCTTTATTCAAGCCGATCAATGGCAAGTCTTAGTTCTCAATCTAGGAAATGAACATCCGTTGACGATTCCGATTAATCAAATTACGCGAGTCACTGTACCGTCTAACCTCAATGCTAATCTAACTGTGCAACACGTTCATGCACTCATTAAACAGCACGAACCACAACCCAATGTTCAAGTAACCTTAGGGCCTCACGCAGTCGTCAAATACAAGCGACTAAGTGATCAAACTGGCCACATTAACTATTTAGATCCGTTTCAGCAATCGGCTACTTTGACCACCTTTGTCGCATTAACTGATCCTAGCGCGATCCAAGAATTTTGCGAATGGCTACTTTATCTTGGAACAGATGCCATCCCAACTCGTTTACCAGCCATTTTAAAATCAGCCTTGCGCACCCAGCTCACTAAATTTCAACAGAATGTTCATTAACGCCGTGGCCAGGTGAGCCGATATTGCGCTAACACCGTCGGAATCTCTGCGGCAATTTTGACACATGCCAATGGATCACCAAAGGTGGCCGCGCCGACCTGCACCGCACTGGCTCCCGCCAGCATCATTTCAACCGCATCCTGACCATTCATCACTCCACCGACCCCGACAATTGGTAAATCAAGGACTTCATGAACTTGGTGAATCATCCGAATCGCTAGCGGATGAATGGCTTGGCCAGACAAACCACCTGTACCATAAGCCAAATGGGGCTTTTGGGTGGCTAAATCAATTTCCATTCCCATTAGTGTATTAATCATCACCAATCCAGCTGCACCACCAGCAGAGGCCGCTTGAGCAATTGGAACAATGTCTGTCACATTAGGTGTCAATTTGACAAACACTGGTTTGGCAACTGCTTGCACGACACGCTGGGTCAACTCACGGACAGTTTGTGGATCAGTACCAAAGGCCATTCCTTCATTAGCCACATTGGGACAAGAAATATTCACTTCGATAAATGCCACATTCGCCGCACTGGCCAGTTGTTTGGCAACATCCACATACTCCGCAATATCAGCGCCGGCCACGCTGCCGCCGATTGGCAAATTTGGATAGTTAGTTGCCAGCCACGGAAGTTTTTCGTGCATGACAACATCAATCCCAGGATTCTTTAACCCAACTGCATTGAGCCAACCGGCAGAAGTTTGAGCAGTGGTTGGCCACGGATTACCCGTTCGTGGTGCACGGGTCGTTGATTTAATGACCAAGGCGCCAAGTTGATTTAGGTCGAAATGCTGACTCATTTCTTCGCCGTAACCAGCTGTTCCACTGGCAGCCATAACTGGATTACGTAATGAAACACCTGCTAATTCAATGCCCGTTTGCAACATATGTTAGTCCTCCTCCGCTTGACTTACATTAACAGCCGGTCGCCAATGCCATGGATTCTGATGCCAAGCTTTAGCAGAGGCTAAGGCTGTCGCCGATAAAACAGTATGTTGCTGCAGATACTTTAAGAGTTGTGGATAGGTAATTACTGGTGCCAGTGGCAGTTGTTGCTCCGCAAAATTGGTGGTCGCATCAGGTAAGGCGTAACTGAAAACCGCCGCTACGCCAAGGACCTTTGCACCAGTGGCTTCAACAGGCGCCACCGTCTTCAAGACACTACCACCAGTTGAAATCAAATCGTCAATCAGCACAACTTGATCATCCGCCGTTAGGGTTCCTTCAATTTGTTTACCAGCACCATGATCCTTGGCTTTTGCACGGATGTAGACGAGTGGTAAGTTGAGGACGTCGGCTACCCAAGCTGCATGAGGGATGCCTGCAGTCGCCACCCCGCCAATCGCGGTAACTGTTGGATAGTGTTTTTGAATCAGCATCACTAGCCCGGCGACAATGTGATGCCGCAACCGGGGCTCACTAATTGTCATTCGTAAATCAGTATAAATGGGCGACAACATCCCACTTGCATAACGATATGGCTTCGTTGGCGTTACACTAACCGCGTTTATTTTGAGTAATTCACTGATAATTTGAGCTTGCAATGATTCATTCATGACTGGTCCACTCCTTTACAATTTGTCGATAAGCAACCGCCGGATTAAGCGCTTGTGTAATTGGTCGCCCAACTACGATGGCACTACTGCCAGCTTGTGCTGCCTGCGCTGGGGTCATCACCCGCTGTTGGTCGCCTGCACTAGTTCCCACCGGCCGAACACCTGGCGTGACAAGGAGAAAGCTGGCAGGTAAAGTCGCTCGTAAAGCCGCAACTTCTTGTGGAGAACAGATCACCCCAGCCGCACCACTTTTAGCGGCTAACCGAGCCAAACTCACAACCTGATCGGACATGGATAAGCTGACATGTTGTTCATTGGCCAACATCGCTGGTGAAATCGAGGTTAATTCCGTCACCGCTAATAATTTAGGTGGTTCTACACCAGCTTGCTTCGCGCCAGCGGCTAACCCATTAACAGCGGCTTTGATCATCGTTTGACCACCGAGAGCGTGCACCGTCAGATATTGAACGTTGAGTTTCCCCAGTTGAAACGCCGCTTTTTCAACGGTATTGGGAATATCATGTAACTTGAGATCCAGAAAAATGGGATATCCCTGTTGCTGTAACCAAGTAATTACCTCAACACCAGCCGCATAAAACAATTCCATTCCCACTTTGATGGTCGGCTTATCTTGTGAATCCAACTGCTGTACGATTTGCTTTGCTGCCACCAGATTTGTGACATCTAGCGCTACCATGACTGATCCCAACACTACCCTCATTTCCGCCGCTTGGACACAAGACCTCAGGTTGAAACAAACTGATGATGGTTTGTTTTGCTCGACAAAGAACTCAGAGCGAAGCCAGCTAGGGTGTTACCGAGCACTAGCGGAGCCTGCGCAGTTGGCGTTACTTGCCAATTGATCGGGCTGGGCTAGGCACAGGTAACAAGCTGGTGTAGCTCGACAAAAAACCAATGGTCTTCTGCCCGGCTAACCGTTCAGTCTCCCATTGGTGTCATAATCATGGATGATGATCAAGCTAGCTTTTCAAACTCACAGGATTGAATTAAAGCGGCATGTATTTGATTGATTTAATCATACTGAAGTTTTGGGTTCTGTCAACGCTAATTATTTTGATCACAACGAAAAAACTTATTTAGTTGATAAATAGCAAGCTTAATTTGGGGCAAAACGGAGTAAATGCTTCTTCTTCACCGATCAAAATCAATTTTTGTTCGGTTTTACGCACCATCGATTTGACAATTTATGATTGCAATTGTCCTTTCTGCGTGGCATGATAAACGACAAGAAAAATAACGAATGCCTGTGAGCATTCATTTTGGAGGGTACAACCATGAGTCAAATTTCGCTTGAATCAACAGCTGCAATATCAAATCAGCAACGCTGGACTTTAGCATCCACCAGTGCTGGATTTGCCTTAGAGAACATGGATGTGATGTTACTCTCCTTTGCCCTTAGTTCCATCATCGCTGACCTGCACTTATCAGCAGGTCAAGCTGGCTTGATTTCTTCCATCACTAATGTGGGCATGTTAGTGGGTGGTCTCATATTCGGATTAATTGGTGATCGTTATGGCAGGGTGAAAACCTTCTCATATACGATCTTTATTTTTGCCTTCGCGACGACGGCAATGGCGTTTGCCAACTCAATCAACTTAATTTACCTGTGTCGTTTTCTGACTGGTATCGGTGCCGGCGGTGAATACGGTGTTGGCATCGCATTAATTTCAGAACGCTTCGCCAGCAACCAAATTGGTCGAAAAACTTCTGTGGCCGCGATTGGTGGGCAGATTGGAGCTGTGTTTGCTGCAATTTTAGCTGCGATCATCTTACCACGTTTAGGTTGGCACGCCCTCTTCTTAATCGGCTTAATTCCTGTTGGGTTAACTTACTTTGTACGGCGTCATGTGCATGAAACGCCAGCCTTCATTCAAGCCCACCAAACTAAGTCGACGACCCACTTCACAATCGCGCCATTGTTCAACTCACCACGCATCGCTTATCAAACTATTGCTTTAACCGTAATGTCAGTGGTTCAAATTGCCGGCTACTTTGGCTTAATGAATTGGCTACCAGCAATTATGCAAAAACAGTTGCATGTTTCCGTAGCTGGCTCTTCCATTTGGATGTTAGCGACGATCGGCGGCATGGTTATTGGTATGATGACATTCGGTCAAATTTTGGATCACTTTGGTCCCCAAGTTGCTTTTGGCCTCTTTTTAACCGGTGCAGCGCTGTCTGTCTATATTTTTACACTAGCTACTAATATTGCGACCATGCTGTTAGCTGGCGCTCTGATTGGTTTCTTTTCAAATGGCATGTTCGGAGGCTATGGTGCCGTGATTAGCCACCTCTACCCAACCGATGTGCGTTCCACCGCTAATAACGTGATTGTAAATATCGGTCGGGCCATCGGGGGCTTCTCATCATTGGCAATTGGTGTGTTAATGGAACACTTCTCCGTCAATGTCGTCATGATGTGCTTAGCCGGCATGTACCTCGTGAGCTTAGCCGTTATGTTAACCATTCCGACACTTCGTCATTTCAAACAAGGCAGGGCGGTAGCAAAAAGATTAAGGTTTCACGTGAAACAAGACTCTACCAAATCATTTCATTAGAAAACAGGGCCTTCTCAAATTGAGAGGGCCCTGTTTCTTACTGATTGCCGTTTTTTAAAACTTTATTCCATATTGCTGTGCGTATTAGCAGCAGATCCGTTCGATACATGATCACGTTGACTCAGCTTAAGGCAAAGCACATCAAGCGTAATGTGCACACTTTGGTCAAATAGCGTACTCAATAGTTGAATCGATTTAACGCCATCGCCCGCTTTAGTTGCGCCTGGTACAACGATTGTCGCATCAGCTAATTCACCCAACGGAGAATCAGCACGGCTCGTCACACCAACAATCGTCACACCGTCTGCCTTGGCCTTTTCAGTCAATTCGACAATACTACTCGTCTTACCAGAACCTGAAACAGACACTAGCACATCACCAGGTTGAATCGACGGGGTAATGGTTTCCCCAATCACATAAACAGTGTAGCCAATGTGCATCAAGCGCATCGCAAAGCCCTTAGCCATCAACCCTGACCGGCCGGCACCTAGGACAAAGATACGCTTATCCTTCGTAATCAGTTTTTCAGCTTGGTCAATTTGCGTCTCATCAACTAGACTCATCACTTCATTAATTTCTTTCATAACTGGTTCAATTAATGTCATTTGATCACCTCCATAAATTCTTTAGCAGCAGCTACTGGATCATCGGCACCGGCAATCTTGCCACCAACAATGGCAGTTTCAACAATTCCTTGTTCAGCCAGCTTGGCAGCCTGACTTACATCAATACCGCCAGCCACGGCAATATGTTCGACATTGGGAAAAGCAGCGTGGAATTGTGCCACTGATGCCACTGCATCAAAGTTGCCCCCCGTATCTTTTGAGTGATGAAGACCAAAAATGGCGTGGTTAAGGTGGGTCAACCGGGCGATCTGGTCATCAGAAACCTCAAGTAAATCAATAAACGTCTGTCGACCTAACTTTTCAGATAACGCGTACACCTGCTCAATCGTATCAATTGAAGCACTCGCCATCACAGTCAAGATATCTGCCGGCAGCTCAAATCCCTTAGTAAACTCATAAACGCCCTCGTCAATCGTCTTCAGATCAATCAATAATTCCGATTGCGTTAAGGCCACGCCACGTTCATTTAGTGTCTGTAAACCAAAATCCTTTGGAATCGATGTCCCTAATTCTACGATATCGACCACACCATCCAATGCGTGTGCCAAATGGACTGCTTGATCTAGTGATACCCGATCAATCGCCGCTTGTAATTTCATGCGTCTTCCTTAACTCCTTCCTTGGCATAAAACGAAGCCAAACCTGCCGGATCAGGGTAACCATCATTGTCGCCGGGTGTTTGTACCTGAAGCGCCCCGACAGCATTTCCACGTAAGATAGCAGACTTCATTGGCTTGCCTTCCAATAGGGCCGTAATAACGCCGAGGGCAAAGCCATCGCCTGCACCAACCGTGTCGACCACATGATCCACCTTAAATCCATCAACCGTATAGCTTTCACCATCAGCCGTTTTGACAAAGGCTCCGTTTGCCCCGACTTTCACAATCACTGTCTGAGTGCGTGCACCCTTTAAGTAAAAATCAGCAATTGCTTCTGGGTCATCGCTGCCCATTAATATCTTACCTTCTTCCACACCAGGAAGCACGATATTAGCTGATCCAGCGAGCTCATTGATTGTTTTGATCATCGTCTCTTGGTCTTCCCACAAAGATGGCCGCAAATTAGGATCAAACGTAACGAGAATGTCTTTAGCCACCAATCGATCCATTAACCGTCGAAACGATTGGCGTGAAGTTAATGACAAAGCAGGAAAAATACCTGACATATGGGCGATTTTCACATCACTCAAATCAACATCATCAATCACAGCCTCTTTGAGGTTAGCCGCTGCCGAATTTGTTCGGTAGTTAAAGGTCTTGGGATCTCCTTTTGAAACCAATTGTTTGAGCTGATGACCCGTCCAATGGTTGGGATCTTGAGAAATATAGCGGGCCCCGACCTGATGATCAGAAATCGTCTTAATCACGTAATCGCCCATTGGATCAGTCCCAACTTGAGAAATATAATCCACCGAATGACCGAGACGTTTAACTCCGATGGCAACATTCAATTCAGCGCCACCCAAGATCTTCTTGTAATTGATTGTATCTGCTAATGAGGCGTCCATATCAGTTGAGGCAAACGTCACAACGGGTTCGCCAATTGTAATCACATCACTCATGTGTTGTTAACTCCTTATCATTTTCGCTTAGCCAAAGAAATAAAAGACGAGTAATTCATTAATAATCGAAACCGCCCACATAATCGGAATCCCGTGTTTGAGGAAATCCTTTGACTGAACTTTCATGTAATCTAGACCCCAAACATTCCATGATTGGGTAATATCCGTCGAAACCGCCATCAACGTTGGTACATACAATAACGGTAATAGAAAGGCATCGTTAAACAAACCTGTTCCTGACAACACCGCTGCGGTTGCTGCACCAGCACCCCAGACATGCAATGGTCCTCTAAACAGCGCCAATGGTGCTAAAACACCCAACGCTAACGCCAAAATCAAGTGGTTGCTTGGCAAAATGGCCTCAAACAGCGGCTTAAAGCGAACGGCGTTAATTGAGGCCGCGCCGCTAAACATGATCAGTGCCATCAAGAACATGATTAAACCAGCGATATCGCCGATGGCTTGTTTAATTGAACTATCCAAAAAGCTGACGAATTTTTTGTATGACTTGGCATTTCCGGTGATAAAAATTGCTAATAACGTCGACAAAGTTAAGGCCGGAATGGCATCCCACTTGAACAACATATTCATCAACACCGGGATGATCGGGATCACAAACGCTAATTTGGGAACAGCTTTGACTTCAGCAGCATCGTTATTCTCCGCTCCAATGGCTCGTAAGTTAGCTTCTGCTTGGCTAGGATTAATTTTCTTGCGGTTCCAAATCAGGAAAATCACTACGGCGATTAACTGAATGGCAGCGGCGATACACCCAAAGACGAGGTATTTACCGCCATATTCTGCTTTAGGGAAAAAGGCTTTGATCTGGTTAAAAAGTACCACGTTAATGTACATCGGTGCACCGATGGCCAACGAAAATGCTGACAAAGCAATATCTCTTGGCATCCCAACCGAGAGCATGATTGGCAACAAAATAACCCCGATCGCAATCACAGAACCAACCCCATAGGCACTAACGAAGATAAAGGCGGTTACCAGAATCACAAGAATCGCCGCTAACAAGGGACGTTTCTTACCAACTTTGTTTGTCTCTTGGGAAATAGCCGGCGCAATGCCACTATCCACCAAGACACGCCCAAACCAAGAACCAAAGACAATATAGATAATTGTTGGACCGTACTTTAATGCTGGTTCAGCAAAGACCTTCTGAATTGCGGTATTGAACGGGACCAATCCAATGACAGACCATAAAATGGCCATCACGAAGAACCCGATCATTAAGTTGCCGCCCTTTAGGATGTAATAAATAAATCCACCAAAGGTGACCAATAATAAAATGGCAATAATTGTTGATGTCATCAGCTCTCACCTACTTCAGTTCGTAATAATGCTAATTGCTGTTTAATTGCTTCATCTGATTTCATGGGAAATTCTAGGGCAAATGGAACGTTACTTGGCATGATTTTCAAAAGTGCTCGCCAGTCGTAAAGGCCGGTATCTAAATCGTCAGTCGTCACCAAACTACCATCAACTTCGGCTGTATTTTTCAAATGAATATAATGGATAAATGGTGCTAAGGCTTCTGCACTCGCCGTTGCGTCTCCGTGAGTAAATGCCCAATTACCTAAGTCATATACATATCCAAGACTAGTCAACCCCGCTTCATGAGCAGCAGTCAGAAATGTCGTAATGGCTGATACAGTACCTGATACTGGCGTTTGATCATTTTCAACGTTTAGTTCGATCTGGTCGAGTGGCAACTCAGCAAAGGCCGTTGTCAAATCGCCGGTAAAACGGTCAAAATGACCGGTATTAAATTTGATTTTCGAAATCCCCATCGTTTGGCCTTCAGCAAAGTAATCCGGTAGTTTAGGATTAACGGTGCCGTCATCCAAAAACAATTGATCAGGCACACTAAGATTGACGATCAGTCCATGAGCCTTGGCCTTTTCGCCAACCTGTGGTAGTTCTGTTGCTAAATCTGTAAAGTATTCTCGTCGAACTTCAATGCCATCCGCGCCCAGTGCTGCCACGCGATCGACTAGATCAACCTGCGAAACGCCGCGTTTAACATCTTGTTCAAATACCCACGTATTTAAAATGACTGTCATATTCGATTCCCTCCAAGATAATTGTAATTAATGATCCAAAGATGGTGTAAACCAGCTAAAGCTTGGTAAACGTTTGCCAATACTTTCGAAGGCTATGGTAAACGCTTTCCCAAATAAACGCAAGCTTTAAATTTCGAGTCTCAAGGCGCCATTCGTGAATTTTATTACGTCATCGGCTAAAATGTCGGTAAACGTTTGCCAAAAAGACTGAAATATATCGTTTTCATTTGTCTTCCATTTTGAAACTTAGAATTCACAAGTGAATCGAAAAAAATTAACTTTCGGTTAGCCGTTGCCAAATACACGCTTTGTCCACTATAGTTAAGAAAACTAACCTTAAGAGGTAACACGAATGGCGCAAAAAAAAGCCGCAACGATGAAAAACGTTGCCGCACTGGCGAATGTGTCAATTGCAACTGTCTCACGGTTCTTAAATGGCAATCTAGACCGCATGTCCAAAACAACGGCTAGCCACATTCAAGATGCGATTAACCAATTAAATTATGTGCCTAATTCTGCCGCCCGCCAAATGATCACACATTCGAGTAATATGGTGGCTGTGGTGGTCGCCAATATTGATGACTATTTCTCGACCGAGCTATTCAAGGGCGTTAGCGATATTCTTGAAGCTAATCACTATACCGGTGTACTATTTGATACCAATTCAAACCGGCAACGCGAAGCTGACTTAATTAAAACTGTGAATGAGCACACGTATGACGGCCTGATTCTTCAGCCTTTCACTAATGACGTGGTTCAAGTTCAAAATCTAATGCGCCGCAACATTCCTGTCGTCATCGTGGACCGAGAGTTGGAACGATCACCGTGGACACAGGTTGTTACCGATAATTTTGCCGTTGCTCAGAAAGCGACCCGTTATTTTTATTCCCGTGGCTATACCCACGTGGTTGTCCTGACTTCTAAAATTGGTCAAGCATCCACTCGCCGGGAACGCTACGCAGGCATCAAGTCAGTGGCTGCCAACGTCGATGTTCTAGAAGTATCGGAAGAATCTTACAATCATACTCAAATACACCAGCAGCTCGTTGAATTAATCGCCAATTCTACTGAAAAGACGCTGGTCTTTGCCCTCAAGGAACGTTGGTTATTAGAATTTATTCCGAGTCTCATTTTTCAGGGCTATCTCGATAATGAGCATGCCACGGCCACGGCCTTTTCTGATACAGCCACGGCCAAAGATATTGAACCACGCCTCAAACTCATTTCACAAAACCCCTATTTAATGGGTGCCAGCGCCGCAGAAGTGTTAGTCGACACACTGACCGGTAAGGACGATCATCCGCAGGGTAAATTAGTGATTCCGGCGCATTTAAAGTAAATTAAATCACGATCAATCCAACGACCTGGTTCCGCCTCTCTTTCAGCAAAACAGTTTTACGTGAAACAAAATAAATAGTTTTAAAAGTCCTCGGCGACTTTGAATTCACATGAGGGATTCAAAGTCGCCAAGGACTTTTTTTGATCTTATTAAAACCTACCGTTATCCTGAAAATCATCTTTAACAGTAATAACGTTAAAATTTCAGGTTCTTTTTACCAAGCAGGCAGCGTATTGCCCTTATAGTACTTTTGAATGTTCTTCTTAGTCGCTTCTGTCTGATACGCCTTAACAATTTTCTTATACGTGGCGTTATTCTTATCCTTCTTTAAAGTCGAGACAACGTTGATGTACTGCCCACCCGTCTTTAAATGCTCTGCGTAGAGTGCCTGCTTCAGTGACAATTTTGCTGCCGAAGCATAATTGCCGTTAACAACGGCAGCATCGGCACTCGTTAATGATCGTGCAGTTTGGGCCGCATCCACAGTGGTAATCTTTAGGTTCAAGCGATTCTTGATAATATTCTTAGGCGTGGCCAAATTCGTCTTATTTAATTTAATTAGTCCGGCACGCTGCAATAAAATCAAAGCGCGTTCTTCGTTGGCCGCATCATTCGGAATTGCGATCTGTGCGCCTTGCTTCAAGTCAGCCAATTTCTTCGCTTTCGATGAATACAACGCTAACGGCTGAAAATAAGTGTTGCCAATCGCCACAATGTTCGTCTTGTGGGCTTGATTCCACTGACGTTGAAAATTGTAACTTTGAAATGCATTGATATCGATACTATGATCGCTCAGCGCCGCGTTAGGTTGAGTATAGTCGGTAAAATTAACCACTTTCAAAGTAATGTGGTCTTTTTTGGCCAGTGTCTTAGCGACATCTTTCCAGATGGACGCATCCTCATCACCGACCACCCCGACTTTGACTGTTTTAGCCTGGTTAGCGCCGCACCCGGCCAAGGTAAACAATAGAATTCCCAACACACTGATGAAACTCAATAATTTCCATTTCTTCTTCATACCAAATATCCTCCTTTGATCACAATCCCTCAAAATGACTTAGGGCCTACGTCAGCGAACGTTAGCATAGACAACCGGCCGCGTGGTTCAACGAAAAAAGCGCTCCTTAAAGAAATCCCTTTAAGAAGCGCTACCGCACGTTACCATTCTAATTTCACTGAAATTCACACTCCAGTGCTCACTAACCGCTAAACCAGCCGGTGTGCGAATTAAAGGTCGCCACCCATCACAATTTCACCAATGCTCAATCGTGCCGATCACAGGCCATCTTCATTGAACGTCAGTCTCCTCATTTCACCACGCCTGAGGCTCGCTAAATACTGGCAAATCCAACTACTCTCCTGATCAGATCGTTTTACTATTCGAATAGACGTAATATACGACGTTTATAATTAAAAGTCAATGAGAATCCATCGCAGGTTAGTTTTGCGCCTGATAAAAGCTAGTTACTAATGAAAATACTTGTTGAGGCGCCTCCAAGGGCAACCAGTGACCAGCATCAGTAGTCTTAAACGTAAACCCACCACTAATGTATTTCTTAGAAGCCACCATTTGACTTTCACTTAAATACAGGTCATTCGAGCCATAAATACCAAGTACAGGAACTGGTGTCGGTTGGATTTTAGGCGCATTAGCGGCCGGTTTTAAGTTAGCACGATGCAGGTTTAACGCTGCTGTAAATCGTCCTGGCCGCCGCAAATCACGCAACCAGTTCACATCTAATTCAGGATTTTCTTGCGTAAAGACCCTGAAAGCAGCCCAATCGTTCTGAGAGAACATTTGCTCTGCCATTCCCTCAAATTGAAAAGCCATCGTATACCATCCCTTCATCCTCTGTTCGAAGCCTCCGTCTAAGGCATAAGCATATGGATGGCCCACACTCAAAGCAACATAAGTCGAAAATTCTTGCGGGAAAAAGCTGACTAGCATCCAACCAATGTTGGCCCCCCAATCATGAGCAATCAACTTTATCGGATCAGTAATCGATAACCGGTTCTTTAGTTCTAATAGATCTTGCATAATCATCTTGATCTGATAATTCTTCACACCATTCAGTAATTCAGATTCGCCAAAGCCTCTTAAATCAGGGGCAATTACGCGATACCCATTCTTTACAAATAATGGAATTAGATGCCGCCATACATCTGCGGAGTCTGGAAATCCGTGTAACAACATTATCGGTTCTCCGTGACCCTCGTCATAATAAGCCAGTTTTACTGAAGTAAGTTGGATAAATTTCCGTTGCATTTTAAATACCCTCCCTTTTTGTGAAGAGTATAGCGACTAATTTTTCCTACTGGCAATGACTCAAAAGTCAGTTTTTGTTCCTGACCAATTTTTTAAACTATTTTTGGTGAACGTAATTAGCATGTCAAATTGATGAATCAAATCTTGCTCATCTTGATCGAAATCGTTTAAAATCCACTTTTTAATCACGCCGTGCCAACCATTGGCATAAAAGTCAGCATAAAAAGTAACGGCTGTACGCTGTGGATCAACGGATAGTTCTTGGAAGAGCTTGATAAATAACTGATGCATGTGTTCAGAAAATAATTGATCCCATAAATTAGCATCCTCTATAATTGCGTGTTTATAAAAGTTGCCGCGCTGACGATAGGTTCGAAAAAGCGCTAATGATTGAGCCTGCCAGTTATCCATCGTTGTTCGCTGCGAGCCAAAATATTGTGTCAAATCATTTTCATAAACGGTTGCCAATAGCTCGTATTTGTCGTCAAAATAGTAATAGAATAATTTTCGCTGATTCCCCATGGCGGCGCACAGATGACTTATCCGTGTTTTTGAGAATCCGCTTTCGGTGACTAATTGAATGAACTGAGTCCTAATTTTTTCTCTTGTTTCCACGCTTTTCACGTTCCTCCGATCGCATTAAAACCTAAAATGGCATTATCCCCACCAACATAGAGATAATGCCATTCAATACTGAAACCGACTACGAATTAGTTATCAATGACCAGTTCAGTTTATCATTACCCGCTCTAAAATTCGGGCAATTTGGTCTGATCGGGCCAATTCAAAACGAGTCGTTTCCAACTCATTAAATTGTTGAACCAGCAACAACGCCTCCAGGTAAACGGTTAATTGACGCTTTAAGTAACGTTGATTTGCTTCATCGGCCGGCTTGGCATTGCCACCTAGTACCGCTAACGCAAATTTAGTCGGATCAACTTGGATTTTATCGTGATCACTGTGCATGTTCTGGCGCTCCTTCAATCGTTGGTTGTGCGTTCGATTCGTCAGTCATAACCTCAGAAGTTGTTGCCTGCTGGTTCTTTTGTAACCTCTCCTCCAACTGACGCATTACTTTTTCGTGTTCTGATTCATTTAACTTAACTTTGAAGAAGAAAATAACTGCCGCAATGACCAGCAAAATCATCGGAACATAAAACATAAATGTGTTGAAACGTTGGACACCAGCGGCACTGATGTCGCTTGGTTTTGCATTACCGGTCATGCCAACGACGACGGCCACGATCCCCACAACCCCGTTCGAAAAGGCGCCGGCTAATTTATCAATTAATGGTCGCACGGATAATGTCACCGACTCATTGCGTGAGCCACTCTTCAGCTGCCCATATTCCACACTATCGGTAATTGCCATCAAGGTTGCTAAGAAAATGAGTGGATACGGGAAGAATAATAAAGCAACGGCCGTCAAAACTAGGGGCAGGTTGGCTCCAGCGAAAACAAAGAGCACATAACCGATCAACATCATCCCAATACCACCGATATAAATTGCTTTACGGTGAATCGCTAATTCTAAGCTTGGGAAAAGTGCGACAGAGATGACGCCTAAAATACACGTAATCACCCCAACCCATGTGTAAGCGGTGACGTCACCCAAACGATAACGGAAGTAATACATAATCAGTGAGTTCGTCACCACGTAACTAAACGCAAATAAGAAATATGATAATGCAATCCACAATAATTGATCGTTACGACCGATGACTTTGAAAACTTCAGAAAACTTCGTGTGTTTAACATTAGCGCGAATCAAGTTGTGTTGTTCATTGGTGTTCAATACCGTCAGCAAGGCCCCACCGGCACATAAAAGGGCCACTACAATCGCATAACCTAGCCAACCAGCTTGAGTCTGTTGACCATTTTTGGCACCGGAAAACAGCTTGGAAAACAGTGCGATCGTTGGTGTGATAATGACAATCACCCCTTGCGCACCAAGGGTTGAACCAAAACGACCAGCGGTACCAAAACGCGTCCGTTCCTTGCTTTCAATACTTAATGCTGGCAGCATTGACCAAAACGCAATATCACTGAAGGAATAAAAAATATCCAAAATTAAAAATGTGATTCCGAATAAAACCAAGTAAAACATCGGATTACTGGTTGCTAAGCCACCATAATCAGAAAAGATTAAGATTAAACCAATGGAGGCGATGACTGATCCCAACAAGATCCACGGCTTGAATTTACCAAAGCGGGTCTGGGTATTGTCGACGACCCCGCCGATAATCGGATCAAACATAATTTCGCCGATCCGAATACAGACAATTAAAGTCGTCACGATGCCCACCATCGCTGCGTCACCTTTGTTCGTAAACAACTGACTCGTTACAAACATCATAAAATAAATACTTAGCGTATTATAAAACGCATCATGACCAAATGCGCCGACCGCATAAGACACAAACTTTTTCACAAGAATTTCCTCCTGGTACCACAATGGGATAAGCGTCCTCATCACCTGTGTGTATTTAGTGATAAGCACAATCACCTAATCTCGTAATTAAATTAAGCAATTTTACAAAACTGCATTTCGTTTCTGCCATATTATAAATGTAACCGATTTCATTTTGCAACCCATTTTCGGGAAAACGTGTATTAGCTCACCTATGAACAAAAGCAATAACATTGGCATTACCAGACGCGCCAAATAGCGTCTTGTCCTCCTTTTACGTCCCAGTACTATTGGACTTTATTCCTTGGAATATCCGAAAAAAAGTCGATCTTGTGAAATTTAATTTATTGGCCGTCAATCAGTTCCATCAAAATCCTATGTGTTTTCATGTATTTCCACTACTGACGACTGATTCCACACCAAACCAGTCAAGTGAGCTTATGGCTAGCGAAAGAGAGAGCACCTTCCAAAGTACGGAAGATGCTCTCTCAATTCGGCGTTATGGCTCACGCTCGTGTGTCACTCATTATTAAATTGTGCCAAGCGCGGCTTTAATTAATGGTATTGCAGCACCCGTAGACACTGGACGAGCCCGCACGATTCCTAATTGGACATAATCGTGATCTTCTGGAAAAGCGGTAATCTGGCGAATTCGTTGATTGATCGTAGTCAAAACGCTGGGATCAAGATATCTAACCAAATCTCCGGCTAACACAATTCGATTATCAACAAACATATGGAGATTGTTGATGACTTCAGCCAGATCATCCAAGTATTGTTGCCAACGTACACTTGCAGCAGGTTCACCGGTTGCAACTTGGTGCATAAACGCTTGGATCGTCTCACCTGGCTGAAGCAACGCGCTTAAAGCACTGTACGTTTCTAGACACCCTTTTCGACCACAGTAACATTGTTTACCAGTCTGTGAATTCAAAGTAATGTGTTCCATTGTCCCGCTGCGACCGTTTTGACCTGTATATATATTATCGTCAATCACGATAGCCGTTCCTAAATGCTCACCAATTGACAGATAAACTGCATCCCGGTGATCCTCCGACAAAGTTTGCTCCGCCAGCGCAACGCAATCCGCATCATGATATAGGGTAACCGGCAAGCCAATGACCTGCTCAAACTGTTGACTGGTCAGCCCTGTACAGTTCAGTATTTTCCCGTAAAGAACCGTCTTTCCATCAGGCGAAATCAACCCTTGAACCCCAATTCCAATCCCAACAACCTTTGATCGATCAACTTTTTGATCGACGAGAAATTGTTGAATCCAGCTGGCCAATTGATTGAAATAAGCATCAGTAATGCCAAATTTGATTGGCAGCCGCGTCGTCCCCAAATCCTCATACAGGATATTTAGTAGCGTCAGGGTCACATGATCTGAAAAAATCTCTAACCCGAGTGCAAAACGATGTTCCCGATTAGGTGAGTACACGACCGCTCGTCGGCCAACCTGTGAAGAAAACTTTCCATCAGTTACGATCAACTCATCAGCTAGTAGTTGATGTAAGGTCTGCGTCACTGTCGGCAGACTAAGTTGCATTTGTCGGGCAATTTCTTGTTTAGATATTTTTTTTGAGTTGTAAATCAGCTGGTACATGGCTGCTGAATGCGGTGTACCAGTGGTAATGGCATCTGTCATATTGTCCCCTCACTCCGTTTTCACTACTCAAAAACTACCATTATGAAAAAATAAAAGCAATTTTAGAAAACGGTTTCAAAAAAGTGTTGACATCTTCCAGCTAACGATTTACATTGTTGGTGTATTAAATAAAGTGATTTTGTAAAACTATTTGAATTAAATATCCAATTAGTCCAATGTTACTTTTAAAATCGTTTACCTGAGGAGGATAAACATGGGTATTTTAGATCGTATGGCACTCACCGATAAGAAAATTTACGTTACCGGTGGCGCTCAAGGCCTGGGTAAAGCCATGGCAACTGGGTTAGCTGAAGCAGGAGCTGATGTCGCTATTGTTGATATCAACGGTGACAAGGCGCAAACGACAGCGACTGAAATTGCTGAAGCAACTGGCCGTAAAGCAATTGCAGTAAAGGCTGATGTAACTGACCCTGATGAAGTTCAAGGGATGGTCGACACGGTTGTTTCACAATTAGGCGGTTTAGACGCGGCCTTTAACAACGCCGGGATGTGTTTAAATATTCCTGCCGAAGAAATGTCGTATCAAGACTGGTTAAAAGTCGTTAACTTGAACTTAAACGCTGTCTTCCTTTGCTCGACTGCTGCTGGTCGCTACATGATTAAGCAAGGTAAAGGCTCAATTGTTAATACGGCTTCAATGTCAGCTCACATTGTTAACCGTCCACAACCACAAGTCTCTTATAACGCGACTAAAGCCGGCGTTATTCAAATGTCTAAATCACTGGCCATTGAATGGGCTAAAAAAGGCGTGCGGGTTAACACCATCAGTCCTGGTTACATGGGAACTGATCTAACTTTGAGTTCACCTGATCTCAAGCCACTGATCAAGACGTGGAATGACTGGGCACCATTAGGTCGTTTGGGTCGTCCAGATGAATTACAAGGAATTGCTGTTTATCTAGCTGGTGACACTAGCAGCTTCTCAACTGGGGACGACTACCTGGTTGACGGCGCCTTCACTGCTTGGTAAACCTAAGTTAATCGTTACTGAGGCGAGTTATTGCGGCTGCAATAATCCGCCTCTGTCTATCCTTAACAGTCAGAAAGGACGTCGACCCATGAATTATTTAATTGGGACTGATATTGGAACCTCAGGGACTAAAAGTATCTTAATGGATACGGAAGGCCACTTGATTGCACAAGATTTGGAAGAATACGATGTCTTAACGCCTAAACCACTTTGGGCAGAACAATGGCCTGATGTCTGGGTTAAAGGAGTAAAGGATTCAATTCGCGCCGTCGTTAAGGCAGCTAAGTTAAACCCTGAAGATATCAAAGGAATTGGAATTAGCGGTTTGTATGGGGGCTCCGGTGTGCCACTTGACGAGCATATGAAGCCCGTTCGTCCGGATCTAATCTGGATGGATCGTCGTGCGCAAGCCGAAACAGACTGGGTAAAGTCACACATTAGCCCAGAACGTTTAACAGAAATCACCGGTAATGATGTTGCCGATCCTTACTACGGCTACACCAAAATTCTCTGGATTAAGAATCACGAACCAGAAAATTGGCAAAAAATTCGTTTATTCTTGCCACCGAATAACTATGCAATTTATGAATTAACTGGTCAAATTTCAATTGACCATTCTGCCGCCGGTAATCTAGGTGGGTTGTATGACATTAACACCAACACTTGGTCACAAGAGATGTTGGATGCAATGGGAATTCCCGCCAGCATGATGCCTGATTCAATCGTTGACTCAACTACCATCGTCGGTGGTCTCACTGCTGAAGCAGCAGCTGATCTGGGCTTAAAACCTGGCACACCAATCGTTCCTGGCGGTGTCGACGTTGGCGCTGCTAACATCGGCATGGGCGTCTTCGAACCTGGTCGTTACGTGGCCGCAATTGGTTCTTCAATGAACGCTGCGCTAGTGAGTGAAACACCGATTAAAGGCCAAGGACTGATCGTTTGGCCATATCCTTATGATTCCAAGCATCTCGTCTATAACTTCTCCGGTTCAGCAACTGCTGGTGCCATTACGAAGTGGTTCCGCAACAATTTAGGTGAAAAAGAAGTCCAAGATCAAGCAGCCGGTGGTGTAAACGCCTATGTCGCATTGGATGAGCTTTCAAAAGATATCTCGGTCGGTAGCGATGGCTTGATCGTTCTGCCTTACTTTATGGGTGAACGTGCACCTGTATGGAATTCAGATGCTAAAGGATTAATCTTTGGTCTCTCACTCGTTCATACCAAAGCTCACTTATATCATGCTTTCCAAGAAGCCGTTTGTTATGCCTTGCGTCACAGTATCGAAAGTACTGGTCGCGATCTAGGTGACTATATCGTCATTGCAGGTGGCGTAACTAATTCCAAACGGTGGGTACAGATGTTTGCCGATGTCACCGGCTACGCGGTTCGCACCCCCATTGAAGATGCTGAAGCCAACTTAGGCGATGTTATGTTGGCTGGTCTAGGAACGGATACCCTAACCGTCGATGACGTGCAAAAATGGCAAGTTCTTGGGCCCAAGGTTGAGCCAGACCCTAAACGTCACGAAGCTTACAATAAATATTATGCATTGTATCGCAAGCTGTATCAAGATCTCGAAGGCGACATGCACACGCTGACTGAGATCACGACTGAAACAGATGCTTTGCTGAAACCACAATCGGTTAATTAGTTGTTGTCTAGGTCAAATAGCTTTCGCACACATTCCTAGTTGACCCTAGTTAAGACATAAATTTTAATCAATCCAGCTTAAAAACACACCCGTTATCGGTAAATTTTCACTGATAACGGGTGTGTTCGTTCTTTTAGTGGTTTAATTAAGCTAATCGTTACACTTCTTTCAGGAGGTCAGACAAGCAGTGGTTAAACAAGGTCACTACGCAAAAAGTAGTCGTCAAAAGCGATTACGTCATTTAAACCAGCGCCTTACCAAGCAAAATAGTCGGACAATACCCGATACCCAACTGAGCGACTTTCTAGCAGTTCGTTGGCACTTAACTCATCACCAGCCAGCTGTCATCGAACAGACGATGCTACATTTCTTACGCACCTGGCTTGAACAAACTACTCAACAATCAACCTTGCCTTGGAATCTAACGGTCGCAACCAAAGCAACCTTAGCTCAATTTAACCGCACTGTCCCTTGGCAATTCTACTTAGTGTTAGATCAGCAATGGGCGCATTTTCAAGCATTCATTCAAAAGGAACTTCCTGCCGTACCATTAAGCGAGCGACGGCGAGTGTCTAAATTACTCACGGCGTCTAAATGGCATCAACAATTAGCCCAACAATTAGCCGTTAATAACTTATTATTATTATTTAATGGTGACCAACAACGCTTGGCAAATGTGACTCAAACGCAAATTGAACAATTGACCAACAGTTTACTGACTGACGATCAGGTGAATTGGTCACAAGTGACAGCACTGTTTGCTGGAACGCCGTTTGCCATTCCGGTTGATGCCGATGCAGAGAGCAAAAGTTGGCTTAAATCGTTGATGTCACTGGCTAGTTAATCTTTGGCCAACATCAGATGAGCGAACTGTTCTCCACTCATCCACGAAAAGACTTGCTTAATCGCGGTTGTATCAAACGTTTGTGCTAAATCGTTAAACGTCATCTTCGTCCCCACTAATTGCTCCTCGGCCGCCGATAAATCCGCCACTTCAGTGAAAAAATCGCCAAAAATCATCGCCCGTGTAAGTCGGTTCTGGTCTACCTCAAAATTAATTGCGACGGTGCCCTGATCATAGTGATGGCGTACATAATTGCTAAAGTGCGGTTGCCGACCGTAATTCCATAAATCATTACCGTACCGTTCGGCTTTAATCGCCATAATCTGTGTCCACTGTTCATCAGTAAAGCTAATGGTCGGAATTGGATCGCCGAGTTTCACGTGAAACACTTGTGCGAGGAATCGTTGTCGAAAGTCACCCGCACTTAAATCTTGTTGAGTAACCGGTAATAACGACTTAATGTCGGTGATCCGGCTCGCTACTGAATGGAAACCTTTTGATTCGAACTTGGAACGTAATGGCGTCAACAATTGACTCGCCATTGTCGGATTACAATTGACTCGCCATTGTCGGATTGGCTTTAAAAATAATCGTGCCACCAACACTGAAACGTTGTCCGACTTGAAAACCAGCCATCCCGGACACTTTTCGTTCAGCGATCGTTACATCGTTGCGGCCGGTTAATGCTACATTCGGTAAGCCAAGGTCAGTTAATGTTTGAATGAGTGGCTGTGCATAATGAGCAAAATTCAATCTAAAACCCATACTAGCAGCCTCCACAATATTAAAAGTATACACAAAACTACCTTCGTCCATATAGACGGCCCCGCCACCTGATGAACGACGGATCAGTTCGACACCGGCATCACGCAAAGCGGTTAAATTAACTTCCGTGTAAGCGTCCTGCAGGCGACCAATGACCACCGCCGGGCGATTAGTCGCTAACAGCAACGTATCTTCACTAAAAGGATTTTGCTGTGCTAAATAAGAAGTAATTGCCTCGACATCTGCGGCACTAGTTAATGCTTTACCTTGATACGTCAAATCGATTAATTTCATAGGTCCACCCTCACCTTATTGACAATCCAACTGATCGTTGTCTTCATTGTAAGCCAATCCATGAACATCTCACATTAAATCAATGTCGCAGCATGCTGAATCATTGTAAGGAGAAAAATATGTTAGCAACTGAACGACAAGCCTGGCGTTTTTTTAATCACGGTTTACTGACGACGGCACCTACGGCAATGGCCGTTACCCAGCAAAGTGTTGGTATCCAAGGACAGGCCCAGCGGATGGCCGAACTTAACCTTGCCCTCCGCAGCCCTACATTAACCCAGGCCGATTTGCAGACTGCCTACGCTAATCAAGCACTTGTCCGTTCCTGGGGTCAACGCTGGACAGTTCACTTGATGACGCCAGCTGATTGGAATCTGGTGATCAACGCTCGGGCTAGCGAACATCTCCCCAATAATTACTACCTCGGCCGGCGCGAAGCTGTTTTGCGCGCAGTCACTGAGATCAGCACTATCCTGGTTGAACAGCCAATGATTGATCGACCGACGACCTTAGCCATTCTGGCTCGCCACAAGCTGAACGCTGAGGATTTATACGCCGTGTTACAAACATTAACTGCGACGGGCGTCGGTTACCTAGATGCTGGGATGCCTACGCAAAAATTTCATTTTATTGCCGCCGGTGAACACTATCAACCCCTCGCGCAATCCAGTGCGATCAAGCAACTAATTCTCCGCTATCTTGATGGATTTGCACCAGCAACCATCCAAGATTTTGCCAAGTGGTCTGGCATTAAAAATCAGCAAGATTCGTCCAATTTGGCAAGCCATGTTACCTGAACTTACCCGTGTTTCACTAAATGGCACCGATTATTTTAGCCACCATGCAGTCTCATCGGCAAAACTCGCCGCGTGGATGGAACAAATGACCTGTAGCGTTATCATTGCTGCTCGTTTTGATTCCTTAATGACCGGCTACGTAAACAAAGATTGGCTTATGGATACTGAATCATGTGGTCCAAAAACGGACTCTTGATGGCCCCTGTGATTATTCATGGTCGTGTTGTCGGTAAATGGGAAATAGCCGTTACCAAAACATCGGTCAGTTTTACCGTCCAATCTTGGCAAACCATCCATCAAACTGAACGACAACAGCTTGAACAACGTTTTGCTGTCATCGCGAATTTTTTAGCCAGACAATTGCACGAAATCAACTACGAGAAAATTTGAACAATCAATCAGGTAAAAGAGCGTCAAAAAGGAACCTCATCTGAAGGTTCCTTTTTGCTGCTGATTTACGCTGGATATTGTTTCAAAAAAGCGCGAATCACACGCCAAACTGCCGGATCCTTGGTTGATAATCCAACCGGTAAATACTGTTGTAAGTCTTGTTGAATAAACCCTTCATTCAAGCGGAACCATTCATCCTCATCGACTGCATCCTGAAATGTATTGTGATAATATGGATCGTCAATATTTAACAACGCATCGCGAATGCTTGTTTTTTGTTGAGCCGAAAGTGCCATGACAACCCCCTAAGTGCTTGATGACATTACTCTCCTTAAAGACATCCTAACATCGTTTATCTGATCATGACAAAGGAACTCAGGCTGGTGGAGCTCGACAAATACAAATCAGAGCGAAACAAGCCGGGTGATGTCGAGCACTAGCTGAAGCTGACTAGTTGGCTCTCTTTGCCAATTAGGCTGGCTGGGCTAGGCACAGACATCAGGACTGTGTAACTCGACAAAGAACCCAGGGCAACTAATGCCTAGTAAATTTTAACCGCAGCAAGCGCATGGCGTTGGCGATTACGACCAAAATACTCAGTTCATGTACGAGCATGCCACTGGCCATGTTGATCTTGCCCAGGCTCAGGCCAATCATCAATAGCACAACCGTGCCAATGGCGATCACGATGTTTTCAGTGGTATTTAATACTGTTCGTTTAGATAAATATTGCGCGTCAGCTAATTTGCTAAACTTGCCATCCGTCAACACGACGTCAGATGTTTCAATCGCTGTATCGGTGCCACTTCCCATCGCGATCCCAACATTAGCTAACGTCAACGCTGGGCTATCATTAATGCCGTCACCAACAAAAAGGGTCTGGTGCCCAGCCGTTGTTTGAGCAGTGAGGTAGGCCGCCTTTTGTTCAGGCAACATCTGTGCTTGAACATTGTCGATGCCTAACTGATCGGCAACTGTCTGCGCCGTCACTTGATCATCACCAGTCACCATTGTGAGCTTGCGAATACCCCGGCGTTTTAATAAACGTAATGTTGCGGCAACGTCAGGCCGAACAGCATCTTTAATCCCCAGTAACACCATCAGTTGTTGATCAACAAGCATCAAAACAACTGTCTCGCCTTGTTCGCGCATGTGCGCTAAATCATGTCGTTGTTGTGGCGTTAACTTCACCTGGCCAGTAAGAATCCGCGGGCTGCCGACGACAATGGTCTGACCCTCAAATTCAGCGGTAACGCCGACACCGGCAACCGTTGTGACTGACAAGGGTTGTTTAGGAATTTTGATCCCGCGTTTGTTGACATCGTTTAAAATCGCTTGGGCCAGTGGATGTGTCGTTTGTGCTTCCATCGCTGCCAATAAACCTAACCAACGATCATCTTCACCATAGAACCGCCGATCGACAACATCTGGATGGCCAATTGTTAAGGTACCCGTCTTATCAAACAAAGCAGTGTCCACTTTAGCAAGGGCATTCATAACCGTACCACCCTTCAGCAAGATGCCTGCTTGCGCGCCACGGCCAATCCCAGCAACATTAGATACCGGTGCACCAATCACTAAAGCACCAGGACAAGCTAAGACTAAAATCGTAATCGCCAAACGAAGATCCTGGAAAATCACGAAAACGAAGATCGCAATAATCAGCACCAACGGCGTGTAATATTGCGCAAATCGATCGATAAAACGGGCCACTGGCGCTTTGGTGTCCTGTGCTTCTTCGACTAATTCGATGATCTTACTAAATGTTGAGTCCTCACCAGACTTCGTCGCCGTCATGGTGAATGCCGTTTGCTCATTCATCGTGCCCATGTACACAGGATCGCCAACGTATTTAACAGCTGGTACAGATTCACCGGTGATCATCGCCTCGTTAATGGCTGTTGTCCCTGTTGAAACAGCCCCATCAACTGGCACTTGATCACCTGGGCGGACCAGCAGCTGATCACCTGGGTCAATCTCATCTACTTCAACTTTCTCCGTCTCGCCATCAGCCACTAGTTTTACAGCCGTCGTCGGCGCCATTTGCGTCAACGATTTTATCGCTCGTCGCGTTTTATTAAGCGTTCGTTGTTCCAAATAGGTACCGAACACAAATAGAAAAGTGACCATGGCGGCTTCTTCCAGTTCTCCGATCAAGAAAGCGCCGACGACCGCAATACTCACAAGTAATTCAATACTAATGGTTCGCGCTTGCAATGCACCGATCGCTTTTAATACTGTGGGTAATCCTGCAACAATACTCGTCACGATAAATAAAACGGTGGTTAACTGCGCCATGTGCAAGATATACTGACTAATTAAGCCGGCGATTAAGGTAACCGCTGCAATGGCCGTCAGAGTCGTCCAATTCTGGTTCATCCACCGTTGAACTTTACTCATGATCGTCATCCTCATCTTCGTCCCCAACCAAACCAGCTAATCCCCACCGCCCTAGGCGTGCTTGTAACTGCTGTCTAGTTGAAATTAATTGCCGTTGCACGGTTACTAAAGTGTGTTCAAGTAACGGCTGTTCATCGCGCTGCGCTAATTTCACACCACGATCGATAAACATTAATTGCGTCTGCACATCGGCCACTAGTTGCTCAAACATTGCTTGTACTGCAAGATATTTGTCCTCACCATGAGTTTCAACCATGGCGTATTCACTTAATTCAGCGAGCGCCGAAGCTGGCTTACCACCCTCAGCCAGCACGGCTTGGCCCAAGGAATCAATTTGCTGTTCAGCAACAGTATGGATGTTGCTTAAAAATTTTTGGTCAGCTAAAACATTTTCCCCAGTGATATACCAACCAAATTGCCGAATTTTCATTGATTCCATTACCAGATTAGCGATAATGTGGTCAGTCATCGCGGCGGCTGTCGGATGGTGGTGATCATAATTAGCTTGTGTTTGTTCTGTCTGATACAAATCTCCAATTGATGTCATGGTCTGCCTCCTATGCTGATACCTTTACCCCTTTAACGTCGTAACCAAGTCGTTCAATCGTCTCGGTTAAGCTCGCCTCAGAGACGCTACCGTCCGTCGTAACTTTGACTTTACTAGCGTTGAAGAGCACCTTGACCATTTCAACGCCAGACACACGGCCAACCGCTTTTTCAATTTTTGTTAAACAACTGGGACAGGTTAATGCATCTAATGCCACGACCATTTTCATGTTAATGATCCCCCTTTTAATTGAATGATTTAAGCATAAGGGCTGGTGGCAAGCCACAACTTGACGAGGATCAAGTTGTGACAATTTATTTATGGCATAATGAAGTTAATCAATTCTATAGGAAGGCAGGTAGTGAGTTATGACGGTCGTTTCGCCACACCATTGCGCGCAACTTGTGCCAATTTTTAAGACCCTTTCAACCCAACAACTTCAATTAATCGATCAGATCGTTCATCATCACCACTTTGCGACTGGCGATTTTCTCTATCAAGAAGGCGATCCAACGACGGCATTGACAATTGTTGCCAGTGGTCAAGCCAAAGCCTTCCAAACAACCGTGGCAGGTAAAGAACATCTCCTTTACTTGTTACAAACTGGCGATATTGATGGTGAAGCAGCCCTCTTCAGCGACGACAGGCACTATTCAGTCTCTGCCCAAGCGCTGACGCCAACGGCGGTTTGCTCAATTGAACGTCGTGAATTTCAGAACCTCTTACTAAAATACCCGCCAATCAATCTTCAAGTTTTAAAGGCTTTGGGGCATAAACTGCTAGGCGTTGAAACACGAGCAACCAAGGCGAATACGGCCTCCGTTGCTGACCGACTAGCAGACTATCTCACTGAAACAGCGGCCTCATTAGATACCAATCAATTTCAGTTACCGCTCAAGCAAAAAGACTTAGCGACTTTTATCGGCACCACCCCAGAGACAGTCAGTCGTTTGCTGGCCCAACTCGTTAAAGCCGGCGCTATTAGTCGCCCGAAAACTAACCAAATCAAAATTATCGACGCAGATAAATTGTTGTTAGAATAATCAGCCAATCACTTGATCCAAGACCAGCCATTTATTCCCCAGGAAATAACACCCGGCCTTAAATTCTAAATGAGCCCAAAAAAGAGCATCGCTAAAACGATGCTCTTTTTGCATTCAAATGAAACTTATTTAATAACTTGGGCTAATGCTGCGGCAACCTTTGCCTTGTCCGCTTCAACCAAGGCAACTCGACTCGCGATCACATTCGTATCCATTGTGATTTCACGGGTTAAGCCTGGTGTCGGCAATTTTGGTTCGAAAAAGGCCTTAAATTCAGCCAATCGAGCTGGTGTATGAAACACACCGGCAATGACCGTAATGTACGTCGAAAACTCCATATCACCGCCAACAGTATCTTCAAGCCATTGCCAATCTTGCCGAATCCAATCCCACGCTGCCTGTTCGCCGGCCTGATTTGCCAAAACACCGCGGAACCAACCGCGCAAATCCTGAGGCTTGATCGTATCGGCATCTTCAAAATGACTAATGAGTGCCCCAATCAGTGTCTGATCCTTAGTGCTGGTTAGTGCAGACATCAAATCTAGCTTGTAACTAGCATCTGGTGTTGATTTGTAAGCTGCTAGCAATTGATCAAAGAGCGCTGAGGAACCGAAATGCTGGACTTCATTTCTTAAAATATAAACACGCGTATCAGCCGGTAAGCTGGCAAGATCGCTTTGATGACTGCTAAATAAATCATGAGCAGCACTGATCGCCGTTGGATCTTCGGCATAGAGCGTCGCGTTTAACACGTATGGTCGAGTTAATTGGTCATCGTTTGATTCATTCGCCACCGGTAACCAGCCCAAACGCTTAACTTGGTCAGCGCTCAATTGGTCGAAGAGTGTCTTTAACGACCGTTCTTCAACTGAGTCAGGTGTCACAAACTTTTTGAGGTTATTGGCAACCGTGTATAAAGCCGCATTTACCACCGCTGAATGACTTGCCGAAAATTGAGTTAATAACGGAATCACCTCGGCGTAGGAGAGCTGTTGCCCTTCCGCTAGTAGACGCAGATTTTGAAGTAAGGCCAACTGATCAATCGCTGGAAGCGTCTCAACGTTAGCTAAAATATCTTTCATCAACGTATCATCATATTTGACGATAAAATGTGAACTATTCCCTAAGTTCAACCGGAATGGCACATTGGCTGTCGCTCGCAATGATTCGTAATCACCTAAGACAAGTTGTTGCTCGCTCATAATCGTCGGTGCGGCCTCATAGTTACTATTAAGTGGAATCTGCCATTGCCGGCCAACTTCTTGACCATCGCCAATAAAGAATTGTTGTTGTGATAACGTTAACTGACCATCAATAACGCCAGCGGTAACCACAGGATAGCCAGGTTGTTCGAGCCATGAATTCATAATTGACCCGATATCCATTCCCGAAGCTTCACCCAAGGCAGCCCATAAATCAGCCCCCGTCGCATTGCCAAAATGATGGGCAGCAAAGTAGTTCTTCAAGCCAACACGTAAGGCATCGTCGCCGACTAGCGCCCGCATCATCACAAGCATCCGTGCACCTTTTGCGTAAACGATGGCGGCATCAAAGAGCGCATCGATTTCTGCCGGATTATTAACCTGCACGTGGACAGATTGCACGCCATCCGTTGCATCACGTTGTAGCGCAGCGGGCACATCCGATGTTTGGAACATTTCCCAGACATGCCAGTCCGGTTCCAAATGATCCACCGCAACATACTCCATCATGTTAGCAAAACTTTCATTTAACCATAGATCATCCCACCACTGCATCGTCACTAAATCACCAAACCATTGGTGAGCCAATTCGTGGGCAATGACCGTTGCCACTAATTGCTTCATATCCAAAGCGGTATTTTCAGGATCAAGCAACAAGTAGGCTTCTCGGTAGGTCACTAACCCCCAGTTTTCCATCGCACCAGCCGAAAAATCAGGCAGTGCCAATTGCCAGGAATGTGGTAACGGATAAGGCGTTTGATAAAAGTCTTCATAGAATTCAATCGAACGTTTGGCAATATCAAGCGCAAAATCCAATTCATGTGGTTGATGCGCTTTAGTGGCAAACACGCCGACTTGAACACCACTCTTAGTAGTCGTCTGCTTACTTTGCAAATCACCAAAGGCAAAGGCCACTAGATAAGTCGACATTCTAACCGTCTCATCAAAGTAGTGAATGCCATTTTCAACGTGATTTTCTGGCATATTGCTCAAGACAATTTCGCCCGGTTGCTCATCAAATTTGATTGCCAAAGCAAAGGTTGCCTTGGCTTCTGGTTCATCAATTGACGGAAACGCTTGACGCGCGAATGTCGTTTCAAACTGAGTCCCAATAATCTGCTTCTTAACGCCATCTACTTCGTAATAAGATGGGTAAATGCCCATCATTGAATCAGTCAATTTAGCCGTATAGTCGATGGTTAAGGTTACATCACCGTTGCTAGGTAACGTGATCCGAATCGCTTCATTTTCGTCATCCACAGTGAACGGAACGGTTTGCCCATCTGCTTGGACTTGACTGATTGCTAATCCTTTTTGATGCACATTGATCGCTGTCGTGGTCGCCTGACCCGTAATCTTGGTCTGTCCACTAAATGACTTAGTCTCTCGATTGATGTCTAGATAAAGATCATAATGCGATGGTTGAAATGCTTGATAAAAACGCGCTAACTCTGCCATAGAATTCTCCTCGTTTTGTTAGATTAAAGCCATTATACGCTAAAAAAGGCTAACCTTAAGAATTAACAACCAAATGTCATGACAAACTTTACCGTAAAGGCTGATCTTCACGAAGACGCCCCGTGTTACGGCGCACCAATAAGAAATTAATCAGCACTAAAATTGACGTTGAAATGAACACGCCAGAATAGCCCGCAAAATTGGTGACTGTCGATCCGATCAGGGGGCCAATGACGTTGCCGGTCGCTTGAAAGCTTTGATTCCAACTAAAGACCTGCCCCATCGTATCCGCAGATGAATACTTTGCCATAATCGTTTGCACACTCGGAATTAGCGTGGCATCTGAAATGCCAATCAATAACCGTAATCCACCTAATTCCCAGACATTGCGGACAAATGCCATGGGGAGAAAGACTAACATCGAAAAAAGTAACCCAACCGTTAGAATCCAGTGGGTACCGATTCGATCACCTAAGGCGCCAAAACGAGGTGCAGCAATGATGGTTGCGACACCGTTGATTGCTTCAATGACACCGGCTGCGATTGCCACGTGACCGCCACCATGCATTAATTGCTTGACGTATAAACTCAAAATCGGCTCAATTGAGTTGTTCGACGCCTGAATAATAAGCGTCGTGATAAACATCCCCAAAATAATCCGCCGATTATCGAGGGATTTAAAAAAGTTTCCCCGTTGCTGCAACTGCGCTTTGGTCACTGGAACAAAATGTTCCTTAACAAAAAACAAGACCAAAAAGAACGCCGCCAGCATCATAATACCGGTCACCGCAAAGGTATACCGATAGCCGACAAAATCAGCAATGACGCCTCCGACTAGCGGACCAATTAACGTGCCAGAAACATTACCCGTTGTTAAGGTGCCTAAAGCCTGTCCGCTTTTCTCTCGCGGAACTGATGTGGCAATTAAGGCGTTGGCATTACTGATAAAACCAGAAAAAGCACCTTGTAACAAGCGTAATCCGATTAGTTCATACACATTAGTGACAAAACCAATCGATCCAATAACCACCGCCATTCCCAAGGAAGCGCGTAGCAGCATTAATTTACGTCCATGTGTGTCAGCCAGGCGGCCCCAGAGCGGAGACACCAGTGCCTTTACAATAAATGGTGCGGCAAAAGCAATCCCGCTCCAAAAAGCATTTTGTCCACTGGTGAAATGACCCAATGTACCGATGTATAACGCGATAAAGGGACCAATGCTGCTAAACCCAATGCCCACCATAAAATTGCCAAACCACAAGACACGCAAATTACTGCGCCACTCCGCAACTGGGGTTATATTCGATTCATTCATTTGCTGCCTCCCCAGCCCATTAAGTTCGCTTTTCTCAGCTCGGGGACAACTCCTCATCAAAGCATGTGCCCACCCTCGCTCAGCCAACTTTACTTCAATTTTTTCGCCAAGCTAGCTTAAATCAAGCCAGCCAATTCTAACAAAGGACGATTATAACACCGGACGTCAAATAGCACTTTTGTCCTAGGCAAAACTTAAATCCATTGTTAGCTCAACTCATCAACCAACCGTTTCACGTGAAACGTTAATGATGCACATAAAAAATGGATCTTGCTAAACGACGCAAGGTCCAAGGTAAACACGGTTATATTGTTGTCTCATGGCTAGCCAACTGGCGAACACGTTGGTCGATGCCATCACGTACGTTTCGAAAAACGGCCATAATTTGATCATCAGTACCTGTCGCCTGTGCTGGATCAATAAAGTCCCAATGCTCATGTTTAACTGATATTGGCAATCTTGGACATCGATCACGAGCATCTCCACACAACGTCACAACCAAATCGCATTGTTGTAAATAAGCTAAATCGATCTGCTTGGAAACTGCGTGCGAAATATCAATATCTCGCTCAGCCATAACTTGGACTGCTCGTGGATTTAAACCATGCACCTCAATACCGGCGCTGTCCACTCGCCACTTGGGTAAATATTGATGAGCAAAGCCTTCTGCCATTTGACTCCGACAAGAATTTCCTGTACATAGAAAGTAAACTTGTGGCATATAATCTCGCCTCCGGTTTCGTGTTCAATCTACCTAATCATGCGCGTGCAACCACTGATCTAACACTTGAATAAAGGCGTCGTGCTGATCTAACAAAGCTAAGTGACGACTATTAGCAAATAGATGCCATTTGGCATTAGGAATATGATCGGCTACCGACTTCGCAATTAACGGTGTACATAAATCATCCGTACCACTGGTAACTAGGGTTGGCACGTGAATTTTAGCCAACTGATCGGTCAGTTCAAAGTCACTAATCGTCCCGTTCTCTGTAAATTCATTAGGCCCTTCAGCAATTAGGCTCGCCCGTTGGCCATTTGTCGGTCGCCGTAACGGTTCAGGTGAATTTTCATCAGGATCATCCCAACAATAGCGTTCCATATAACGATCATTGGCCGCTAAATATTTAGGTCCGGTGAAATCACCTGTTCGTTCCGCTTCAGCAATGGCCTGACGATCTTCGTAACTTAGATAAGAAATGAGCCGATGCTGTTCTTGCGTCCACAGCTTAATTGAAGCCGGTGAGCCATCGATCATCACACTTTTGACACCAGCCGGGTCAAATTGCGTTAAGTAGTACATTTCGAGCATGCCACCCCAGGACTGACCCAGTAAATGAACCTGATCAAGGTGTAGATATTCACGTAAGGCAATTAATTCAGCCACCCACGTTTCTTTCACATAGATCGCCGGATCTTCTGGCAAAGAAGATTTCCCACAGCCAACCTGATCATACATAATTAATTGACGTCCCGTTTTAGCATACTCGTCTAGTAATTCAAAATAGTTATGCGACGACCCTGGCCCACCATGAATTAATAACAAGGGCGCTAATCCCGCTTGGCTTTCACCAACAATTCGATAATAGGTTTGATAACCTCTAAATGGCATGTATCCTTCGATAATTTTCATCATTTATTGCCTCACTCACTTAACCAGCCCGACTAACACAAATTCAACTTATACCTTGGTTTGATAAGGATAGTGCACCATATTAGGAACTTGGTCCCAATCTACTGGATAACCAGCCCCATGTGCACAAAAAACGGAGTCTGGGGTATTAGGTAGATCAGCCTTAGGATCGTAATGCCGATCCAATACCACCTGGTCGGCGGCCTGACACGGTTGATACCCAGCCACTGAACATTCAAATTCACCTTGACCACGTGTGTAACCTTGAACTTCTTTAGCATAATCTTGCATATTGGCCACCGGTGCCCCACCAGTCAATATACTTCCATTACTCCCGGCCAAAGGCGCATCAAAATGACCATGCATGAGTTCAATATCCGTCATTGCCCGCCCAATTTGATCTTCTGGAACCACTAATCGAAATGAATACCAAGGCTCCAACAAATCGCAATCACCATTGGCTCGAAGCATCATCAAGCCTTGCCGCACCGCTCGCCAGGCTGCTTGGCGAAAATCACCGCCAACGGAGTGAACATTGCTGGCTCGACCACCAATTAGTGTGATTTTAACATCTGTCAACGGCGCGCCGATTAAAACTCCAATATGTTCCTTCGAACGTAAGGCCGTCAGCACCTGATGTTGCCAATTTTTATCCAAAACTTCCAATGAACAATTTGAAGCAACGATCAAGCCACTTCCTGCCGGTAATGGTTCGAGCCGTAAATGAACTTCCGCATAGTGACGTAGTGGCTCAAAGTGCCCCACGCCCTCTACCGCTCGCGTAATCGTCTCACGATACATGATCTGTCCTTGCGTAAAATTCACGGGTAAATGGATCATTTCTTGCAACCGCTCTTGCAAAATTTCTAACTGAACTTGCCCCATGATCTGCACCCGAAGTTCTTGCAGTTCACTCGACCAAGTCACATGCAAGTTGGCATCTTCATCAGCCAATTGGTTTAAAGCTGGCAAATAAACATGGGGATCTCGCTCCTGTAGATCAATCGCATAAGTCATCACCGGTTGAATGACCATTTTGGCCGCGTCCTGACTGTCACCTAATCCTTGACCTGGATAGCTGCTCGTTAATCCAGTTACAGCGATCACTTCACCTGCCTTAGCCTCTTGAACAGTCGTGAATTTTGCGCCATTGTATTGGCGCAGTTGATTGGCTTTCTCATCAGGTAATAACAGCTGTTTAGCGGACAAGGTGCCACCGGTGACACGAATCCAAGAGAGCCGTTCTCCCTGTACATCGTGAGAAACTTTAAAAACACGTGCACTAAATTTTGGTTGAGGTTCACGCTCCTGCGTCCAATCATTTAAACCAGTCAACAATTCATCAAGACCCGCCAATTTTAGTGCTGAGCCAAAATAGCAAGGAAAGATTTTCCGCTGTTGAATCAGCTGTCTAACCTGTTGGTCACTCAAAGTTTCGTTCGCCAAATAGTCAGCTAACACAGTTTCGTCCTGAACCGCTATTTCTTCTCTGATTGCCTCTGATAAAGGTGTGGCAAATGCCACACACCCGGCTGATAAGTTCGTTTTCAACGTGGCTAATAATGCATCTGCATCGACACCGGGTGCATCCATTTTATTGATGAAGATAAAGGTTGGCACATGATAGCGGTCAAGCAGTCGCCACAAAGTTCGCGTATGTCCTTGAATCCCCTCAGTCGCTGAAATAACTAAGACGGCGTAATCCAAAACGGACAATACCTGCTCTGTTTGGGCAGCGAAATCAACATGTCCCGGTGTATCTAGCAAGGTTAGACTTAAATTTTGAAATGCTAAACTGGCTTGATGAGTATTGATTGTAATACCGCGCTGTTTCTCTAATGCATCTGGATCTAAAAAGGCGCTTCCTTTATCCACACGACCGAGAGCTCTTATTTCGCCAGCTCGATAAAGTAACCCTTCTGACAAGGTTGTTTTACCTGCATCAACATGGGCCACAATCCCGGCCACAATTTTCTTCATGCGCATTTCTCCTCAAAACCACAACTGACTTACTATCTATTAGTCATCATACACGGATTCTTCGTTTATTCCCCGGGAAATTTAAATAGATTAAAAAACTACCCGATCAGGGTTACTTTCCATACCCCATCTGAGTAGCTTTTCACAGTTCTTTCACTTAACTTGTGCTAAGGCAGTGTCGATTGATTCATCACCACTCGCCATTTCGATCACGCGCTTAATTGTTTGATCATACGTTGGCAGCGCAGCTAAGACCGCCGCCACATCGGCAATTGGATTGGTGGTTGCCGATAATTTTCCAATCGAAATTTTCCCTGTCCCTGTCGCTTCAGTCAACGTGGCCGGCTGTAAAATCGTGTAATCTAAGGTAGTCTGATTAACTAAATAATTATCTGCAAAAAACTTTGCGACATTGTAATCCATGATATTAGCTAAACCACCTTCATGCCATTTATCAGGTTCTAAGGCATGCAGCGAACTAAGCATGATGTATCGTTTAATCCCGTTTTTCTCCGCTGCTTGCATTGTCTTGACTGCCCCAAACGCATCCGTTTGCAGTAAATCTCGACCTCGTGAACCAGCGGCGAAATAGACGACATCCACCTGGCCGATCACTTCGGCAATATCGTTCATGTCTGCCTGTAAATCTAACTTCACGGCGGTGACCAACTCATTTTCCCTTAACACCACATTTTCCGGATGTCGGGCTCCCGCGATAACCTCATGTCCATCGGCAACTAGCTTTTGAATTAATGCAGACGCCACCCGTCCAGTTCCACCAGCAATAAATATTTTCATAATTCGTTATCCTTTCAATTACTAAGTGCTACTACACCAATCGACGAACTTCATTCGGATAAGTGAGCTTTAACAGCCAACCTGTCGATGCTTCAACGCCGCCATTATAAACCTTTTTCAGCTAACTCACTTTCTTATGCATCATGAACCACTTTACCCATCCAAGTCTAGTCATCTGCATTCCGATTAACTAGACGGCTTCATATTGGCCCTTTATCGCATCCC
Organism: Furfurilactobacillus sp. W61-4; assembly: GCF_057545565.1. NCBI lineage: Bacteria > Bacillati > Bacillota > Bacilli > Lactobacillales > Lactobacillaceae > Furfurilactobacillus > Furfurilactobacillus sp. W61-4. The sequence goes on from NZ_BAAJNZ010000003.1 coordinate 231,626, forward strand.
GATGCTACTGTTTTTACCTTCAGTTGACGAATAAAACTGATAAAATAATGCCATCAATACATGTGGGAGTCGCCTAACTTATGAAACTTATTATTTCGCCAGCCAAGAAAATGGTTATCAATACCGATGACTTTGCACCCCGTAGCACACCAACCTTTCTAGTTGAAGCACGACAGTTACACAAGCAACTTCAATCATTATCTTATGCTGAATTAAAGTCATTGTGGCATTGCAGTGACAACGTAGCTCAGACTAACTACCGCTTATTACAGCAAGCCGATTTGGACCAAGCCTTAACACCAGCCATCATGGCTTTCTCTGGCATTCAATACCAATATATGGCCCCCGACTTGTTCACGGCACCGGCATTATCTTATATCCAAACGCACCTACGAATTTTATCTGGACTATACGGTATTTTACGACCCTTTGATGGTGTCGTTCCATATCGATTAGAAATGCAAGCCCCGCTACAGACGGCACAAACACATAATCTATACGATTTTTGGGGTGATCGTTTATACACCGCCTTGCAACCCGCGTCAGAACCCATTATTAATCTTGCTTCCAATGAATATGTCAAGTCAATTCGGCCCTATTTACGCCCTAACGACCAACTGGTAGATATTAAATTCGCTCATCTAGTTGACGGTAAATTGAAAACGCGGGCTACTTTGGCCAAAATGGCACGCGGCTCAATGGTACGTTTTATCGCGGAAAATCAGCTGGAAAGCGTCGCCGATTTGACAACTTTTAATGATCCAAATTATCAATACGATCCCGTAAGATCCACCGATTCAACATTGGTCTTTATTGCCACCAAAGGTAATTAACGAGCGGACCAGCTGCTATCACGGCGGGAATTTCTGTGGGACCTCCCATGTTGTGCAGTGCACGGCGCCACCTATCCTTATACTATTTCGCTGGCTGATTGTACTAAAGCACCCTTCCCAAAAGTCAAATACGCCTTAGCTCACCACTATTCAAAAATGCCGGGTTGAAGAAGTCTTAACAGCTTCTCCAACCCGGCTATTCGTTTCTAATAAACATTACTGGTCAATACTGACTTTTAACCACAATAATCATCGCTGAGTTCTACGGGCAATGTCACTTTGATGTAACCGGACGGGTTCGTTTTAACACAAAATTTCCCGTCGCTAACGCTAAGCTAATGCCGACGCCTAGGGGAAGAAACGCCGAATAATTCAAATGACACACCTCAAAGACCATAAATAACGCCATTAATGGCGCTTGCTGTGAAGTCGCCAGCAAGGACGCCGCGCCGATGACCGCATACTGCCAGATTTGAATACCAGGAATAAATAAGCTAGCAATAAAACCAACTAACATCCCTAAAACTGCGCCTAAAGAAATCGATGGCGTTAACGTCCCACCTGAGGCCCCTGACTTAAGGGTAAACACAGTGACAAAAGCTTTTGCTAACGCCCCCATCAGCAAGAGGCTTGTCATCGCGCTAGTTTGACTATGAAAAGCTGTTTCGGCCAATGCCCGGCCATTCCCCATGATCTGTGGAAAATACATCGCAATCAACCCGGTCACCAAACTGATGACTGGCAATTGCCATAAGATTCGTTGCTTAGTCGCCCGTGTCCGTCCGGCCCACTGAAAGGCCTGACGAAAATAGGCACCCGTAATCCCACAGAGTGGTGCCAAAATAATCACAACTGGCAATGATGCCACGGCAAACTTTGTGCGACCGACTAAGTAATATGGACCAAACCCACGCAATAGCGATCCCATCAACATGGCAACTGTCGACATGGTTAAACTTACCACCACGGTTCGTTTAGTCACCTTTTTCAATAAAATTTCTACGCAAAAGAACATCCCGGTTATGGGGGCTATGTAAATACCGGCAAAGCCAGCTCCGGCAGCCGACGCAATCAGTAGTTGTCGATCATCTTCGCTCACTTGGATGTGCCGAAACTTTTTTAGCCCATCGATCCAAGTCTGTGCGATCAACGCCCCTAATTGCCGCGGTGCCACTTCTCGTCCAACTGGTGCGCCCGTAGCGACGTAAAAGATTTGAGTAAAAATATCAATGAGTGTCGCCGGAATTGGCATCCGTTTGCCGGCAACGCCATCACTAATCCCCACGACTGGTTTCAAATGAACGCTACTGTACCACCACAACATCGCGGCAATTCCCCCACCCAACACGAGCGAGATCAGTCGGTGCACGGGCGAAATAAAGATCGCCGCCGGATGAAGCGCGTTTTCCTCAAAGCTCAAAAAAACATGTTCAATGAGATCTAAAAAAGAACCCAATGTTAATGCACCAATCCCAATTAGCAGCCCTAATCCTAAGGTCGAAATGGCGATGATGCCTTGTTCTCGTTGTTTATTCATTCGTACAGGTACTTCCTTTCACCATCGCCTAATCAGGCCTTGAGGCTAACATAGGGGTATGTAGACCACATAATTGCGAACTTTCTAAAATAGAATACCACGCCATCTGATCTACATCACCAAAAGCATCATACTGATTAATAATGCTTGATAACTCGTTAACCCACTCATTTTACTTGACCGCCAACTTGGCAATCACGTTCAACGTCCACCGTCGATACTGAAGATATAGCGCCGTGAAACGACCATCACTATTTTGCTCCCACGGCTTCGGCCGGCCAGAAAAATGTAACACCACCGTATTAGCCATCACCCACTGTAAATCATGATCGCCACGGCTACGCAACTGATAGGTCGTAAATTTGCGCGTGTCATAATTCCATATTTCCTCTGGCACCTCTAAAATATGGGACCCATATAAGAAATTTAATACATCTTGATCTGGTAAAAGTAGCTGACCACGATATCGGTCAATCGTCTGTTGAATGTCTGCGGCTTTAATTATTTTTCGTGTTTGACTCAAATCCATCAATAGGAGACCCGTATTAAAATACTTCGTCGCCGTGTTTAAGCGCAAATTATTGAGCGGCGTAACGGCGTCAATTAATCCGGTATGCGCCGCGGCCGCCATCATGGCAGTACCAAGATCCAGTTGCCACAATTTTGTTAAGTCATTAATAATCAACGTGTCTGGATCAATGTAAATGACCCGTGTGACTGATTGTGGCAACAAGTCGCCTGCCAATAAGCGAAAGTACATTTCCTGTGGATAGTTATGAATCGTGTCAATCGCTTGTGTGCCGAACACCTGATCAACTTGAATGGCTGAAAATGTCCAATCTAAATGAGTAACGAACTGCGATAGTTGCGTTAATTCATTTTTGGTAATTGATTGATGCAATAACCACACATGGCAAGTGATATCCGGATTATTATCCGCTAGAGAAAGTAAGGCTGTCTTGAGTGGTAACAGATACTGTGTGTTCAGTGTGACTAATAAATTAATTTCCATCATGATTATCCTTAAAATCGCTTTATCGATATGATCTTCGGTCAATGTTAACCATTTCTTAGCGTCTGATACTGCCTGCTGTCATTTTAAAAGGCGGCCGTGAAAACCGCCAAATCGGTTAGTTGCTGAAAACCAGTTTTCTCATAAAATTTTTGCGCACCACTATGCGGACGAGTCATCAACATCATCGAATGAATGTCTTGTTTAACTAGCGCGCTTTGAATCTCGTTAATCAGCTGTTGCCCAAGTCCCTGTTGTTGATAATTTGGCGCAATAAAAAATTCTTCAATATAGTATTCAAATCCTTCATACCATGGTTTGATAAAGCCATAACTCACTGCAATGACGTGCTCGTTCTCAATCCCTAAGTAGCCCATAAAATAGTTATTGGCGACATGCTTTCTAAGCATCGCGGCCACCCGTGTTACATCAAAAGTTTCTGACCACGGCGCTTGTGAAAACACTTGGACGTATAGTTGAACGATTTCATCAAAATAACGTGGTTCATACCTGATCACTTTCATTTACGGCCTCTTTACGCTTCATTAATCGAGATAACTTAGACCCATTTAACTACACTTCATCTGATTTCTCCAGACGTTTCACGTGAAACAAATCAATTTAAAAATCGAGACTCAGAGCGAAACAAGCCGGTGATGTCGAGCACTAGCTGGGACTGAGTGGTTGGCGCTCTTTGCCAATTAGGCAGGGCTTGTGCAGCTCGACAAAGAAAAAACGCATCTACCATTGCGTTGATGCGTTTACTAGCCTACTGTGAGCTTCAAGGAATCGGCAGTTGGTCAAAATCATACTGAGAGGACTTAACTATGTTAGCTGACACTTTAATCATTATTGATTTGCAGAATGGCATCGTTGGTAATCATTCTGATCTACCAGCCTTTTTGACTAGAATTAACCAACGCATCCTTGAATATCGAAGGGCTGGAAAACCAATTCTATTTATTCAACATAACGATCAAGCAGTTAAATATGGCACCGCCGCTTGGCAATTAGTCACCGGATTAGACCGCCAGCAAACAGACATCGTGATTGAGAAATGTCATCCCAATGCCTTCCTACAAACGGACCTTCTCTTTCAACTTAACACTCGCCAACTGCACACCATCGAAATATGCGGGGCACAAACTGAGTACTGCGTGGATGCCACAATAAAAGGCGCTCACACCCTTGGATATCAAGTTTACATGCAACATCAGATGAATACCACCGATGACAACACCTACACGACCGCGACTCAAACGGTTGCTTTTTATGAGCATATCTGGGAGCAGCGGTTTGTGACGTTTATAGAATGAGTTCTCTTTCAATAAAAGCATTGATTAAATCTATTATACTGTGATCATTTCCTGCCACTCATCAAAACATGATTATTAATTCTCGCGACGCTTCAATCACTGAATGCTTACTGTCAACATCGCCGCATTCCATACATATAAGCAGATGCCTTCACTTATGATACGGACTTCCCGCATTAATCATAAACGCACGGTAGATTTGCTCCGTCAACACGAGCCGCATTAATTGATGCGGTAGCGTAAACCGCCCAAATGAAATCTGTGTATCGGCACGCTTCAAAACAGCTGAGGTTAGTCCTAGCGAGCCACCGATAACAAATGTAATATTTGAGTGACCATACGTACTCAACTCATCAATTTCTTTCGCAAAGGCTTCGGAAGTTCGTTCTTGGCCTTTAATCGCGAGGGCATAAACATACTCACGATCTTTGATATGTTCCAAAATTCGGGCCCCTTCCTTAGCCATCACTTGTTCCATTTCTGATTGACTCAAGGTTTCAGGGGCTTTTTCGTCGGGCACTTCAACAATCTCAAATGTACAGAACTTGCTGAGCCGTTTGGTATATTCCTCAATGCCTTGTTTAAAATACTTTTCTTTTAATTTCCCCACACCAATAATCTTAATTTTCACAAGAATCCTCCCACCGAAAAGCAACTAACAGTTTGACAAGCTAATAGATTGCTTTAGATTTCCTTAATCTTTGTAACCAAAAGTTTAAACATTTCGTGCAATTCTAACGGGCGTGCTTAGTCACAATGAATAAAAGTTATCCACAGTTTTCCACAAGGGCTCTCGGAGCGAACACGTTCGTTTAAAGTACTGATATAACAGCTTTTTTAAATCGAACAAACCTAAAACGCGAAAGTTATCCACCGCGTTTTTCGAGGGTGTGGATAACTTTTTCCACGGAAAACAAATCCCGATTTTTCGGCGTTTATTTCAGATTCACAAACTTATCCACAGTTTTCCACATACTTTTCCACTTCTGTGCAAAACAATTTTATCATTGCAATTTAGTACCCGAACCCCTTTATTTTTCCATTTCGTCTTTGTTCGGTTTATGCATTGATTTCATTAGTCAATAAGTGAAAAAAGTGTTCATGTAAAAAAATAACATTCGGATTTGTAATCCTACTATTCAAAAATTAAACACAGCTCAAATGACATGTTTACTTAATCAGCTCATTTACCTTTTGTCTAATTGCATATTACCAAAAAAAATTGCATAAAGTGTGTTAAATTTCGCCACATTACGTTATCTTACACAACAAAGCGTGGTTGCATAATTATTTGTATTCTTCAAGGAAACTAAGTGTGGCGCCGTTCAAAAACCCTCTTGATCCCCGGCCTAAGGCATCTTATCAGGATTTTTAACCCTCCCAAAATTCATATTGTTTAAACAATTTCGTTGAGAAATCATCGAATTCACAAAGTAATCCAGCCCCGTCCCATGATTTACCGCATAGAAAAAGGCCATCCATCGATGACCTTTTTGTTTTACTTTGTTTGATTGGTTAAATCACTTGTACTCTCACTTAATGTCACCGTGCCAGTTTTAAGACTGCCATCACGGTAATATTCCACCGAAACTTTGTCGCCAATTTTATGGTCATAGAGCACATCGCGTAAATCAGCCTGTGAGGTGATCTTCTTACCATCCATCTTGGTAATCACATCATACTTCTTCAAGCCTGATTTCTCCGCAGCTGAACCACTGTAAACCTTCATGATGACCACACCACCAGTTACACTGTTTGGTAGTTTTAGAGTGCTAGATTGGCTGTTGCTGTCCACATTAGAGAGATCTACCAGACCGACACCTAATGCTGGTCGCACAACTTTACCATTCGTAATGAGTTGATTGATTATAGAAACCACTTCATTAGATGGAATCGCAAAGCCGATCCCTTCAACTGACGTGCCACTAGAAGACGAGGCTAACTTCATTGAGTTAATGCCAATCACCTGTCCGGCTAAGTTCACCAAGGCGCCCCCGGAGTTACCAGGGTTAATCGCCGCATCCGTCTGAATAACCGTTGCATCACCAGTTTGGTTCCCAGATTCATTTTCGACAGGCACCGTCCGTTTTGTCGCGGAGATAATCCCTTCGGTGACTGATGTCGCATATTGCGATCCCAATGGCGAACCAATTGCGAGCACCGATTGTCCAGCTTGAATAGCCGTCGAGTCACCAAATTGAGCAACCGTTGAAACTTCATCTGCTTTAACGCGAATCACGGCTAAATCAGTCGTTGAGTCCGTTCCGACTAACTTACCTGATATCTTCTTTCCGTTACTCAAAATGATCTCTAGGGCACTAGATCCGGACACGACATGATTATTCGTCACGATATAAGCATCGCTCCCGGACTTCTTATAAACAACGCCTGAGCCTTCGCTAGCTGCCTCTAAAGAGTTGTCAGAACTACTGCTACTACTGCTGCCAGAGTTAGACGAAGAACCACCGCCAAAAATACCATACAGTCCACTTTCACTATTGGAAGATTGTTTCTGCAGGTTAACTACCGAAACAACCGCATTTTTGACTTTGCTAAAGGCTTTAGTCGCGTCAGAGTTCGTCTTAACTGTGACATTAGCCACCTTGGTTGTCCCATTTTTATAAGATGTATCGCCACCGTTGGCATTATTGATTGCACTTGCGCCACCATAAGCGATCCCCCCGCCCAACAAACCAGCAACGAGGGCGACAATCCCAACCTTGACTAATCCACGATTGGATTGTTTAGGCCCTTGTGGTTGTGGCCCGCTGTTTGATTGATTATTCATGTCATTATAATCCATAGGCAATTTGCGGTAACCCGCCTACCTCCTCATTTCTTATTAGTCTTATTATACCGTTCCAGCTTAAAAACCACTTAAAGCTGTCCCTGGACTTGCTAAAAATTTAAAGAAAACGCCCCTCAACCACTTTAACACCTAAAAAATAAACACTTGAACATCTCTGTCCAAGTGTTTCACGTGAAACATATTCAAAGGGTCGTCAGATCTGTTGCGGCATCAGGATCAGTATCCAACAAGTGAAAATCATGTTCAACGCCATAATCCTTTTCAGTCATCATCGAGGCCACCGTCAGATGAGCTAGGGCCTTCATGTTGTTTTCACGACTAAGGTGCCCTAAGTAAATCCGTTTCGTCCGATTTCCCAGCACTTCCATTAACGCATTAGCACCATCTTCATTAGACAAGTGACCCGTATCACCTAAAATTCGTTGTTTTAATGACCACGGATATGCCCCCATCCGTAACATATCCATATCATGATTACATTCAAATAAGTACCCATCGGCGTTTTTAATCACACCAGCCATTCGTTCCGAGACGTATCCCGTATCTGTCAGAATCACAAAGGATTTACCCCCACAATGCATTTCATAAAATTGTGGATCAATTGCATCGTGGGAAACGGGAAAACTCTGCACATCTAGTTCATCCAATGCCTGGATTTCGCCGGCTTCCAAGTCAAATTTTTGTTCTAACGGGATTTTGCCCACCTTGCCAGCAATAGCTGACCAGGTTTTTTCATTAGCGTAAACATTGATCCCATATTTACGCGCTAGTACACCCACGCTCTTCGCATGATCGGTATGTTCATGCGTCACGAATAAACTATCGACATCATGTAAATCCCTGCCAATGCTGTGCATTAATTCATTAATCTTTTTTCCGGATAAGCCTGCGTCAACTAACACTTTATGCGTCGGCGTTTCGATATAAGTCACATTACCAGAGCTACCACTGGCTAAAACACTAATTTTCATCGCATCCGTTGATGATGCAACCGTCGGATCCAATCCCAATTGTGGTGTATTCAAATTAATCACAAAGCCATCTCCATCACAATTAAATTTATGTCGTTTAAAATCACATCTCATCGTAACACGAATTGATCGATTATGTGGAAGTCACAAGCTTTTTTTAATTTCCGGCAGAGCTAACGTCAACGTTACTTTGATCAACGGTCGGGGACTGAGCATTATCCGAGCTTGCACGACTATTAATTGCCCCATTTGTCACCGCTGTTGTTGAATCCGTCGACTTCATCACCGCGCCAGTGAAGGCATTAACGCGCTTAATAACAACATTATTTGTACTCTTAGAACGTAATGCAATGAACCACGTTGGCACATACACATTATTGTCAGAAACACGTAATAATCGCGAATAAGCTAGTCTCGACCAAACAACTCGACTATTGTTCGGTAATTCATTGTACTGATACAACCAGATTAACGCTTTTTGTTGACTAATGGTGGTGGTCTTTTCCCGTAACGGTTCTACGTTGCTAACGTAGGATTGCGTATACCCAATAACCTGATTTTTATCTCCCACCCGAAAACGTAATTGACCAGATGGCGCCATAATCGTGCCAGAAGGGACAACCTGAACGTAGACAACCTCATTAGCTGCTACGCGAGACAGTTCCGCACTATAGACATAATCATTACCTGCTGTGACGTTAGCCCCACTTTTAATGAACCGATTAAGTTGGGTTTGCGGAGACTTAGGGTTAATAACCAATGTCTGATGTAAGGTGCTCGTCATTTCAGTCGAGGTAAACCGATACTCTTGGTAGGTTAAATTTTGCGCACCCGTTTTTAACCGAGCCAAGCCCGTCTTGCCGGAGACATAGTAACCTTGAGCCTCTTTATTCGACAACGTACTAAAGGTAATGCCATCACCACGCATTTCCCGCAAAATCGTCGTCGCAGAATTCGCACTTCGCGGTGAGGTTTCCTTCACCGTTGCATCACTTTGCTGCCATGAAATTAATAAAAAGATATCAATCGCAATAAATGCAATTAAAAATATCCATTGAATGCGGCGAAAGTTCATGTTGAATTCCTTTCCTTAACAGTCTCACCAATCTTCAGCTAACAAATTACTCACCTAATAAATCTGTATAAACTTGCCACTTACCGGCCACATAGACGTAGTAGGTTGGTTGTAAATCCACGACTTGATTTGAATCAGAATTGCTCTCCCATTGATACCCCAGGACAATATCTTTAACTTTATTTGCCGGTGTTCCGGCTGCCGCAAGTTGATTCATAACCGTCAACGTGCTCGGTAATGTTACACGACTCGTAGAATCCGTCGGTAATGGTACTTGTAAATTCGTCAAAGTAAAGTTAATTTCTTGCGTTCCAGCCTGGTCGTGTTTGACCTGGACAGCCCCAAAATCGGTCTGGTTAAAGATGGGAAATCCTTCAACAAAAGAGCGATAGGTCACCTGATGGCCATTATGTTCATTATCAAAATAACGAATCGTATCCAACGGTAAGCCAACCTTAGACAAACCATTAAAGCTCTTGATTAAGTTATTCCCTAAGTCTCGAGTCATCTTTTGATTAGCATTATAGTCCTCAAATTGAACCGCCCCAGTTTTATTGGTGACGGTCATTCGCTTATAAGTGCCCGCCAAGTAAATCGTATGCCCTGCGGTGCGATGGACCGTTACTGACGTTGACTCACCGGTATTGAGTAGCGATGTGACAAAGAAACTAGCGCTCTGTTTACCGACCAAGTAACTGTAACGCGGTATGCGCACCGGGTACTCATAGTAAGTTAACGTATGATCATTAGCGGCGTGTTCGGTCACCCGATACCGTTGATTGGCTTTGCTCAATAACTGGCGAATTTGGCTTAAGTCCTGCCGACGGACATGAATTTGATAGATCGATTGATTATCGTCATTCAATAAATACAGACGTCCAGCAGCGTGAGTTGAAAAGACAATTCGCGAAAATTTGGCGGTCGGTGACATCAACAACTTTTGTCCATAAGAGCGGTTAAAAATTCCGCGTCCAATGTTGTCCGCATACACAAGCTGGACCATCCCATGACGATTTAGCAACTTTTGATAAGCGTTCACATCGCCCTGGCTAATCTTGCGAAAGTCGCTCATTTGCCACTTTTCAACGACGCTTTTAAGAGACGTCACCAAATTAATCTTCGGATTATAGACCGTTTCAGACCGACCTTGCTGGTTGGTCACAACCACTTGGGTTGGCAAAAAAATATCATCAATGGCTCGGGTCGTCACCGTTGAGTGCGTTGCCCCTGTACTAGCGGCTCCATTCAACCGTGTACGATCATAGCGAGCCGGATTGGTCCAAATCAAAAAGGATAAAATGATGCTAATAATCACTAATAAGAATAAGGCAACCGGTAGACTGCCTGAACGAATTTTATTCCACATCCCAGTCATCCTCCTCAAACTGCTCGAATGGCAATGAAATATAGAACGTCGATCCCTTGCCTTCAGTACTGTCAACCCAGATACGTCCGCCTAACATCTGAATGACTTCTTTAGAGATGGCTAGCCCTAAGCCAGTCCCTCCCTGGGCCCGAGATCGCGCCTTATCAACACGGTAAAAACGATCAAAGATGTGGGTCAGATCTTTCCGCGGAATTCCTAATCCTTGGTCAGAAATACTCATGATGACTTGATTATGCGTTTCTAGCAAACGACAGGTAATGATCCCGCCATCAGGAGAGTACTTAATCGCATTGTTCATCAAATTATCAACCACTTGCGTAAAGCGATCGGTATCAATCTCAACCCAAAGATCCTTATCGGTGAAGTCTCGTTCAATCTGATAGTGCTTTTGATGATGTGGACTGTCTTCATTCTTGAGCATCATTTCAAAGCGGTTCAAGATATAATTAAACAACTCATTGAGGTTTACGGTTTCCAATTCCAGCTTGGTAGTGCCTGAGTCCATGCGACTCAACGCCAAAAGATCATTAACCATTCGAATCATCCGCTCAGTTTCATCTTGGGCCACTTTCAAGAAATTCGGGGCCACTTTAGGATCTTGCCATGCCCCATCAACCAAGGCGTCAATATACGAATTGACCGAAGTTAGCGGCGTCCGTAATTCATGTGACACGTTAGAAACAAATTGCTTACGGTCTTGATCTTCCTTTTGCTGTTCAGTGACATCATGGAGCACGCAGACCAAACCGGAGATAAACCCAGACTCACGTTGAATGAGTGAAAAAGTCGCATGTAAAATCAAATCACGACCTTCTTCAGACAAATCCAAAGAAACCTCATCCTGGCTCTCTAACAGCTCTCGTAACGTATACTGATCACGAATGTGTAACAAATCCAAAATGGATGTGTTCTCAGCCTCATCTTCTTCAACATTCAAGAACTCACGAGCAGCTGAGTTGATAATGTTGACGGTTCCGCGTCGATCAGTGGCGATCACACCATCGCTCATATGGGCAAGCACAGAGTCCAACCGACGACGTTCAGCCTCCGTTGATTCTTGTGCTTCTTCCACCCGAACCGACAAATTGTTAACGGCGCTGGCTAATTGGCCTAATTCATCTGTTCCGTAGACACGAACTTGACCAGAATAGTCCCCTTGCGCAATCTGGACCGTTTGACGTTTCATTTCATCAATTGGTCGGGTTATTGCCCGGGAAATAACAATCGACATAAACAGTCCTAAGACAATGGCGATTAGCGCCGCTGACAAATAGATTAGTGTGATGTTGTTGATGTTTTCATAAACACCTTCCAATGAAGCACGAATGTATAAAACACCAACTAAATTATTGCCATTACTACCAGAAGCATTCAGCAACGGTACGATCGAAATATAATAACGATTATTATCCCGCGTATCGTAAATATCCCGTTGATACGATCGGTTATTATAGATAGCGTTCTTGACATTGCTGTCCGTTGTTTTTTGACCAACAATCGTTTGGTCATTGATATTACTCGTACCACGGACAGTTCCTTTATTATCAATCACGCGAATTTCAGTAATGTTTGCGTTGTTAACATCTGACAAAATACTTCTAATTCGCGAATTCGCTGACGTTGTATTACTGCGAATTAATTGATCCGACAGCGAATTATCAATATAAGCTGGCAGTTGAATCTGTTGTTTGAAATTGCTCAAATTCTGCTGTTCTAATTGACGTACGAAAAAAGCCCCGACGATTTCGAGCGTAATCAACAACATCAGGGCAAATACAAGCGCAATTTTAAAATTAATTGATTGAAAAAAACGAATCTTCTTATTCACAATCAGAAGAGCTCCTCAATTTCTGATTAGTCGGTTTCCGGGTTTCTCAGGTAATAACCGACGCCACGACGCGTAACTAACCATGATGGATGACTAGGCGTATCTTCAACTTTTTCCCGTAACCGCCGCATCGTCACGTCAACTGTCCGCACATCACCGAAGTAATCATATCCCCAGACAGTCTGCAACAAGTGTTCACGTGTCATGACTTGCCCAATATGCTGTGCTAAATAATAAAGCAATTCAAACTCACGGTGAGTCAATTCAATGTCATCACCACGTTTAGACACCATATAAGCATCTGGATCGATTTTTAAATCACCGACCTCGATCGTATTGGACTCAGACTCCGCCGCCGCGGAATTCTTGACTACCGTATCTTGACGACGCAGATTTGCTTTCACCCGCGCAACTAACTCACGATTCGAAAATGGTTTGGTCACATAGTCATCGGCACCCAACTCGAGCCCCAATACTTTGTCGATTTCGGAATCTTTAGCGGTCACCATAATGATTGGCGTCGTATATTTAGTCCGAACCCGACGTGCAACTTCTAAGCCATCGATTTTAGGTAACATCAAATCCAGCAGGATCAAATCAGGTTGTTCTTCATCAACCTTTTCAATAGCTTCTTCGCCATCAGCAGCGGTCACAACATCGTAACCTTCTTTTTCCAAATTAAATTTAATGATATCGGAAATGGGTTTTTCATCATCGACTACTAAAATTTTACTCATGCAAATTCCCCTCCAACAGGGTCTGTAATTAATTTTAATTCACGGTCAACGCCGTCAGGTAACTTACGGCAACTTTCTACATTATATCACAGACCCGCAGCTTCACGTCGAGCTCCGGTGTCGGCTGAGTACACTAACAATGTTCATGTTGATACTGTTTCGGTGACTCGCCCGTTATTTGCCGGAAAACCTTCGCAAAATGGCTCTGATCACTGAAATGTAAGTCATAGGCGACATCCATGATCGACTGTTTTTCCAACAACTGTTTAGCTAAGAGTACCTTACGTTGCAAAATATATCGCTTCAATGTCCATCCCGTCTGTTGATGAAAATGACGCGAGAGATAATCCTTTGAGCGTCCTAGTCGAGTTGCAATATCCGCCACAGTTAGCCGTGTCATTAAATGACTGTCAACGTCTTCGCTGATCTGGTTAATCAATTGATCACCATGCTGACTTAAATCTCCTTCTGCTAGCAAATTTAACTCATTGAACAACGCCGCTTGCGCCTGTTTGATTGTCAGCTGGTCTCGTTGTAGCTGTTGCCACCAACGTGCCACTTTGTTGGCATAACGCTGGATGGGAGCCCCATTTTCTAGCTGCCGGCCAAAGACCAACCCAGCAAGCAAAGACACCCCAATCGTTTGTTGTCGCCCCTTCGTCATTTTATCCCACTGATCAACCATTACTTGCTTCACCATTCCCCAATCTCGCTGACTAATCGCCATTAATAGGTGATAAAGTGGTTGCGTGTTTTTTTGACATTCAGCGACCACCACCGATCGCATTAGAATTGGAATCGATCCTAGCAGCGCTACATAAAGGCAAAGTGCGCTCAAACGCAATTGTGCCAACTTCATACTTGAAATTGCAATCCCACATAAGATCCGTTGCTCGTTTAAACGAAAGCAAAATCCATGTCGATGCGTCGTCGAACTTTCCAACAACACCACTTGTCGACCGGCAACCTTATGCGGCGCCTCCTTCAAAAAATCCCGAGCCACCTCGTCCAACTCAATTCCTGCTAACTGCCCCTTAATTTGACCATACCCATCAATTTCAACTAGCTGAATGGTCATTAAGCGACCCAGTTCACCCTCAATTATTGCCCGTCGATCTTTCATTAAACTTTCTCCCCAAAACGTCGCCTTTTTACCAATTAGTCGGTTTTTTCCTCGTCTACAACTAGTGAACCACTTAAACTGTAATCGTTAAATAAACCATGCCATTAATTGCTTGCTGATCGTTTAAGGGGGTCAAAAATGATGTTTGACACTAAAAAGATTCACGCGCAAAACAAACTTAATCACGTCATGGTTCACAAAACCGTCAAGCACTACTTCGATTCATTGAATCAACCTATTCACGCAAACTTCGTCACTGATTTCTTCTGCGAAGAATCCTACATCCGGTTTGAGCATCAAGAACGCGCTGGACGTGCTGCAATTTTAGAGCTACTACAATCTAACCAGCTTAGCCGGGTTCAATCACTAACCGATTTGAACATCGATATCCCGTCATTAGATCTTGTCGCGCTAGTTCACGGCCATGTCATGATTGAAACTGACAATCATTTAACGGAGCCCTATACGTTTACGATGACACTAGTTTCCGATCGATTAATTTGTGATCATTACAATAATCAGTGGCTGATTCATCGGCTCAACTATCAACCAATGTAAAATCTTGTGAGTATCACGACACGCGCTTTCAAACAACTTATTCGATCAATCAATCAGCTGACGTGAGATTTTTTTGAAAAAGTTATTGTCAGCCTTGGGGAGCGTATGATACTATATACAAGTTGAATTGATATGGATCGCTAGCTCAGCTGGCAGAGCAACGGACTCTTAATCCGTGGGTCCAGGGTTCGATCCCCTGGCGATCCATCAAAGACGATTAACCAGTTTTCACGATGCGATAAAACGCCGTGGTTACTGGTTTTTTTGTGTATTTAGCTATCATTGAGTTTCACTGGAATTCATCAAAATACAGCCAAAAAGGTAGCCAAAAGATTGAGCAGATTCCTTTTAAAATATGCATTCCTGACACTATCGAATTTTGACTAGCAAGGCAATTACAAACACCATCTAGATCCAACCTAACTAAACAAATTGCCTGTGTGGGGCATGAGCTGTGTATCTTGTTGGTACGCAGTTTTTTAGTTTCAAAAGCTTCAATATAGCTGTTTTAACCCTTAAATAGGGCCGAGGGGAAGCCAAATACATAAAAACGGGGATGATTTTACTCATCTCCGCCTGTTTGTTTGTCATTCTTGGCAAACCTGATATAATATTGTCATTGGAAAGGCAAAGAGAACCCTTCTAAAAACTCTCTTTGCCCGCTGGGATAAGTGTTATTGGGTAGCTAGTCACTTAATTGTGACTAGCTTTTTTTATTGTCTCGTATGCTTTAGCAAACAATAATGCCGCCTTAGCCAAGACATAAACGGACACAGCGAACTATATCACATTCCCGCAAACTCCTTAAACTGAGTGTCATCCGTCCTCACCCCTTTACTAGGATTGGTGAGAGTGTGAACGGGTAACACTGTACCAGCTAGACCGCCAGCAAGTAATGAGCTGATTGACGACCGTAATCACAGCATACATAAACGAGTACCAAATTAAAACAACTTTTGCAGCCACCTAGCTAGTACAGATCAGGCGGCTTTTATTCGTCCAATACAAACGATTCAGCAAACTGTCACAGTGCCCGTTTCTTTTTACGGTAGTATGTGTGTTCACTATAAATACCTGAGTATCAAACACGTCACCAAGGTTCATATAGCGAGCAGTCAGAATCTCCTTTAGCTCAGGTTCGCATAGTTCTATGGATTGTTTAATTTGTGCTAACTCTTGCTTAGCGTCCAGTTGCTTAACAATCTGATCTTCATTATGGTTCCTAGTGTTCTTAGCGTGTGGCATCCCATCAAAGGTCATTGAGCGCAAATCTGACAGGGTACAACGTGCTCGCCTCATCAGACTGGGGATATTTTGTAATTCATGCTTAGCAACTGGAATCAGTTCAACATCATTTACCGTCTTAAGTGTCACTGATTAGTACCCTCGGAATGCTTCGGTGAAGTGCAATAATACGGTTCGTTTATGGTTATAAAACGAGGTTTCAGAATAGCCTGAACTCACGACCACCTCTACACCGCTTGTTTCTCTAGGATCCATGTAACTAACAACCATTTAAAATTTCCTGATCCCGAAGCCTACACAGCTCAATTGCAAACTTTATTTGCCCCAGTTCCGTTTGAGCGTCTAGTTGTTTAATCGTCCGATCCTCTACACGATTCCTAACACTACGGCCTCCATGTGGTACCTGATCAAAAGTAACAGAATAATATCACCATAATGTTGTTGGCTTTGTCAGATTAAAAGAACCCGTTTCAATTTGACATGGTATGTGCATGTAAGTACCTTTTTCTGATATTCCTTTGACAAGATTAGGATGCGCTAATTTCTTATCCCACTCAGATGCCTCAGATAATCTGATGAAGTTACACCAAAATCCGCCACAGTGACACAAGTGCAAACCGAGCCAAAAATCCCGTAACCTTTGCCGAAATCACCCTAAATGGGTGGTGTCATCGCAGTGGCTACGGGATTCAATTAACTCTCATTTGTTGAACTAAAGACTGATCAATCGATGTTTATCAGTCTTTAAATGTCCTACTTCTTCTTAATAATAAAGCTAACAAGTCCAATTAGTGCTGCACCTAAAACGCCTAGAATAGAAGTGCCTAAACTGTTATAACCCGTTTGAGGTAATGCGTTGTTATTTGATGATTGTGAATTTGCTGTGACACTTGAATCTGTCGCTTTACTTGAATCTACAGCTTTACTTGAGTCTGTGGATTTGCTCTGATCTCCAGTCTTGCCTGGGTTTACAGATTTACTTGGTTTCACATTTTCGCTTGGGTCTACATTCTTACTTGGATTGACGGTTTTGCTTGGATCCACAGTTTTACTTGGTTTCGTATCATTATTTTTTGTGTAAACATAGGTGACTGTTTGTTCCTGATCGGTGAAAGCACCCGACTTCTTCCCTTGAACTTCTTTAAATGTATACCCATCAATATCTTTTTGTTCTGTCGTATAGTCATCACCAACATTCCCGGTTTTTACAACATCATCGGAAATTTTGGCATCTTTATCGTCAACGTATTTAGCAGTAACTGTACCTAAGCTATTGGCAACCCGACTGTCAATAACGCCACCATTCGCTTTGTCGTAACCAATTTTGAAGTAAGCATTACCAGGATAAGTCGTTTTAAAAGACACAGTAATGGTGTAATTCATATCTGCTGTAGGGGTAATCGTCTTTTTATAGTGCTTATCAACATGACTCTTATCCGCAACTATTTTATCCCCATTAAAATCAATGTATCCATTTCCATCATTATGCCCGGTCGGGTCACTTGGATCGCTATAGAATTGAGCGTAAATTAGATCTAAATCATATTTATGCCCTTGTTTCATCGCGATTGTTTTCTGCGCCGTAAATGTTGTGTCGCCCATATTGCCCACTTGGACCAAAGCGGCTCTTTGCCCCGAAGTTGTATCCGTACCCTGGATAAAGATTTGATTAACGTCAGGTTGGACATTTGACGTATACGCCAGAATTTTCCAGCCAGTACTAATATCGATTGTTGATTTAGCTGGTTGTGCCGCCATAGTGCTTCTGAGCACGGCTAATATTTTGTGCGTTAACTGACGCGGGTATCGATAAACCAATCCCAGCCAGAACAATAGCACTGGTCATAATGATTTTAGAAATTCGATTAATGCGATTTGCATTCATAATATTCTCTCCCAAATTTTGAATTTACAGACAAGGTCTACAACTACAATTAATTCCCCACAGATTGACAAATTTCGTCGCCTTTTTGCTATCGTCACGAATTGCACTGAACTTGATGCTTTTGTCTCTCTATAGGACCTTTTTAATAGTGGTATACCGCTGCTCTTGGTATCACAAACAGAACCAATCAAGTACACGTTAAAACCCAATCAGCTTTTTCGTTTCTCACAATAAGCAGGTCTCCCTTCTATTTGTGCGCCTAGCACATGGTTATTAATTTCAACAATCGTTCTGCGACAATTAAACAACTTTTATGTGAAGCATTGCCCTCAAATTAAAGTGCCTCACAACATAATCTTGAGGGCGCTGGTTGGTAGGGGGTCGCTTAGCCGACAAGGAGATTATCGAAAAAAGATGATTTTAAAACGCAATAATGATTTATGACGATAGTATTTTTCAGACATAATGCTAAAAAGATATGGTTAGCCTCTCATATTTTTAAGCCGGCTTATTTTAAGGGGGGCAATGAGCCAGTTACACGTGGTAAAAATAACAAAGATATAGTTCAGACCCTATTTCTTTTTTATTTATGGAATAACTCGCTGAACTAATCCTCTGGTTAATAACTCAACGATGGCTTTGATCAACAGCCAGCGATCAATTCGACCCAGTCGAAACAGTTTAATAACTAATGGTAAGAAAATATTTTGAGGAGGCTAATTTTGATGATAAAAAAGTCGATTATTGAACAAATTGAAGCGGCGGCATCAAAAGCAGATGAAGTACGTCAACGAAGGAGTCAATTTCGCCAACAACGTCACTTGGCTTATTACCAAGGCTTGATATTGGTTTTAATTCAAGCCAAACCAGGCATCTCACCCAGTGAGCTCGCCCAACTGTTACACACGCCAAGGCCACGTGTGTCTGGTCAAACTGCCAAACTAATTTTATTAGGTTATGTCGAGGATGTTCAGAACCATGTCGATCGTCGTGTGCATCAACTTTTGGTAACGCCAGCAGGCGCCAAACTTGCAGATTCAATTGCACCAGCACTGGGACTCGAATAAGGAACAGCAGTAACCATCGCGATCCATTTTTCGTTTTAAAAAATAAACACCGTGAGTTCAGAATGGCAATCTGCTTTTCTTAACTCACGGTGTTTATTTGACATGAACAAACCAATCAAACCTGATATGATTTTTCATCGGAAGAAACGGTACCGGCTAAAAATCCGGCGATCGCTTTGCTGAACTCAGTAGATGTGGTCTGGACTATCCTCACCTAGCTGAATGTGTTCACCCAGTATCAGTATTTACATTTTAAAAAGTTTAGTTAAATACTTATCGATAAATATATCATTAACAATTTCTGGAACTTCGTCTAAGTCAGTCACGTTCCCCTTAAATTCAATCAGTTCGGCAGACAAATTTTCTCGGTCAACATCCTGTTTATCTGTCACCACTAGGTCACAAGCAGCCCAATCTGACCAATCCTGCAGTAATTGAACTTGCGCACCTAATTGTGTGAACAAATGAATCAAATCCAACACATAGCTTAAGACCAACGTTGCCGAATATTTTTTAACGAATATTCCAATCGTAATTTCTACATTTAGATTGGCCAACTTATATAAGAACAAATCTGTGTATAAACTAACGATAATTTTCGTTGAGGGTCGCGATAGACTCGATTTTGGCAAGACTGATGCCGTTAGCGCTTGCTCAATTGCCTGAAACGTTTCTTCTAATAATTTACGTGGATACCGCTGATAGATATCAGTAACGTAAGCCTCAATTCCACCAGGAACATAGTAATAAAAGGTAATGATCTGTAAAACCGCTTTAGACACTTCAGCCGGTCCTGACTTCCGATAAAATAACGTTCGCATCGTTTGATCGACATTTTGCGTAATTTTTCTAATATGCCTTTCGCAAAATGCTTGCCATTGATCCAAAACGGGATTATCAACACTAACTAGTCGTGAAATGATGAAAACGGTCAAAATTTCAGTCGCCTCAACTGGCTGATCCACTGAGTGCAAATTTCCAGCAATTTGTAGCTGACTCATCAATTGATTCATTGGCGATAACCACGGAATCGGTCGATGTTTTTCATAATGATCTCGATCAAATCGCTTTAAAACTTTAAGAAAAAGGCCGAGCCGACCCGTTTTAATCTTGGTCGCCGGTTCATTTACCAAAGCTAAACACGCTGCTGCCCATTGCCGTTCATCATTCGTAACCACGATTTCCGTTACGTTATCACCGGTCGTTAATAACAAGTCATACAACTCGTAAAACAGAAAAACTTGCTGACTTAAAGGCCCAATTAATTTTTTTTGATGAATGACTAAGCCCAAACTAGATAAAGTCTTGTTTAATTGTTGAACCTGACGATAATACTCCGTCTTACTCAAAAATAATCGTGTATAAACATTGGCTTTTGTTTGTTCACAATGAAACATCGCATTTAAAACGATAAATTTTGTCGAGCGTCGCATGAGAAACGCCAACGACTTATTAAGGTTAACAATGTCGGCTTTGTTCTTTAAAAAAACATGATGTACGCTTTGCTCTAGTGACCAACCTTGACCGCCAAATGTATGGTTGATCTGCATAATTAACCGATTAATGGTTTGACTGCTGCATTGCATTGTTTCGCTGAGGGCTCGTTTATCAGTGATGCCTTTTAAAACAATTGCTTTTAACAGGGTCATCATTTTTTGGTCCTGTTTACTTAATAACTCTGTAAACTGCATCCGGCACCTCCAACAAGTTTGTTTTTAGTCGTAACGACTTTATTTTTCGTTGAGTTTCACTTATATCCTCATTTATGAAGCTTAGCCAATGTGCGGTGGCCTTTCGTTAAAGTTACAACCATCGCCTTATGCCCCGCCGCCTTCTTCCGTAGAGGTATCTGCCATTTAGTTAGCGGAGCCATACTAAAATCACGTTGCCGATACAATATTCGTCCATGAGTACTGGTTCGAATTGTCAGGGTTACGTGGCTGATAATTCGCGCTTTGGCATTAACAACGATCAATTGCCGTACACCATGTTCAACCGGTGTCATCATCCGCAAACTAAGCCGCCGATTCTTCCATAAGATGTGACTGTAAGATAGCTCAATGCTTTTAAGATAAGTAACGCGGTTTCGCACTAATCCATTTGAATGAACTGTGCCAGAAACAGCCAGTGCTCCTAAATAAGTCCCATGTTGATATTTTGGCGCTTTCAAATGAAACGTCACGATTTGATTTCCATGGGCCTTAACTTTAATTTGCTTACTAGTCGGACCGATGATAAATCGACGAAAGCTGTTTTGCTTGTCTAATTTACCTGTAGATCGGTTATGGTACGTAATCGTCCCCTTCGCGCTAGTTGATGATCCGAGCAAACGCGTATTAACAACTAACTGATGTTTCCCGTTATTATGAATGAGCGCAGCAATCTGATACTTATGCCCACCTTTCACGAAGAGTGAATAATAATCCGTAACGCCTCGCTTTTGTGGTAAGCCATATTGAAGTGGCATCACACTAAACGAGTCTTTTCCAGCCGCAGAAACAACATAATTTCCCACAAATAGCATTGCCATTATTAACGTCAAGCAAGTCACCAATATCCTAACGCGCATTTCACTCACCTTTAAGCAACTAATCACCGGAGCGAACCGTCCAATCAAGCGTCGTCTGATATTGTCCCATCGTCTTTGGCATTTGATTCAAAATCAATTGAAGTGCGTTCCCCTGATGGTCATTCCAAACGAGGTTAGGCAGTACCCCACGGCTTTTTTCCACAATTAATGGATCTGCAGTCAAGGGCGTTAATTTGCCAGTAACTGCCGGCGCTAACAAGCGGGCGTTCAATGTTTCTTGCGCGCCGTTATTGATAATTGGCGTTACTTGAGATAACTCTAACTGGGCGGGCGTTTTTTTGAGCCGATTATCAACCACTTTTACGACTGGATTAGGCACCTCATGAAGGCTGTAGCGACCGGCGGAGAAAACATTGCCAAAATTAAATGCTTTGGCGGGTTCGATTTGAATACCAGAGAATGACCACCCGACATAGGCACTACTCTTATGAACCGGCGAAACGTAATGTTGAGCAAACAAAATGTAATCATTGCGAATTGAAGCCGCCAACTTAATGGCTGGATCTCCATCCGGGTCCGTTGTTAAATGTTTCAAGAGCTCTGGATCACTGACATCTAGTTTGCCTGAAAAGCTAATTTTGATCACCCGGTTCATCAAAGCGCTGGGTATCCGAGCCACTAACTGATACTGCCCATCAGCGACTGTGATATCAAACTGTCCTGTAAGATCGGTACCTGTTGTAACATCTTTAATTGTGATGCCACTTTCTTTAACATTAGCCAAGGGGGGCAAATCACCCGTTAACTTAAATGCGTTAAGCGCAGCAGAACTGGGTTGATTAGGTAACGTTTGAATGGCATCCCAGCTGATTTTAAATTGCTGATCTTTGTTTTTATTATCCACACCAGTTATTTCAGGGTCTGGCAAATCAACAGGAGAGACCGCTGCTGGAAACAGGCTCGTATAGGCGACATCAAGTGAGATATAACTACTTGGCTTCTGAATAATCATGTAGTAAATCCCGTCTTTGTCGGTTGTAAATTGTTCTGAAAATCGTGATGTTGCTTGCGTACTATCACCAGTACCGCGATTAGCAGTAATATACAGAGCTCCCGTCTCGTTGTAGGCCTTGGCATCATAAAATAAAATCTTACTGTCTGCTGGACCCCGGCCACCATCATACTGATTCATATTCATCACGCTAAATTTATTCCAAGAAAGCGCGCCATACGTCCAAGTTCCCGAAACCTGAACTGGAGTATTCGTCCCTGCCTTTACGAATTGAACCGTATTCACATACGTTGCACCACTCTTAAGTCCACCACCAAATGTACTTTGAAAGAGAAATTTATCCGGCACATGCCAATCAGCGGTGAACGTATACATCGTTGCATTGCGAATCGTGTTATCGCTTCGAGAAGCCAAAATCGTGTAAATCATATCTAGCTCTTGACCCTTGTAATAGCCAATGTGCGTCACTCGCATCGCGTAAGGACCCGGATACGCCGGCGAAATCCCATTTGGTAGCTGCATGCCCGTTTTTTCATCATAATAACGGGTGTCCTTAGTCAATAACGGCGTAAATGCATTTTTACCAGGAACTGCCACGTTATTTGATTGAATACTTGGGACCTGACTGACCCCATTCACGAAGACTGGTTGAAAATCAGACCAAGCGTGCTCCCCCACATTTTTTAACTGGGCTTGTGCACCAACATCACGTTTGACCCGCGACTTGGCTTCGTTTTGCGAGTGTCGCGGCTGGGTTTCCAGATTAGAACTAAGCACCGCTAATGGATCCTTAACGAGGCTAGCATTTGAATCACCGCTAATTAAATCATCCGACGTGCCTGTACCACTAGTTTGGCTCATGGAAGTTTCAGTGACCTGCTCTTTCGCAAAAATCGTTGTCGTGATTGACAGTCCGACTAGGCCAGCCGTTAACAAACTCAAGATAACAATTGCTGTCTTATCAAACATTGACTTTGTGAATTTCATATTGATTTCACCTGACTTCATCATTACAAATTGCGTTCGTGAACTATCTCTAACGATTGCCTAATTGTTCACGCTGCCGACGCCGATAAACCAGCACAATAATTAATAGCAACAACAGGAGTAATAATCCCAAAAGAATGTACTTTACTAATGGGTGGGCCCGATTGTAATAACCTAATGAATCACGCCACGTAATGTGAAAATCCCGTTCTAAGTGCCAGCGACCATTGACCGCTTTAGCATCGATTCGTAAACGATAAATGCCGGGTAAAATACTTTTATTCTGCCAATAATTGGTGAATGAAAAGTTGGAATTAGGTGCCATTTCATAATTCTTGACGTGTGTCTGGCCAACCTTTTTACCATCCCTTTTCCGATTGATAGTTGAATCGATTTTCATGCCACTAATAATAGCTGGTCGCGGATTGTGTAAAATACTTTTGACGACGATTTTTTGACGTAATTTAGCCGGCTTCTTAATTGAACCCAATTGTAATTTTGGTCGAGCAGTTTGCTGTTGCTCTTTTAAAACCACCGGCATGGCATAAGCGAAACGATTACTGATTGTGACGCCCTTATGCCGATTGTGGACCTTTCTGGACAGCACTTGAACGTAAAAGCCCCCAAGGATGACGCCTTTGAAGTGATGCTTAGGCACTTTGACCGTGAAGGTTAAGTATTGGACTTTTCCAGGAGCCAGTTTGCGTCGCTGACTTTTCTCGACGACTAACTGACTAAACGGTTGCTTCAATGTTTTATCTACTGGGATTCGCTGGCGATCTAGAGAAATATTACCTGCATCGTTGGTATACGCTGTTCGCGGGATAACTTTAATTGTTTGCTCACGATTAGCTAGATTGATTACTTTTAGCGTTAATTTCTGCCTTTGACGCGGCACTACATGCACATCAAAAATATTATTCTTCACCAGTTGATTCTGGGGATAAACAGGGGCCAGCGCCAGATTAATCCCCGGATCAGTCTGGGTATCCGCTCGCGCAACAATCACCTGACATAACATCACTAAGATAAGGATCATTAGGCCATATGATTTGCGTAAATTAATTGCTTGATAATGCCCCCCAATTTCCATAGCTCGTCTCCCTATTAAGTCATTAAATTTAACAAAAGGGGAATTGCTGTTAACAACAATCCCCCTAAGACAGGTAATTACCTTAATTACTTTCCGCAGTGACGGCTGCGTTTAACGTCCAAGTAATTGGTGCACTATATTGACCGGTTGGAATGTTTCCAGGCATATCTAAGCTGGCCGTTTGTGGTTTATCGTAGTAAACCAACGTGGAGTTACTTCCCCGACCTTCGTTTGCTTGGATAACCGTTTGGGCCGTGTTATTAGAAATCAGTGATGGCGTTAGCAATGATGGCATCCCATTACCAGTGTTCCGCCCATTCTTTTGTTTCAAATTAATCTGCCAATCATTGCCCCCCGCAAACTTAGGATCTTGTGACGTAAATTTATCAACGGCAGCGGTTAATTTCCACGTATGTCCTTCGCCTTTAGCTCCAGGCGTCCGTGAGTCAGTAACCTTAAGCAACCCAGCGTTATTTCCGTCGTCATCAATAATTCCTTGGTTACTAATCAATGGCAAACCCTTAACTGGACTAGCTGTTTGAACTGTTCCACCGAAGTTCATATCTGGCACTGCCTCAAGGACCAGATACCCCGTCAGAACATTGACTACCGCATCAGATTTCCCCGTGGCTGTCCCCGTATCTCCATTCGGTTCCGTGTTGGCCTGTGCTGGCAAGTAACTGTCAGCCCGAGCTACATTAGTTCCTGTAACCCCCATCATTCCAAAACTAGAAAGTAACAACACTGTCGCAGCTAACTTTTTCGAAATCATAAACACCCTCCTTTCAATGAAGTTAGGCTAGCATAGTTTCACAAACCTCACCATGTGCAACAGGTTCCTCATTTTGAGGCAAAAAACACCACTTTATGGAAAATAATCAACAAACTGTCGATCACAAATCAACTTGAATCGTGCCCCAAAACAAACAAATTGCACCGTAATTTATGATGAACAATTGACAATAAAGTAGCGATCATACGCGAATTGGTCTAGATGTTTTGCGCTAGGTGGCCTTGCTTAACCACGGATAATTTTGATAATCTGATCATCTTGGTCTAGTGCCTGAAAAATTTCGACAGCCCTCAAATCGTTGACCAAGCGACCGCAGTCAATCCTAAAAATAAGCCACCAATCCAGAAAGCAGCTAGTGAACCACCGCCAATCCATAACATTAATGACGCACTGATAGCGCCAAGAACAAAAAAGATCGTTAGCAATAAATAGCGGCCTAAATTTTGTGAGTTTGATTTGCCGAATAGGAATAAAACAACTTCAGAAGCTAATCCTTTAATATTTCCTGATACATACAAATTGACATAGCTCTGGCCCTCCATTGTATTGAACAATGTCCACTGCATCGATACAACAAAAGCAATCACGGGTAGCACTAGGTGTGGGTGCAAAATCACCATTGGCAGCCCCACAATTCCAAAGGTAATTGCTTCAATAACGAGCACACCTAGATAAAAGCGATCGTCTTTCAATCGTTGCTCAACAAAGAGCCGGCATAAATTAGTAAAGACAACTCCGGCAAAAAAAGCGACTACTGCCACAAATTTATAAACTGCCTGCGCAACATCACGGTTATACAAATCATAAATACCAATAATCAAGTTGCCACTTTGCGCAACGGGGAAAGCATTATATTTAATAAATGTAAAGGCGTCCATCGCGCCACCAATAAACGTCAAGAAAAGTCCAAATCCTCTTTTTGTGTGGAATGCTGTTTGCATCTACATCCCCCCTTATTTCATTGCTAATCCCCCTTTCTGGCGGGAATTATTCATCATAATCTTCATCCAAGGCCTTCATCGAACACGGTAGCTCGTACTTGTCTGATCCGAGGCTCTAAAACCATTTTCTAGTTGTACTTCGATCGGTAAGCGGCCCGTTTTAGTATTACCAGCATGACCAACATAAGTATGGGGTTGCCCGTAAGCGGTATCCTCTTTTCTTTCACTGGCGATCGTCTGCACCGTCTCATCAGTCGCATAACGATAGTGTCCGTTAGTTAAGAACGGTCGGTCTGCTGGTGGTTGTCGTAGACCTGCCGCAGCTTGTAACTCTTGAGCTACATGATCCTGACTATCCGGATAAACTTCGACCATACTTCGGCCACTCGTATCAAAGGTTCGCCACTGGAAAGTCAGCCGTTTGATCTGATAGTGTTGGAACGTTGCATGCTGCTTCATTAAATTAACCAATTCGCCTTCTGTTAGGTTCGTTCGTAATTGCCCCTTTAAATCATGCATAACTTGATTACCATGAGCTACGAGTTGTCCCTGATTTAATTGTTTAATCAATGCACATAAAACGGCTTGCTGTCGAAAACCGCGATATTGATCATTATCCACATGCCGTTCTCTAGCGTAAGCTAATGCGCGTGCACCGCTCATTGGCTGCATCCCGGCCTTAAATTTAACCGGTCGTCCCCAATAGTTTTGTCCGATGAAAGGGCGATCAACTTTCACCTTAAGTGGACCAACGTCATCAATCGCTTTAATAAAACCATCCCAGTTGACCGTGGTGTAATAATCGATCGGTAATTTCAAAAAATGCTCCACCGTCGCTACCGCAGCAGCATCGCCGCCATAGGTATAGGCTGCCTCAATGCGTTGATATCCGTGATATTGTTGTGAATAAATCTTCGTGAAAGTATCCCGTAATAGGCTACATAGCGTGATCGTTTTCGTATGCCGATTCACCACTGCCACCATCATGCCATCGGTACGCGTCGTTGAAAGCCGACGTTTCCCACTATTGTCTAAACCGAGCAATAAAAATGTGGTCACCGACTGTTTCGCTAAAGGCTGGTGCCGTTCAATCACATTCTTTTCATGAAAAGAATGTAGCATCCGGAAAAATTGGATTCCTTCAACCGTAAAAGCAATGAGAATTACACAGCAAAGCGTTATGACAAGCGCAATTAATCGCTTACGTCGTTGATTGTGCATTTGAAGGCGATTCATCGTTTCAATTCCCCCGTTCTTATTCGGACTGCATATCGTGTTTAAATTGATTCGTGATTTCAATCGTTTTCTGCATAATTTGTTGCATCGTCCGCTCGCTTCTAGGTTGATTGAGATAATAAACTCGCACAACCTCACCCGGCGTGCCGCCTAAAACATAGACAACGTCCGATAATCGCACCGCTTCTTCGATATTGTGGGTCACCATGATAATGGATTTAGTTTGAAGTAAATCTTGCTCCCACAATCGAATAAAATCTTGGCTGAGCTGCTGACCGATTAATACATCTAATGCGGAAAACGGCTCATCAAGTAAAAGTAAGTCTGGATGCACAGCTAATGCCCGTGCAAACCCTACGCGTTGCTTCATGCCGCCTGATAGTTCATGTGGGTAGACATCGTCTAAACCAACTAAACCAATCAACTCGATTAATTGTGTTACGCGATCATTGATCGTTTGCTCACTTAACCCTGGTTGACCTTCAAGACCGAAAGCAATGTTTTTACGAACGGTTAACCAAGGAAAAAGCGCAAAGTTTTGAAACACCATACTCATTTGGCGACTAGGTTCAGTTACGAGTTTATGCTCAAAAGTCACAAAACCGGCAGTTGGCTTCATCAAACCAGCAATCATCCGCAATAGCGTTGACTTACCGACACCTGAATGACCTAAAATACTAACAAATTGATGTCCCGACACCTGTAGACAGATATTATTTAAGACCGTTTTTTCTATTGCCTGTTCTCGTTGAACAAACGTTTTCGACACGCGTTCAACCGTTAATAAAACTTCATTTTTCATTTCAATTACCCTCCCGACTCAATAGTGGAATCGTCGTTCAGCAAACCGATACAGTGGCTGCCAGACAAAGATGACGCAAAGGCCAACCATGCCACAAATAATCAAGACACCAGTTGCCTCGGCTGGCTTATTATCAACATTTTTAGCTACATAAGCTCCTAGACCAGAAAGGGCATATGTTTTAGTGCCCCATGTAATTAACTCAGCGGCAATATCCGCATTCCAAGCAGCTCCAGCAGCGTTAATAATCGCTGTAATGAGGTAAGGAAAGATGGATGGAATGAGAAACTGGGTCCACCATCGCCAACCGGTTAAGTGAAAAACATGGGTGACCTCATGAATGTCATTTGGAATCGCAAGATAGCCAGCAATGACATTAAAGAAGAAATACCACTGCGTCCCAGTCATGATCAGTGGCAACACCCACCATTGATGACTAGAACCAGTTACCGCAATAATGACAACCACGATCGGGACGTAGACATCAGAGGGAATTGAACCAACCACTTGTCCGATTGGTTGAATACGGCTCAACCGGGTAGGTGTACTGGCTACCCAAATCGCCAGTGGAATAAAAATCACCGCAGACATCATCACAGCTAACACGACGCGTCCTGTTGTCAGCAGTGTCCAATCAAGCAAGATTTGCCATTTAGGCCAGTCTAAATAGCCAGCCAAAAAAACAGCCAACCAAGTTATTAACCCGGCTAAAATGCCATACCATAAGATCGTCCACAGAGTCGCTAACCTTTTCAAACGTTGAATTATTCTTGTGATCTGCTGCATAATCCACGTTTGCGGTAGCGTGAACAGCCACCAAATTCTGATTGATCGGCCTACACGTTGGCAGTCGTTGGGTAACTTGGCCCCCTTCAATAAATCATAAATAGCTGATTGCGGGGAAAATGATTCCGCACTACTAGTGCCGTATTTGTAGTTGGCTGTCGCTTTAATCAAGGGCTGAAAAATGAGCACATTTACGACCAAAACACAAACGACCATCGCTGCAACTGCACTTAGAACCGCGCCAAAATTAGATCGATCTAAAGCAATCTGTAAATAGGAACCAATTCCCGGTAAAATAAGTGTTTCTGTTCGTGGGACCGCTACTGAGGCTTGCTCACAGGCAACAAGGGCAAACCAAGCAGCCGATTGAGAAATGACGACATTCCATAAAATTCCCGGTGTCGCATAAGGTAACTCCAATCGCCAAAAACGTTGCCACCGATTACAACCAAATTGATCAGTTACCTCCAGAAGCTCGTGTGGAGTCACCCGCAACGATTGGTAAAGCGATAGCATGATGTTCCATGCCTGAGCAGTAAAAACACCAAAGATCGCAACGGCTTCTACACCGAGGACATTATTGGGAAACAACCCCATGAACCACGCGGTAGTGAACGTTAAAAAACCTAACAGTGGAACGGATTCCAATAAATTGACTAATGGCAAAATGACCTGCCGCGCCGGTCTGCATCGCGCCGCCAGAACACCAAAGATAATCGAGAATAGTAGTGACCACAGTAGGCCAATAAACAAGCGCGTTGTCGTTCTCAACGAGGCTTCTGCTAAATTGGCTAAAGTAAAATAGCTGGCCTGCCGCGTTGTATCTAAATAATGTTGTGTAGGTAATTGACCTAGTGGGACATCCATTCGGGCTACAGACCATCCCACCATGACTAACAGCCCCATACTAATCCCAAGCAAAATAAATGTACCCGCAGCGGAGTGCCTTTTTTTGGTTTCTTGTAACCTCATCATGATAATTCCCTTCTTTCGCTAAGCTCCGCTTGGGTGAGACAAAAACTCACGGAAAAACAGGCCAGGTGTTGTTCAAGTACTAGTAGAGACTCAGCCGTTCATGGACTGTGACACTGGCCAAGTCTCAGCTAGACACAAGCAACCGCCCGTCTAGCCAAACAAAAACGACCCATCAGCAACAACTAGCTGATGAGTCGTAAAACAAAAATGGACCGCGATATTTAAACCAGCGCATTCATTGAGTTTTAGCACTTTAAGACGTAAGACATGTCTAGTTATCTTGAAAAAGCCTTAATTCGGCAATTTCTGCTTTACTCATTACTGTCTCTCGACATTTCTGGGCGATAACCTATGTTCTTAAAGTAACCTCACCTAATTGCAACCTAATAATTATTGATTCCGGAATCAACAGCCCCATCCTAATGCCGTAAAAATTGACCGTCAACGGCAAACGCCAAAATCGTGCCCAAATTTACCAATTATTTACTTTTTCTTTATAATTACTATAATTAAATAATTATGAAAATTTAGCTGCTCACCATTTAGTATTGCCCGATTTAAGCCGATAATGCCGAGATATATTGAGGGCAATGCCAATGCCACCAGCTAACGCAAGTGTTGAAGAACCGCCGTAACTAATGAATGGCAAAGTAACACCGGTTATTGGCAGGGCACCGATAACCCCGCCGGCATTAAATAGCGTCTGGACTGTGATCCAAGTACCCAAACCAAAACAAAAGCATCGTTCAAACAGCGTTGATGATCGATTTCCCAATCGAATCAAATGGCCAACCAGCATCCCCAAAATAATTAATATGATCAAGACGGCAACTGCACCCAATTCCTCGCTAATCACAGCGAGAATAAAATCTGTATTCGGCTCAGGCAAATAGCCTTGCTTTTGAATACCTGCACCTAATCCGCAGCCAAACAAGCCACCATTACTAACTGCCAAGTAGGAATTAACTAACTGATTGCCGATCGTGCGTCGCGTACCAAATGGATCAACAAAGGCAGCAAACCGTTGTAATTGGTAGTGATGTAACCAAAAAGTACTGTGTACGTTCACATGATCTAAAACCACGATCATGACGATATACATCGCGAATAATCCACTGATAATCAGGCTTGGTGCACGTCGCCATTGTCCACTCGCCAGAACCATAATTAAAATACAACTCATGTTAATGGCAAAACCGCCCGTTTCCGGTTGAGCCAACACAAGCAAGCCTTGAATAAAAAGTAGTATCAAGGCTGGTTTTACATGGTGCCAATAATGTTGTTGATTTAAAGCAAGATGGCTACTCAAATAATTTGCAAAAAAAATAATAATAAAGAGCTTTAAAAACTCTTCAGGTTGTATATTGATGGGGCCAATCGTCAGCCAACTTTTAGCCCCGTTGACGGTGCCACCCACAAGTAGTACTAAAACAAGCATCCCCGTCACCACCGCAGCAAAACTTAACAGTACGCGCCAAGATCGAAGTACTTGTAATTTAATTGCGTAACCACTACTTGCCACACCAAACCCCAACAAAACATAAAAGATTTGTTTATGTAAAGCCGCCGTTGCTAAGTTTACGCCACCAATATTGACGCTGGACGAATAAACCATCACTACCCCAAGTAGGCTCAATACCACATAAGGGATCGCAATCCATAAATCAAGCTGTGCCTTTTTACCCATTTTTCAGCCTCCTCAACCGTTTAACGAAACTTCCCAGGTGTGGCGAAAATAGAGCGAACATCTGGGTATTGGGTAGATAAAACAAGGCCAATCCCGATGAAATTCCCAATCAATGCTGATCCCCCTTGACTGATAAAAGGGAGCGGGATCCCGGTTAAAGGCAACAAACCAATGGTCATGCCGATATTTTCAAAGGTATGAAATAACAGCATTGATACCACGCCAGTAGCAACATAGACATAAAAGAGTCGCTTACTAACTAGCGCGGAGCGAATAATCAGATAAAACAAATACATAAAAATCATTAACAAACTGAGTCCGCCAATAAACCCTGTTACTTCACCGACAACCGAAAAAATCATGTCAGATTCTCTAACCGGCACATAGACGAGATGTCGAACACCGCTACCCCATACACCACCAGAACCGATCGCTTTAATACTTTGCCATAACTGATAGCTCTGATTAGCCTGATCACCACTGGGGTTTAGCCAAGCATTAATTCGGGCAAATTGATATGGCTGAAAACCCACATAACTTAACAGTTGTTGCCCACGATTAGACGTGGCCGCCCATAGCAACAATGCCCCGATAGTGCCGCCAATTAGCCCCAGTCGCCATAAAAATTTAGGTCGACATTGAGATATGATGAGAAAACCAACGAACATCGCCATAAAGACCATCGTAGTGCCAAAGTCGTTAATCAGCTTTAGCATTGCAATAATCGGTAATGTATATAAAACCATGACACCTAGGAGGTGCCAGTCATCTGCTGAACTAAGATGAGGCCCGTTATGATGATCCTTAACTAATAGGCGTGCCATCATCAAAATGAAGACTGGTTTCATGACTTCTGCTGGTTGAAAGGTCACCGGACCAAAGGCAAACCAACTTTTAGCGCCAGTTTGCACAAAATAGGCGCGGCTATAAAAAAATAAAACTAATACTAATAAGGCCAAGCCACAAAAATAACCAAGCGGCGCCCACCGAGTTAATTGTGTCTCACTCAACCGCATGACAATTGCGGCAACGCTGGCTCCTAAGACGTACCACACTCCTTGCATAAGCAATGTTTTGCTGACACTAATTGGCCTAAGATCGTGCAGACAAGCAACATAAAGTGTCGCCATGCTGACCACAAAAAGTAGTAACAAACACAAGACAATTCCCCAGCCATAATTACCTACCTGTTCATTACTGACCGAGTGGATCGTATACTTCGGCTTCATCTCATCACCCCTTATAAAGATTTAGCTAATAATTAAAATAACGTAATCATTATGTATAATAAAACAAGCAAATTCATCATTTGTGGCAATTTATTTAGCGTTTATTAAACCGTATAACCAGATCGTAACTTCTGTTCCAGATTTGTTTTTTCATTCATTACTTGAGACTAATCAAATAACACCTTGAATCAGAAAAAAACTGACTGCTTCCCGAAGTGGGAAACAGCCAGTCTATGCAAATTTCACTGATAAAAACTCATATTATATTGATCCGTAACCTAGTCTTGCACTGCATCAGGCCCAGTCACTCGATCGTGATTAAACGTTAATAAGAGACCTAAACCAAAGATGATGATAAAGCCAACTAACATCAAAATACTGGATGAAATATTAACTGCCAAACCATTGATGCTGTATGCTAGGCCCCTCAATAAGTATGTCCCCGGTAAACCTTTAGCCAAGAGCTGATACATCGTCGACAACATTGCGTTAGGCAGTAAACCACCAGAAATAATCAGTTGCAGGAATAACAGTAACCCAGTTAGTAACAATCCCCAAACATGTAACCAGCGGAATAATAACTCATTGATCGCAGTAAAGGCCAAGCCACTGAGGATCAGTAGCACAATAGTCACTATCGTATTAGCTAAAGTAGCTCCCATCAATTTTAAAATCAAGACCGTGCCTACCGCTTGTAAACTAATTAAGCCAGTCATTTTCAACCAGCGCAGGCCTAAAGCTTGATCAAACATTGCTGGTCGCTGCCGACCATAAACGACGATCATCAAGGCTCCGACAAAGGAAATAAACAACGCTAACATTGGTGCGAACACAGAGACTAACGGTCCATTCAAGGAATCGTGCTGCATTTGATTATTGATTGGCGTCACCATTTGTTTGACATTACCAGAACCACTATTAATCGTTTGTAGTTGGCGACTACCATCTGCCAATTTAAGATTTAATTGCCCTAAGCCACCATTGAGTTGACCCAAACCATTACCCAGCTGACCAGCGCCATCATTCAATTGATTCGTGCCTTGCCCTAGCTGACCAGCGCCTGAGGCTAACTTAGCTGCCCCATCATTTAGCTTGCCACTATTGGCCGTTAACTGCTGACCACCAGCAGCTGCTTGCTGAGCACCCGCGGCTAGTTGATGCACACCAGCAGTCAAAGTTGGCACCTGGCCGTTCAATTGGGCCAAACCACCACTAACCGCTTGCGCACCATTCGTTAGTTTGCCGTTCTGACTAGCTAATTGATTAGACCCATCCGCCACCTGCTTGAGTCCATCACGTAGTTGACTCATCGCTTGGACAGCACCCATGGTATCTAATGAATTGCCCTGACGTGTCAACGCGGTTTCAACCGTCACTAATCCATTTTGCAAGGTTGTAATCGCGGTCTGCGCACCATTTAACACTGCTGGAGCACCTTGTTGCTCATCAGCAAGTTGGTTAATTCCTTGTTTAAGTCGTGCAATTTGTGGCGCGAGACCACTGAGACCCTCCAATTGATTTTGAACGTCTTTCATTGGTTCCGAAATGCCTGACAGCGAGTTACCCGCTGCACCTAAGCTCGCTTTCATTTGGAGGGCCGCGTTACCACCTTCACTTAAACTTTGACCACTATTAGCCACAGAGGTTCCCACAGCCGTTAACTTACTAGATAGACTCAACAACTGTCCCATCAGCTGCGGATCTTGCTTCATTGCAGCAAGTAAGGCTGGATTCTTCATGAGGGCTGGTACCATCGCTTTAATATCCGTTAAATTACGACCAGCTACCGTCAATTGACTGGCAACAGAGGCCGAATTTCCGGTCGAAAACACCTTATCGTTAAGCACACCTAAATTGGTACCAGCAGTTTGTAATTGCGTACCAGCACCAGTTGCCGCGTCACGGACACTGAGTAAGTCTTGTTTCAACGCGCCTTCATCAAGGTTAACCGTCGACCCATTGACACCTTGGTTAAGCTCAGCAATTCCCTGCTTGACTTGAATAATACCATCGTTTAGCCGGTTAAGATTCGGTTGTCCAGCGGCCAATTCTTGGTTGATTTCACCGGCAGCACCCGCCAATGCGTCGCGAAGTTTAGTCGATCCTGCTAGCAACTGACCGTTCCCATTATTGATCGCACTTACGCCATTTGTGTACGCGTTAATACCATTGGCCAGTTGTCCGCTACCTGCTGCTAATTGATTCACGCCAACACCTAAGGGCCCTGTCGCTTGATTAAGCGTACCTAAACCAGCCGCTAATTGGTTATTACCAATTGCTAGTTGACCCACACCACTCGTATAAGCACTAACACCGCTAGCTAGTTGTTCACTCCCTGCTTTAAACGTCACCATGTTATCCGCCAGTAAACGTAACCCTTGACTAAGCTGTTGCCCACCAGCGTCTAACTGATCGGCGCCATCACTGAGCTGTTGTGTGCCATGGTGAGCTTGCTTAATGCCCGATCCCATTTGTTTAACGACCCCTAGTAAGGCTTGATCATAAGAAACTTGCACATTTTGAATCACATTGCCACGAATGGTATCGGCAACCTGCTTAGTAATCATGTGTGAAGCGAAGTTATTGTGATCTGACAACGCCACTTGAATTTCACTTTGGCGCGGATGACGGTTTAAAACCGACGTCACATTTTCGGAAAAATTTTTAGGTAACGTCAATTTCATTAAATAGTTGCCTTGACGCAATTCCTGATTCGCCTTGGCTTCAGTAACAAAATGCCAACGAACCGTATGATTTTTTGCCAATTGTTTTTGGACGGCACTCCCAATCGCAACCTTTTGCCCTTTGAAGTCAGCCGTTTTGTCGTGATCGACTAAGGCCACATCGATATGTTGTAACTGATGAACTTGTTCATACTTTACTAAGCTAAGTGATATAGCTAGCAAGCCTAATGGCAGGCCGATTGTTAGCAAACCTAATTTAACCCACTGTGACATTGATTTCGTTTTTGACATCTCAAACGCCCCTTGTTAATGTATGGTGTATACGGTATATGACATATACTATTTGAATGAGTATCACTATCTACTTTTCCAATAGCTATGTCAAGTACCGTTTGCTGATGTTAGAATGGCAATATCATGAATGACAATAAATCAAAAAACAACGAGGCTTGTTAACACCATGGACAAACAGGCAATGTTAGAGCAATATATCTCGCTCTACATGACGACTTTTAAATATATTGGTGATCTGGTTTCCGAACCAATGAAAGAATATGGCATCTCTTTTGAACAATTTTTAATGATGCGTGATCTTGCCAATGGTCAACAATTGGCCGTTTCAGAATTGGCCAAAAAACGCGGGGTAACCAAGGGCGCCATTTCCAGACAACTCAAAATTTTAATGAATCAGAATTATGTTCTTCAAGCTAGAAGTGACGTAGATCGTCGTATTTTCTATTTACATCTCACTTCAACCGGTGAGGCACTCACTGTGAAAATTAACGCCGTTATTTTACAACGTTTCTCCAACTGGTTAGACATTATCGGTGAACACGATGCCAATGAATTACGCCGGATTATGGACCGGGTCGGCCATGACATCATTGAGCAAGAGCAAGACGATTCAACACCAAAAAGTTAGCTAATTAAAAAGACGTCTTTTCCGGAATTTTTTGGGGAAATGACGTCTTTTTAATCATGCTTCGGGATCAAATTGCGCGCTATTTTTTAAAGTAAGCGTTCGTAAAATCTAGTGTTTGTCCGAATGAATGGGTCTGAATGCCCTTCACCTGTGGATTTATCAGATAACTATTGGCAGAATGATACAGCGGGAGCACAACGGCATCATTGAGCAAAATTTGTTGCGCCTGCTTAAGGTCTTGATAACGTTTGGGTGCATTTGCCGCATCCTTGCCTTCAGCATCTTTGATTAGCCGATCATATGTTGGATTGCTATAGCCACCATGATCATGCGCGTAGCCAGTGGTAAATTGTTCCAACACGACCGCTGGATCAGCCTCTGCTTCCCAACCACCGGTCGTCAGTTGGAAGTTATAAGACATCAACGAAGCAAACAAATTCTTGGCTGGAATGTTTTGCGTCTCGATTTTGACGCCAGGGAGATTTTTCGCCAATGTTGATTGCAAATACTCAGTCACCCGTTTGCCAGTATCAGTATCTGCACTCTGCAGCTTTAACGTAAATGTCTTTTGGTGTAACTGATCTTGCGCTAATTTCAAATAGTGACGAGCCTTGGTCCGATCGTAATAGGTTTCCTTGCCTAACTCATCGTTAATATCTTTCCCTGTTTTTGGATTAACCGCATTTCCGCGAGCTAGGTAGCCCGTATTGGGCGTTGAACCATCCTGTAAAATGTCCTGAGTAAACTGTTGACGATTAACCGCGTAGAAGAGTGCCTTTCGAAAATTACGATTAGCCAATTCAGGATGTTGCTCATTAGTTAAATCAATTTCGATATTCGACACCCCATATGTCGAAATCTTTTTATAACCAGGTTTGTTTTGATACTGTTTAACAAAATCACCGGATAATGGGATCACATCGGCTGCTTTACTGTTGTATAAATCGGTGGCGCTTGAGGTGCTCTTAACCACAGACTCATTAATCCGCGCCAAATGGACCTTTTTTGCACCATAGTAATCTGGATTTTTTACATAATGCCATTTTAGACTCGTACTCGTCCAGTCTTTCAATTCAAACGGACCATTAGCAAGCACATATTTGGCCGAACTGCCGTATTTCTTACCCGCCTTTTCAACGAAGGCCTTATTCTGCGGAAAGAAGTTTGTTTCCGTCAGACTATTGAGGAAGTATGGATTCGCGGTTGCCAATTTAACCGTTAACTCATACTTGCCGTGCGCCGCCACCCCTAACTCACGAACTGGTTTCTTTCCCAGCGAGATGTCTTTGGCATTCGCAATATCAAAAAATTTAGAGGCACTCTGCGAAGCCGTCTTCGGATTAACCACCCGCTGCCATGCATAGACAAAATCGGCCGCAGTTACTGGCGTTCCGTTACTCCATTTAGCATTATGACGCAGGTGAATCGTGTAGGTGAGCCCGTCATGACTGATTGTAGGTAGCTTAGTCGCAATCGCTGGAATGACCTTATTCTTGTTACCGAGTTGATAAAGTCCTTGTTGGAAATTATAAATTTGATCATCACTAACCACATCGTAACTCTTAGCCGAGTCGATGGTCGGGACTTCAGCCGCCACGACTACTTTCAATGTTTGATGTTTAGTCGCTTGCGCCGCTGCCTGTTTATTTCCACAAGCCGCTGCCACCGTTAGTAAAACGACCGAAGCCGAAATCAAAGCCAATAATTTTGTTCGTTTCATCTTAAAAATTCCCCCGTTTGCGATTAACTCATGTGTCAATTACCTAGTCCGACACATGTAGGTCACCCCGCCGGCCGTTGCTCGCAAATCATGTGCTTGTTGCATGAACCTAACCTCCTCTAATTAACCGTCATCACCAAACCAACAACTAGGACAAAACAGACGCGAATGGTGCCAAGATCGACACAAAAATCGAGCAGAGCAAAAAAGCACTTCTCCAATCAGAGAAGTGCTTTCACACGGTACCATTCTACAATTCGCCCCTATTTTCACAGAAACGCTCGCTAACCATCAACAATTAAGTAATGGTGTGCATTGATAATGGTTGCCGCCCCATGTAGTTACTCATGCAACTACAAACGATCATAAAGCCATTGGTACTAGCGCGCTTCTGGCATCACTTTCACCAAGTGTGATGCTCGCTGCACGGAAGACTTGCACGTTCCCGCCCTAATCATTTCGCCTGTTGATAAACTTGTTGACATTATTTCTACGCTAATTGTTTTATCATGTCAAGCTCATTTTAAATTAATAATCACTTTTCACTGATCACACTTAATCGTTGCTTACCATTGGTGAAAAGCCTCCATCTGACTCAAACGATAGAAAAACATTTGATCCTGCCCTTTAGGACGCCAAAGATTACTGAGCAGGACAAGGCCATTTTGACCATCATTTGAGATGACAAACATATCGGAAAATCCGTAACCAATCCCATTAGCAATGACATAACCTGTTGGCCGATTGTAAACACCGCCACCATAACTACTAGTACTTCCAGGTGTTCTTAATTGGTTAACATCCGCTGTCGATACAATTCGCCCTGTGCAAATAGCCGCTTCTGCGCGAAATAAATCTAACGGAGACATGTACAAATTTCCAGAACCTAATTCACGCGTCTGTTTTCCTGCCGTGAAGTCGGTGGTCTTTGTCCGTCGATACTCGATGGCATTGGTCTTAGGATTGCCTGCATACCCTATTGCTAGTCGTGGTGACTTAGTGAGACTTTGCTGGTAACTAAATGAAGTTTGCTTTAAAGCTAGTGGTTTAACAAATTCATGTTCATACCACCATTGATAATCATGCCCCGTTTGTTTTTGAATAATCCCACACAATAAATTGTAATTAATTGACTGGTAGTCCCACTTGCCAGATTTGGACGCATTAAATGCCAAGTGTCGCGACAAATAATTAGCTTCCTGCGCAGCGGGCAAGGCTTGCTTAGTCGTGGCAGTCGGTCCCTCTAGTCCAGTTGTCATATCCAGCATTTGCCGAATCGTAATATTTTTAGCATTAGGTACTTTTGGATACCAGCGGCTTAATCGATCTGTCAGCTTTAATTGACCGTTAGCGATCACCCTCATTACAAGCGCGGCCGTCATCGACTTTTGCGTTGAATTAATCAAATATTGCATTGCCGTGGTATTTTTAATTTTTGCGGCCACATTGGCGTAACCAGCAGCTTGATAGTAAACCACCTGCCCATTACGAACCATTAAAGCCGTACCCACCCAATTGTTTTGCTGCAATAATTGTTTAAATTTAGCTACTCGTTGTGGCACCGTTAATTGTGGATTTGACGGTTGTGGAACCGTTGCTTGCGCTTGCTGTGTTTGGGTTGGCCGATCGGCATGCACAGTAGATACCCCAACCTCGCCGCTCAACAACCCGACACCTATCAGCCCAATAGTTAGACTCTTTTTGATCGACATATGTAATCCTCGTTGTTTCACGTGAAACCACGTTGCTGGTTACACTTATTTTTAACCTAATGATCCATGTTATAAACTTAAACATCAGCTAATACCTGAATTAATTTACAATAAAAAGTATATAATTTTTATTTTAACGAACATAATTAACCGATAGTTCTAGTAACTAGCGCAAGAAATCAGACAAAAAACGACATCTCAATTTCCAAACAAGAAATGAGCTGCCGTGTAATAATTTTGTTGAATTAGGATATTTTACAACGCTACTGCGCAACTTTAGCAATTCGTCCCTGTTCAATATAGACAGATAGAATCGCAATGTCGGCGGGGTTGACCCCTGAAATCCGACTCGCTTGAGCCAGTGTTTCTGGCCGAATTTTCAGTAACTTCTGCCGACCTTCAGTGGCTAATCCCTCAATCGCTTCATAATCGATATTAGCAGGAATGGCTTTAGCTTCCATGCGCTTTAACTTGGCGATTTTTTCCTCGGCCTTTTTAATGTAACCAGCATACTTTAATTCGATCTCAACTTGCTCGATCACCCGATGATCCAATGGCTGATCTGGTTCAGGAATAAATTGTAACAAGTCTTGATAAGTGACTTCTGGTCGCCGTAAAAAGTCGGCCGCCAACACGCCATCTTTTAATGGCGCGTCATCATGTTCAGCCAACCAAGCGTTCACCTGATAAGTAGGCTTTACACGGACCTGTTGCAGGCGTGTCAGTTCCGCTTCAATTGCCGTCTGTTTCGCCTCAAATTGAGTGAAGCAATCTTCACTAATTAAGCCCAATTCGTGCCCCATCGCTGTTAACCGTAAGTCTGCATTATCATGCCGCAAAATCAATCGATATTCGGCCCGACTTGTTAATAGTCGATAAGGTTCTTTCGTACCCTTAGTCACCAAGTCGTCAATCATGACACCGATATAAGCATCAGACCGCTTTAACGTAAAATCAGCTTGACCCAAGGCACGGCGACCCGCATTAATGCCGGCAATCAATCCTTGTCCAGCAGCCTCTTCATAGCCTGAGGTGCCATTCATCTGACCGGCGGTGTATAAATTCTTAATGAGCTTTGTTTCTAACGTATTCCGCAGTTGATATGGCGCGACCACGTCGTATTCGATCGCATAGCCTGGTCGCATCATTTCTGCATCTTCCAGTCCCTTAATGGAGTGCACAATCTGCTGCTGAATTTCCTCTGGCATCGAGGTCGACAACCCTTGAACATACCATTCATCCGTTCGACGACCTTCGGGTTCCAAAAACAATTGATGACGACTCTTGTCCGCAAATCGAACAATTTTGTCTTCAATTGATGGGCAATAGCGTGGTCCAACCCCTTCGATGACGCCAGAAAACATCGGCGCCCGCGATAAATTCTCGCGAATAATATCATGCGTATGTTCATTGGTATAAGTCAACCAACAGCTTAACTGATTCGCAACGGTTAGGTAATCTGAATCTGGTGTCTCAAAACTAAAATGATTCGGCTGTTCATCACCGGGTTGCTCTTCGGTTTCATCATAGTGAATTGTGCCACCGTCCACTCGCGGTGGTGTTCCTGTCTTAAATCGTTCCAAATCAAACCCTAGGGCTTCAAGATTCTCCGATAATTCAATGGATGGTTGAGAATTATTCGGGCCTGATGAGTACATCAACTCACCAATAATAATCTTACCGCGTGAAGCAGTCCCAGCAGTCAAAACAACAGATTTGGCGCGATATTGAGCACCCGTTGCCGTTTGGACACCTTGACAGATACCATCTTCGACTAACAGTGAAGTAACGACTCCTTGCCGCAAGGTTAAATTAGGTTCCTTTTCCATCGTTAGCTTCATTTCTTCATGATAAGCATGTTTATCAGCTTGCGCACGTAAAGCACGTACAGCCGGGCCTTTACCCGTGTTTAGCATCCGCATCTGGACATACGTTTTATCAATGTTATGCGCCATTTCTCCGCCCAGCGCATCGATTTCACGAACGACGATTCCCTTAGCAGGACCACCTACTGATGGATTACATGGCATAAAAGCAACCATCTCCAATGAAATTGTCATTAATAATGTTTTATTACCCATTCGAGCAGCAGCCAGCGCTGCTTCAGAACCTGCATGGCCAGCGCCGACAACAATCACATCGTAGGCGCCCGCCTGATATGGCTTTCCTTTTGAAATCATCTAGTTTACCCTTTCGCTTCCACACCAATATTTAATCGAATTGTTTCATGTGAAACAGACTATTTTCCTAAACAAAATTGCGAGAACAATTGTGTTAACAATTCGTCCTGAACTGAATCCCCAGTAATCTCACCGAGCAAATCCCAAGCACGGGTCATATCAATTTGGACTAAATCAACTGGCATTCCTGCTGCAATCCCGCTCATTACATCGTCTAATGAAGCGGATGCTTGCTTCAACAAGCCGATGTGCCGCGCATTAGTGACCATCACCGTCGTTTGACTATTTTCAATTCCACCAAAAAATAGCGTGGCAATTTGATCTTCAAGTTGTGACAAGCCGTCATTCGTCAAAACAGAGGTTCCGATCACACTATCATCGCCGACGAGCGTTTGTAAATTAGCTAAATCAACCTGTTGAGGAAGATCCGTTTTATTTAAAATAACGATTCGTTTTTGACCAGCCGTCGCCTCAATCAGCTCGCGATCTTCACTTGTTAACGCTTCACTACCATTGATAACTAATAACGTTAAATCCGCAGTTGCCAGCGCTTGTTTAGATCGTTCAACACCAATCTTTTCGACTTTATCATCTGTCTCATGGATTCCCGCGGTGTCTACCAACTTCAAGGGCACCCCCTTCACGTTGACATATTCTTCAATGACATCTCGCGTCGTTCCGGCAACGTCAGTCACGATCGCTTTGTCTTCATGAAGTAGATGATTTAGGAGGCTTGACTTACCAACATTAGGTCGACCAACAATCGCCGTTGCTAGGCCTTCACGAAGCACCTTACCTTGCTGGGCCGTTTCTAACAACTCGCTAATGCGGACTTTGACGTCTTGTGCCTTTTCTAATAACAACTTAGTGGTCATCGTTTCCACATCATCATATTCGGGATAGTCAATATTAACTTCTACCTGTGCTAAAACATCTAAGATATCTTGGCGCAGCTGCCGAATCAACGTTGCCAAATTACCATCCAGTTGATTTAATGCCACTTTCATCGAACGGTCCGTCTTAGCTCGAATTAAATCCATCACAGCTTCAGCTTGAGATAAGTCAATCCGTCCGTTTAAAAACGCTCGCTTCGTGAATTCACCCGGTTCGGCTAGCCGGGCACCGTGACTTAGCAACAGTTGTAAGATACGATTTGTCGCCACAATCCCACCATGACAGTTGATTTCAATGACATCTTCTCTAGTAAATGTCTTGGGGGCCCGCATGACAGACACCATCACTTCATCGACTTCTTCATCGGTATCCGGGTCAATAATGTGTCCATAATTAATGGTATGACTCGCAACTTGCGCTAAATCACGGCCTTTAAAAACCCGTTGCGCAGTTGATAAAGCTGCTTCGCCACTCAAACGAACAATTGAAATTGCCCCTTCACCAGGTGGCGTTGAAATCGCTGCGATCGTATCAAACTCAGTAATTGTTTGTGACATATTTCCTCGACTTCCCTGCATAGTAGACTATGTGACTTAATCCACGGCATAAAAAAAGTGCCACCTCACGCGTCATTACACGTGAGCAAAGCACTTTGACTACTTTAACTCTAATTGTTTGTTTTGAATGTGTTCATCTTAAAAGCGTCGTTGCCATTTGTCAACTACTTCTGTTTTAGAACAGAGCGTGAGCCAGGCTGTTTTGAGTCCGAGCAACAACTGGCAATCATGGACGGGTGGGTTTTACCCGTTAGTGATTGT
Organism: Furfurilactobacillus sp. W61-4; assembly: GCF_057545565.1. Taxonomy (NCBI): domain Bacteria; kingdom Bacillati; phylum Bacillota; class Bacilli; order Lactobacillales; family Lactobacillaceae; genus Furfurilactobacillus; species Furfurilactobacillus sp. W61-4. The sequence goes on from NZ_BAAJNZ010000003.1 coordinate 276,010, forward strand.
TGGTTGTGCACAGGACTCAGGCCTGGCAAGCGCGTTTACGCCAGTAAGCAGAACTTGACGTCATTTACCTTAAATCCTGCTACCGTGGCGAAATGACAACGGCTCGTCGTGGCTCGCGGCCTTGCGAACTCGTGACCACATAATCATGGTGCGCTAACTCAGTATGAATCACTTTACGCTCAAAAGCTGGCATCGAATCGAGCAAAGCCGGTTCACCACTTGCGATGACCTCCCGCGCAGTATTATCGGCCAAACGTCTTAGCGTATTAGCCCGTCGTTCTCGATAACCAGCCACATCAAGTAACAAATCAAAATGTTGCAGTCCCAAACGTAGCATAAACGTGGTTCCTAAAACTTGCAGGGCATTGATCGTTCGTCCATGACGTCCGATCAAGAGACCTTCTTGCTGCGTGGTAAAAGTTAAGGTAGCACTTCGATGATCTGCTTCGGCATCCACTTCAGCTTCAATACCCATTTGAGCTAGCAAGGTTAGCAAATAATTAGCCAATGCTTCCATACTTTGATCCACTTTTGCTTGGTTTAGCCGTTGTCGTTCCCGCACTGCTGCTGGCGACAATGTTGTGTGCGTTGGATGTGGATGGTCTCCTTCACGCCGGCGAACATCCGCTTGGGCATCCACGTCACGTTCTAACTCTTCCGTCCGCTTAGTCACTACCGGATCGGTCGGTCGAAGGACTTCACGAACTGGACGCTTAGCCTGTGGTCGCGCGGCGCTGACCGCTGCTGACTGCTGTGGTAGCTCACTTGCTTCTTGAATGCCAGTGCTTTGATTTAAATTAGTCACTTGAATGGGTTTAATCGTCAAATCCACAATTGCCGGTTGTTTCAGCCGTCCAAACCAACCGTGAACTGGTTCACTAATCACCGTCACCGTGACTTGTTCCCGACTAATTTGAATTTTTTTTAAGCCATTTTGGATAGCTTCTTCCACTGTTGTTCCTTGATACTGCGTCACGGTAATCCCTCCAAGTCTCAACCAAAAACTTGAGTTTATTGTAGCATGGACGACGAATGAAACTGCGAAAAATCATTTTTTTACAGGTAATAAAGGTAAAATTCGCTCAATCAAAGCTTCCGCCAAAGCAGTTTTACTCATCATCGGTAACGATTCCGGTGCTTGGTGAGGACGTAAAATTGTCACCTCGTTTGTATCTGCATTAAACCCACGATCTTTTTTTGAAACATCATTAGCTACCAACATCGCTAACTGTTTCTCAGTTAACTTGTGCGTGGCATTTTCGATTAATTGCTGTGTCTCAGCTGCAAAGCCAACCATCACCTGTTGTTTACGCTGACCGGCTAATGTTTTCAAAATGTCCGGATTTTTAATTAATGACAAGGTCATCTGGTCATTGTCTGTCGTTTTTTTGATCTTTTGTTCGGCGACAGTTGCTGGGCGAAAGTCGGCCACTGCTGCTGCCATAACAATCACATCTAATGTCGAAAATTGCTGTTGAATCGCCGTTAACATCTCTTGCGCACTTTCTACCGGCACTAATGTTACACCTGCAGGAATCGCTCGATCATGGACCGTACTGACCAAAATAACTTTTGCTCCCTGATCGGCTGCGGCGCTTGCTAGTGCATAACCCATTTTTCCGGAAGAATCATTGCTGATATAACGAACAGGATCCAGCCGCTCTTTAGTCCCACCAGCAGTCACCAATACCGTCCGGCCCTGTAATTGACCAGTCTTTAAAGCAACTTGGTAGCGGATAAAATCAACAATCGCCGCTGGGTCAGGTAATCGGCCACGACCGGCGTATCCTTCTGCCAGCATCCCCACAGCAGGTTCCATAATGATCACGCCATCCTGGCGCAACTGTGCTAAGTTTCGCTGTGTTACGGGTGCCTGCCACATATGTTCATTCATTGCCGGGAAAACTAATTTCGGTGCAGTAGTGGCTAACAAGGCGGCCGTCACCGCGTCATCAGCGATGCCATTAGCTAATTTAGCTAAAACGTTAGCCGTCGCGGGAACGACAACGGCTAAATCTGACCAATCGGCTAATTCGATATGCGGTACCAATTGATTGGTCGCCTGGTCAAATAAGTCAACCAATACCCGCTGCTTGGTCAAAACGGCAAAGGTTTGGGGCGTGACAAATTCAGTAGCACTTTGGGTCATTGCGACTCTCACCTTAGCGCCTTGTTTAATTAACCCTCGAACAACCGTCGCCGCTTTATAGACAGCAATTCCACCAGTAATATAGACAGCAATCTGTTGATCCTTTAACATCTTGTTTCCTCCGTATAAACCTGATGATTCATTTCGCACGCCAAGCTCGTACCAGACTACTGAGGGCGAGTAAAACAGTGATAATTAATCCAGACACTGGCAAAAAGTAGATTCCAATTAACGCGATCGTCAAACCCGCGTACAAGGTCCAGGCATGATAGCCTGATTGTTTGCCGGTAAATGGTGCGTCGGAACTCGTTCGTTGAAAATCGTGAACCATTTTTGTATAGCTTAGCGACCACAGTAACTGAACCCCAACATACAGCCATTCACTCAACCGCGCATTGGGAAATGAACCAACAAACGATGTTACCCAGGGGAAAAAGCTGAGCCACAACAACCAGAGAACATTGTCCCAATAAAGCTGCGTCGTAATACGCTTGGTGTTGTTGAACAATTCATGGTGGGTATACCAAACGACCATGATAAACGTAAAACTAATCACGTAAGCTAGAAATTTACTTCGTTGCGCCAACAGTGCGGCTAAGTTTGTACCATTCGGTATGGCAATTTGCAACACGATTAAAGTCACAATAATCGCAATAATGCCGTCAGTAAACCCCAATAATCGCTCACGATTCATGGTGATAGCTGGACCAAGTCGGCTCAAATGAGGAATAACCGAACTTACCGTTAATAACAAGATTCCGCCAATACCAAAGAATGGTGACCAAAAGCAGAGTACCATGCTAAGTAGAACGACTAAATAATGAAAGCTGATTAAACCGCGGGTTGCACCACCAACACGATAGAGCGCCTCCTTTTGCTTGGGATTAGTTCGTGCGAGCGCAAAAACCAATAAATTGTATGTTGACAACCAGATTAGCGAAATGAATAAATAGCTAAATTCAGGCAAAAAGTGACTCGGATATCGACCGACCCACACCGTCGCTAACGGTAACAAGGACATACTAAAAATCCATAGGGTATTGGCAAAATAGACCCGAGTATCAATCAATTGAGCTAAATTAATTAAGTTATGATGATTATACCAAGTCACAAAAATTAACCCAAAGCTAACCACATACGCAGCGATAAGGCCCGTCTGCGCAAATATTGCCGTGAACGTTGGTTTAGTTGGTGCGCTAATTTCTAAAACGAGCAAGGTGACCTCAATGGCAATGATGGCGTCAGAGAATGCACTGAAGCGTGCTTTATTCATACTAAGCATCTCCATTTGATGTTTCTTCCATCATAAGTGTACGTGCAATTCACCAACAAAACTACTGAAAATCATTTGTATTTATTATCAATCATTCAAAATTAAATTGCCCCATAGACAAATCGCCGGCGAAAACGTCCATGCCGCTAATCAGTTGTTCCGTTTTAGGTTCAAAATAGAAAATTATTCCCATTGAACGGTCAAATGTGATAATATTTGTTCTTGTCACACGTTTGTAAGGCTAGTCGTCTTGAACTATTAATAATCAGCGGCTATTCTTTAACCAACGTGATGCTAAAATACTTTTATTTTTTATAATTTCTAGTGAATTTTCATAAAAAGTTAGGAGTGCAATTCTATTGGCAAAAACAGTTCAACCTTCACAAGCAGACATTGACCGGCTGACGACGTTACTTATTCATGGTCATTTAACCGACATTTATGCCCTGCAAAAAGTTAACGTGGGCGCCGCAGATTTAACTAAACTCAGTCTTCGCGATATTTTACTAATCACTGAAATTGGTCTCGAACCAAATATTACATCCTCAAAATTAAGTCGGATGTTCAGAATCTCTAGTCCTTTATTATCCACCCGGATTACCGCATTGATGCGCCTTGAATTGGTGCAACAATCTGAAGATTTAACCGATCGGCGCGTGCATAATTTAACGCTTTTGCCAAAGGGAACTGAAATCTTCGATGCTTGGTATGCACGGTTGCAAGAATTGGCCAAGCAAATTCTAACCGTCTTTCCTCGAGAGAATGTTGACAATCTTGAGTCAAACATTGACTTCCTTCTCAACACCATTAATGGATACCTCAAAGATATTTAATTATGTCAGTAGCTCATGGTTCAGGTAATACCTGAGCAAAAAAACAGCCCCGCTCCATTTTTTGGAGTAAGGCTGTTTTTTTAATGCTTAGAGATTCTCATTACCGTCGCCGTGAACGACGGGCTTTTTTAATTGCTCGTTGCCGCGCTTGCTCTTGTGCTTTTTTAGCGGCTTGCTTCTCAGCACGCTCACGATTAATTTGCCAAGGATTTTGAATTAATAATGTCTGTCCTGCTTGGAACGCATTTGAAATCACCCAGTATAACGATAGCGCAGTTGGCACTGACAAGGCGGTAAAGAAGATAATCACCGGCATCCCCCAGACCATGACTGCGTTCATTGAGTTGGTCTCCGGCTGACTCTTAACACTCAACCAAGAACTAACCCAAGTGAATAATGCCGCTAAAATCGGCAAAATGAAGTATGGGTCGCGATCACCTAAGTGCATCCACAAGAAGTTCCCCGTCTTTAATACTTCAGTCCGATAAATTGCTTGATACAACGCCCAGATAACTGGCAACTGCACTAACATTGGTAAACAGCCTGAAACAGGATTATAGCCAACTTCTGCATATAATTTCCGCGTTTCTTCCTGCAGTTTTTGTTGCGTTGCAGCATCACGAGAAGAATATTTCTTCTGTAATGCGGATATTTGTGGCTGAATTTCTTGCATCTTCCGCATGGAGCGCGTTTGATAAATCATTAACGGCAAGATGATAATTCGGATGATTAAGGTGATCCAAATGATCCCCATCCCATAGCCACCGAATTTACTCAGCCAGATAATAAATTGACTCATATTATACAGGATCGTATGATCCCAAAAGCCAGTGCTGTGACTTGTAATCGCTTGTTTCCCACACGCTGCTAGAAACAAACTGGCCGTGGCAATTAACGTTAATGCTAGTCCGCGGCGGCTCTTTTTACTGGCTCGATGTTCGCGTTGTTTCACGATGTTTTCCTCATCTTTTAAAGTCTAATGGTTTTTACTCAGCAGCCAGTAATTTGGCCAACCGTAATGCATGAACTAAATTTCGTTTCGTATCTGCCATCGATAGTCCATCGGCAGATGGTCTAGCAATCACTAAGAAATCAACATCTTGACGCAACATTGGTTTTAACTCCAATAATGACTGACGAATGCGTCGTTTAACCCAGTTACGGTGAACGGCGTTACCAATTTTCTTCCCAACCGAAATTCCCACTCGAAAATGCGGCTGTTGTGGCTTAGCTAAAGTATAGATAACAAATTGCCGGTTAGCCACGGAATTTCTGGTTTCAAAGACCGTTTGAAATTCACTTTCCTTTTTAATCCGGTAAGACTTTCTCACGCGTCCTCATCTCCTCCATGCCTGAAATCCAGTCAGTTAAAAATAAAAAAGGTCACTGAATAACTCAGTGGCCTGTTTTTATGCAGATAATACTTTTCTGCCCTTTTGGCGCCGACGTGCTAACACCTTACGGCCGTTACTTGTGCTCATCCGTTTCCGGAAACCGTGAACACGCTCGCGGTGACGTTTCTTTGGTTGGTAAGTTCTTTTCATGTGATTTGCACCTCCTTTATGGGATCGTCATGCCACAGATACCTGCGGGACGACCCACTCGGATATCCAGCGTTCTTGCTGACTGACCTAATTCAAAAATTAGCGCACGAAATAACTCGTGCAATTCTTAAACATAATATCATAGACAACCGCGCTTGAAAACAATGAATTTTTGTTTTAACGATCTCGATTTTAAAAAACCGTTGATTAACTTATCGAAGTTATCCACACCCCCTTCCACAAGTTTAGGGAAAACTATGACCGTATTTTGACCAAAACACCAGATATCGACAGGTGAATCCACGAAATAACAGGCTGTTATTAAAGTTATCCACATGTCCGTTTTCGTTTGTGGATAACTTTTACGAGGCCTTTACTCTCAGCTCTTTTTAATCACAATTACCGGTGGAAAACTTGTTTCACAGAGACGAAATTCGTTGAATTCCCGTTCCTGTGGAAAACTAATCCCCTTGTCTGTGGAACATTTTTGATTTACCTCTCCTTGCCTGTGGAAAACTTGTTTTCTTCATGCTAAAGTTGATTCTGCAGATTTTGATTTAGGCGAATTAGTCAGACGGCTTTCACAATTCAAGTTTATTCCGTCTGACATTATTATTTAGGAGGCATCGTTGTGGTTGACAAAGATACATTATGGGCCGGTTTGAAAAAAAGCTTTCAAGCTGATCTTTCTTCCGTAACCTACAAAACATGGGTTGCATCGGCTGAGCCGATCTCATTTCAGGCACCGCATTTTCGCCTACAAGTTCCCTCACAACTACATAAAGACTACTGGGAACGCACTTTAACACCAAAGCTCGTTGAATTTGCGTATTCTGACTTTCAGGCGGAATTGGAACCTGAATACATTATTGCCGGTCAAGTGCCGACTACGCCAGAACCCGCAACCACCATGGCCCCTAGACCGGTTCCGACCACCACGGCCAAGCGACAAAACTCGCTTAATGATAAGTACACCTTCGATGCCTTCATTATTGGTAAAGGAAACGAAATGGCCAATGCGGCTGCCCAAGCAGTCTCTGAAGAACCTGGGACTCTCTACAATCCATTGTTTTTATATGGCGGTGTTGGCTTAGGCAAAACCCATCTGATGCAAGCCATTGGCCATGCCATGATTGCTGTAAATCCTAACACCAACGTCATGTATGTCACTAGTGAGGAATTTACCAATGATATGGTGATGTCCATTCGTGACAAGACCCAAGAACAGTTCCGCCAAAAGTACCGATATGTCGACCTCTTATTAGTAGATGACATTCAATTCTTTGCTGATAAAGAAGGAACCCAAGAAGAGTTTTTCCATACGTTTGAGCAGTTATATAACAACAGTAAGCAAATCGTACTTACCTCCGATCGTTTGCCAAATGACATTCCCAAGCTGCAAGATCGTTTAGTCAGTCGTTTTAAATGGGGGCTATCTGTTGATATCACGGCGCCCGATTTGGAAACGCGAATTGCCATTTTGCGTAATAAGGCTGATCGTGAGCAGATCCAAATCCCCGATGACGCACTAAGTATTATTGCCAGTCAGGTGAATAGTAATGTGCGTGAATTAGAAGGCGCTTTGGCCCGCGTTCAGGCTTATTCGAAGCTACAGCATCATGAGATTGATGAAGACTTGGTTCATAAAGCTTTGAAGAGTTTGAATCTAGAAAACAAACCAACCTTGACGATTGAATTGATTCAACAAAAGGTTGCTGCCTACTTCGATGTTAATGTCATCGACTTAAAAGGTAAAAAACGGATGAAAGAAATTGTGGTTCCCCGTCAAATTGCCATGTACTTAGCTCGTGAGCTGACCAATTCATCCTTACCAAAAATCGGCAAGGCCTTTGGTGGCAAGGATCATACGACGGTATTACACTCTTGTGATAAGATTGCGGACGCGTTAACATCTGATCCAAAGTTATCTGAAAATATCCAACAGCTTAAAATTGAGATACAACGGCGTTAACAACTAGCGTATGATTAAAGTTGAGCTTTGACTTGGCTGTGGAAAAGCCGGCAAAAGAGTAGGTTGTTTTCCTCGAGTTATCCACATGGGGAAAACTCGGGTTCATCAGTCACCTTTTAGTTTTCCACAGCTTCCACATGCTCTACTACTACTACTGTCTTTATAATTAAATTAAGTAATGGGGCTTTGCCCCAACATTTACATAATCACTTGGGGGCACTGAAATGAAATTTACAGTCAATCGACAACAGTTCATTAAAAAACTCAATGATGTTTCACGAGCCATTTCAACGAAGACGACAATTCCGATTCTTACCGGATTAAAATTAGTTGTGACCGATCACGAAATTATCTTTACCGGTTCGGATACTGACATTTCCATTGAAACCACGTTACGTGGTGATGACGATGCCACGGAATTAACCGTTGAAGAACCTGGGCAAATTGTGTTATCAGCCCGCTTCTTTAGTGAAATTGTCAAACGACTGCCTGAAGCGACGATGACCATCTCCGTTAAAGAAGGTTTTCAAGCTAATATCACATCTGGTGCAGCAGCATTTACAATCAATGGCTTAGATGCGAATGGGTATCCGCATTTACCAGAAATTGATGGTACTGATGAAGTTAATCTGGCTGGCGATGTTTTTCGAGATATCATCAATACCACGGTTATTGCTGTCTCTAATCAAGAGAGTCGTCCGATCTTAACTGGGGTTCACTTCACACTTAACGGTGATCAATTTACAGCAGTTGCCACTGATTCCCATCGACTAAGTCAACGGAAAGTTACTTTGCCAGAAGCTGCCGCCGAGACGCACGATGTGATTATTCCTGGTAAGTCGCTGGTTGAATTATCCAGAATGATTAACGAAGATAGCCAAGATGTTAAAATGCGGTTATCAGAGAATCAAGTCCTCTTTATGTTAGGTGACACAGCGTTTTATTCTCGTTTACTAGAGGGGAATTACCCAGATACGTCACGGTTGATTCCAAGCGAATCAGAAACGACAATGGAGATTACAGCTCCTTCGCTACTATCAGCAATTGAGCGTGCTTCGTTACTGTCACATGAAAGTCGTAATAATGTCGTTAAACTGACGTTGAAAGCGAATGAAAATTTAGCCACAATTTTTGGTAACTCGCCTGATGTTGGGGCGGTTGAAGAAAACTTGTCAGTGGTCACATTAGCTGGTAATGATTTGGAAATCTCATTTAACCCTGACTACTTAAAAGATGCGTTACGATCTTTTGGTCAATCGCAAATTAAGCTGAGCTTCACATCTGCTTTGCGACCATTTACGTTAGTTCCAAGTGAAGATGGCGATAACTTTATTCAACTCATCACGCCTGTTCGAACATTCTAACTTCAATTGAATTAGTTGATTGCCAACGAGTACCAACATAAATAGCACTGTTTCCCGATCTTTTAGGAAGCAGTGCTATTTTCGTTGGCTGGAATTGGTAGGAGTTTGGGGCTAGCTATTGGAGCAAAGTTCGTCTCGCATCTACTTACATCACAATCCCTTTATCACCATTCAGTGGTGGTGATAAAAGATCATCGAGTTATTAACGTCTGAAATCGCCTCTGAGGGATTTTAGGGGATGGGCAGTATCGAGTATTTAAAAACCCTTAAAACGAACGCTAGGCCGTTAAAAATGGTTTATCGATTGTTTTTCACTATTGAAACCGGTATAATATTTACTGTAAGTAAGGATGGTGTTGATTGTGAAAAAAGAAGTATTAATCAAGACAGCCTTCATTACTTTGGGACAATTATTGAAAGAGGAATCGGTTATCGATTCCGGCGGTCAGGCAAAGTGGTATCTCAAAGATCATGCGGTTGCCATTAACGGTGAACCGGATGATCGACGGGGACGAAAGTTATATCCTGGCGATTCAGTTGATGTCCCGGATGTAGGGCTATTTTTTATACGACAAAATCAAGCGAACACAACTTCAGAAAAGGATGCGTAATGTACTTAGAAAGTTTGCATCTGAAGGATTTTCGTAATTATTCGACCCTCGATGTAGACTTTGATCAAGGAGTTAACATCTTACTAGGGGAAAACGCGCAAGGAAAGACGAACTTATTAGAGGCAATCTATGTATTGGCATTGACGCGGTCGCATCGAACCGCTAATGATCGCGATCTAATTGGTTGGCAAGCTGACGAGGCATTGGTAGCTGGTCGCGTCCGAAAAGCCAATACGACCACGCCCTTAGAACTCACCTTTAGCAAAAAAGGGAAAAAAGCCAAGGTTAATCATCTCGAACAGGCGCGATTATCGGGATACATTGGTCAACTTAATGTGATCTTATTTGCTCCGGAGGATCTAGCGTTAGTCAAGGGTTCACCCTCGATTCGTCGTCATTTTATCGACCAAGAGTTTGGCCAGATGAGTCCTAAGTATCTTTACAATGCAGGGCAATATCGGACCATCCTGCGCCAGCGAAACAATTATTTGCGGCAATTACAGCGGAAACAGGCAAAAGATTTGGTCTTTCTTGGCGTTTTAAGTGATCAGTTGGCAGCTTTTGGGGCTGAATTAGTTGTTGCGCGGTTGACGTTTCTCAAGCAGTTGGAAAAGTGGGCGCAAGGCGTACATGAGGTAATTTCTCAAGCACGTGAAGAGTTGACATTTGACTATATTAATCAAATCAAGGCGACGCCTGAGGCCTCCGTTGAGAGTTTGTATCAGGCCTACCAAACGGCTTTTGAACGGCAGCAACAAAAGGAAATTGAACAAGGCACAACGCTGATTGGCCCCCATCGCGATGATTTACACTTTTTAGTGAACGGAAAAAATGTTCAAACATTTGGCTCTCAGGGACAACAGCGAACAACGGCGCTATCTGTAAAGCTAGCCGAAATTGACCTGATGAAGGCGATCACTGGTGAGTATCCAGTGTTGTTATTAGACGATGTGTTGAGTGAACTTGACGATGCCCGGCAAACGCATCTACTGCGGTCTATTCAAGATCGCGTGCAGACGTTTTTAACCACGACGTCGCTCAGTGGAATTACACGAAAACTAATTAATCCACCGACTGTCTTTAACGTCAGTGGTGGGCAATTACGGCCGGATTCATCGGAAGCTTGATTGAGTAGTTGGAAGAATGACAGGAGGAATGAACGTGGCTGAAGATAACGAACAGCAATTAACACAGGCACAACGTGAGCAAGCTGAGCAGGCGGAAGCCGATCAGGCCTCAAAAGTTGCGTCAGGGGATGCTGCGACTCGAGAAGCAGAAGCTGGTCAGTATAACGCGGATCAGATTCAAGTTTTAGAAGGACTCGAAGCCGTCCGTAAACGTCCTGGGATGTATATCGGGACCACCACGTCGCAAGGACTCCATCATCTGGTATGGGAAATTGTTGATAATGGTATCGACGAGGCCTTAGCTGGTTTTGCAAATGAAATCAACGTGGTCGTGGAAAAAGATAATTCCATTACCGTCACAGATAATGGCCGGGGCATTCCAGTTGATATTCAAAAGAAGACTGGTAAACCAGCGTTAGAGACTGTTTTCACGATCCTGCATGCCGGCGGTAAGTTCGGCGGTGGCGGTTATAAAGTTTCTGGTGGTTTGCACGGGGTTGGTGCCTCGGTAGTTAACGCGTTGTCATCAGAACTCGACGTTCGAGTAATGCGGAACGGTAAAGTGTATTACATGGACTTCGCCACGGGGCGCGTCAAAACGCCAATGAAAGTGATCGGTGAGGCAGACCCTCACGCGCACGGGACGATTGTGCACTTTAAACCCGACGACGATATTTTCCGTGAAACGACAACTTATGATATTAAAATTTTAACGACGCGTATTCGTGAACTAGCCTTTTTGAATAAAGGGTTGAAGATCACAATTGAAGACAAACGGCCTGAAGAAGCCACGTTTGCGGCCTTTCACTATGAAGGTGGCATTAAACAGTATGTCGAGTATTTGGACAAAGGTAAAGATGTCTTATTTAACGATCCAGTCTATGTTGAAGGCACCCAAAAGGGCATTGTTGTCGAAGTCAGTTTGCAATATACCGATGACTTCCACAGCAACTTGCTGACGTTTACGAACAATATTCACACGTACGAAGGCGGGACCCACGAGACCGGATTTAAATCGGCACTGACCCGGGTCATTAACGATTACGGGCATAAGAGTGGGCAATTAAAAGATAATGATGATCCTTTATCTGGTGATGATGTACGTGAAGGTTTAACCGCCGTTGTCTCAATTAAACATCCTGATCCGCAATTTGAGGGGCAAACCAAGACTAAGCTTGGTAATTCGGATGCACGAACTGCGACAGATCATCTATTCAGTGACACGTTTAGTCGGTTTATGATGGAAAATCCCGATACGGCTAGAAAGATTGTCGATAAGGGAATTCTGGCTTCTAAGGCACGAGTTGCGGCTAAACGGGCGCGGGAAGTAACGCGGAAGAAGTCGGGACTAGAAATCTCGAATCTTCCTGGTAAATTGGCTGATAACACATCGAAGGATCCGGCAATTTCAGAATTATTTATTGTCGAAGGGGATTCTGCCGGTGGCTCAGCTAAACAGGGACGTTCACGGTTAACTCAAGCGATTTTGCCAATTCGTGGGAAGATCCTTAACGTTGAAAAAGCCAGTTTGGATCGGGTGTTGGCGAATGAGGAAATTCGGTCCTTGTTTACTGCGTTAGGCACTGGATTTGGTGAAGATTTTGATATTTCTAAAGCGAATTATCATAAATTAATTATCATGACCGATGCCGATGTGGATGGCGCTCATATTCGTATCTTGTTGTTAACTTTGTTCTATCGGTTTATGCGACCAATGATCGATGCTGGCTACGTGTACATTGCTCAGCCACCGCTTTATCGAGTGGCCCAAGGTAAAATGATGCGCTACATCGATTCAGACGAGGAATTGAACACGATTTTAGGCCAATTACCACCTTCGCCAAAACCAACCATTCAACGGTACAAAGGGCTAGGTGAAATGGACGCTGAACAATTATGGGAAACGACAATGGATCCAGAAAAACGTCGCTTACTGCGTGTTGATCTACAAGATGCCATTGAAGCTGACCAAATTTTTACGATGCTAATGGGTGACAAGGTCGCACCACGGCGCGAATTTATCGAAGCCAACGCGAAATTTGTTGAAAATTTGGATGCTTAGCATTTAGTGTGTACGGCTTCAAGACGCATTGTGTCACACTGAGATTGTTGTCGTGTTCCACAATGCTGAAGCCTGCGCCTAACTTAATCATCGCCATTGACCAAGAACGTCAATCCCGCTGATTTTGTTAGTGCTCAGCTTCAGGGCACATTGTGTCACACTGAGATTAAAGGAGTTGCAAAATGAGCGAAGATTTACCGAGTCGCATTACCGACGTCAATCTGTCGCAAACGATGCGGACATCATTTTTGGACTACGCCATGTCCGTCATTGTGGCACGGGCGTTGCCAGATGTGCGTGATGGGATGAAACCAGTTCATCGGCGAATTTTGTATGATATGCATGAACTGGGCAACACGCCAGACAAGCCTTACAAAAAGTCCGCCAGAATTGTGGGAGACGTGTTAGGTAAGTATCACCCCCATGGGGATAGCGCTGTGTATGAGTCAATGGTTCGCATGGCACAAGATTTCAGTTATCGGTACATGTTGGTTGATGGTCATGGGAACTTTGGGTCGGTGGACGGCGATGGTGCCGCAGCCATGCGGTACACTGAAGTTCGAATGAGCAAAATCGCGCTAGAAATGTTGCGAGACATCAACAAAGACACCATTGATTTTCAAGATAACTATGATGGCACAGAACGGGAACCAACCGTTTTGCCGGCTCGTTTTCCCAATCTGTTGGTGAATGGGACCTCAGGGATTGCCGTGGGGATGGCAACCAGTATTCCACCGCATAACTTATCTGAAGTTATCAAGGGGATTCACATCCTGATGAATAATCCGGAAGCGACGACTGCTGACTTGATGGAAGCCATTCCGGGACCAGACTTCCCAACTGGTGCAATCGTCATGGGGAAAGCAGGCATTCGCAAGGCCTATGAGACCGGAAAAGGTTCCATCACGGTCCGTTCTAAAGTCGATATTGAAACAGCTAAGAACGGTAAAGAACGCATCATTGTGACGGAATTGCCCTATATGGTTAATAAGGCTCGCCTCATTGAACATATTGCTGAATTAGCCCGCGACAAACGAATTGAAGGAATCACTGATATCAATGACGAATCCGACCGTGAAGGATTGCGGGTGGTAATTGATGTTCGCCGAGATATGTCGGCATCGGTAGTTTTAAATAACTTGTATAAGATGACGATGTTGCAAACGTCCTTTAGCTTTAACATGTTGGCGATTGAGGACGGCACACCAAAAGTGCTGGGCTTAAAGCAAATTTTGATTGATTACTTACGCCATCAAGAAAGTGTGATCCGGCGGCGGACTGAATTTGATCTAAAACGTGCGCAAGCGCGAGCTCATATTTTGGAAGGTTTGCGGATTGCATTAGATCACATCGATGCGATTATTTCGATCATTCGTAATTCTCAAACAGCTGATATTGCTAAAACGCAATTGATGGAGAACTACTCACTTTCCGATAAACAGGCACAAGCCATTTTGGATATGCGGTTGGTTCGGTTAACCGGTTTGGAACGGGGTAAAATTGAGGATGAATACAATGCCTTGATGAAAGACATTGCTGATTATCAGGATATTTTGGCTCATGAATCACGGATTAATGAAATCATTTATCAGGAATTATTAGAGGTTCAAAACAAATTTGGCGATGCACGACGGACAGAACTACAAGTTGGTGACATTTCGAGCATCGAAGATGAAGATCTTATTGAACAAGAAGACGTCATCGTCACTTTGACGCACAAGGGCTATATTAAGCGCCTACCAACGACTGAATTTAAATCGCAACATCGTGGTGGTCGTGGTATTCAAGGCATGAATGTGCATGATGATGACTTTATTGAGCATTTGATTTCCACTTCAACCCATGATCGTCTATTACTGTTTACCAACACCGGTAAAGTTTATACGATGAAGGGCTACGAAATTCCTGAATATGGTCGGACGGCCAAAGGAATCCCCGTGATCAATCTGTTAGGGATTGATGGTGGTGAACGCATTCAGGCAGTGATCAATGTCACTGGAGACCCGAGCGAAAGCAAGAATTATTTGTTCTTTACGACGGTTCACGGGGTCGTCAAACGCACAGCGGTGACAGAATTTAGTAATATTCGCAGTAACGGGTTGAAGGCGATTACGCTACATGATGATGATGAAGTCATGAATGTGTCGATTACCGATGGTAGCCAGAACATGATTATCGGTACCCATGCGGGCTATGCAGTCTCATTTGCGGAAACAACGGTTCGTGACATGGGTCGGTCAGCTGCCGGGGTCCGTGGGATTCGGCTACGTGATGATGACTTTGTTGTTGGTGCTGACGTATTAAGTCCTGATAGTCATGTATTGGTTATCAGTGAAAAAGGTTATGGGAAGCAGACCAAAGCCAGTGAGTACCCGATTAAAGGCCGCGGTGGTAAAGGGATTAAGACCGTTAATGTGACGAAAAAGAATGGCCCATTAGCTGGGCTAACGACTGTTGATGGCACTGAAGACATCATGCTGGTCACTGACAAGGGTGTCATGATTCGGTTTAACATTAATAGTGTGTCCGAAACTGGCCGGGCAACCTTGGGGGTTCATCTCATTCGGATTGATGAGGATGCTTCTGTTGCCACGATGGCAAAGGTGGAACCAGAGTTGCCTGAAGATGAAACCGATGCTGGTGCAACGGAAGGTACAGTGACGGGACCGGTAGCTGGCGATCAACCTGCTGGCAATGCTGATGCACAAGTAAAGGAACTTTTGCAACGAGCAGAGAACGATGATTCCGATGATCCGGATGCTGAATAGCAGTTGTTAAACATGTTTATCCAAAGAAAGTGGTTTCAGTTTTTAAACTGAAGCCATTTTTATAATTGAGTTTAAAAATAGTATTGATTGCCTTTTGTAAGTTGTTTGGGCGACAATGGTCTTATATCAAAATTTAGTTCAGACGGGGGTTATCAGATGAGTGAAGCAAAAGACCTATTGGTTGTGACCACAGAACACATTCCAGGACAAGAGTATGAAGTGATTGGGGAAGTCTTTGGCTTAACCAGTCAATCTAAAAACGTGGTTAAGAATATTGGCGCTGGATTAAAGAACATCGTGGGTGGCGAAATCAAGGCGTACACAGAACTGTTGACTGAAGCGCGGGACATTGCTATTGGTCGATTGCGCGATAACGCTAAGGCCATGGGTGCTGACGCAGTTGTAATGATGCGCTTTGATTCGGATTCCATCAGTCAAGATATGGAAACAGTTGCCGCTTATGGAACGGCAGTCAAATTTAAATAGTGTTGAAAATTACGCCTTGTTTGCAAGGTGTTTTTTTGTGATCTGGCGTTTAAAAATAGAGAAGCCGCGTATGTATAGTTGTGTGAACGAACTTCAGGTGTCCGGCAAAGGACCTTGTTATTAAAGCTCCAGCATGCTATACTTTTAGCTTGTGAGCGTTCGTCTTAATTAACGAACGACGCCTTACCCACTGGAATAACAGTGGGTCAATAGACCATAAGGAGGTAGACAGTCGATGTTAGCAACTAAGTATGAAATTACTTACATCATTCGTCCTGATTTAGACAGCGAAGCTAAGCAAGCCTTAGTGGATCGTTTCGACAAAATCTTGACGGACAACGGTGCCCAAATTGCTGATTCAAAGGACTGGTCAACTCGGCGCTTTGCGTACGAAATCGGAGGCTTCAACGAAGGAACTTACCACGTTGTTAACCTAACCACTGACCAAGCCGAAGCTTTAAACGAATTTGATCGTTTGGCTAAAATCAACGATGGCATTTTGCGTCACATGATTGTTAAACGTGACGCTTAATAATCAGTAAAACTCAACTTTTACAGAGAGGAGCACTTCACTATGATCAATCGCGCAGTTCTCACTGGTCGTTTGACTAGGGATCCTGAAGTTCGTTACACACAATCAGGTGCTGCTGTCGCTACCTTTACATTGGCTGTGGACCGTCAGTTCACTAACCAACAGGGGCAACGTGAAGCAGACTTCATTAACTGTGTTATTTGGCGGAAATCTGCAGAAAATTTTGCTAATTTTACGCATAAAGGATCCTTGGTGGGGATCGAAGGTCGGATTCAAACCCGAAATTACGAAAACCAACAAGGCCAACGCGTGTACGTCACAGAAGTGGTCGTTGAAAACTTTGCGTTACTTGAATCCCGTTCACAAACTGAACAGCGAGCAAGTAATACGAATAACAATGACAACTTTGCCAACAACGCTCCTCAAGCGGGAAGTGCCAATCCGTTCGGGAATAACGGTGGGGGTAATGGAAGCAATGTTAGCAATGCGCCAACCAGCAACCAGCCTGCTCAACCTGTCGATCCGTTTGCCAGTAATGGCGAAAGTATCGATATCTCGGACGATGACCTTCCATTCTAATTTTAATCGTTAGGAGGATTAGACAATGGCAGATCAACGTCGTCGTGGTGGTAACCGTCGTCGCCGTAAGGTAGACTTTATCGCTGCAAACCACATCGAATACATCGATTACAAAGACACTGAATTATTGCAACGCTTCATCTCAGAACGAGGCAAGATTTTACCTCGCCGAGTAACTGGGACGTCCGCTAAGAACCAACGTCGTTTGACGGTGGCAATTAAGCGTTCACGGATCATGGGCTTGCTTCCATTCGTGGCTGAAGACTAATTGAACGTATTGAAAAGCAGTCCATGATGGGCTGCTTTTTTAGTGCGCAAGGAATGGTACTGTTAGTTAATTTCAAACATGGGAAAAGCACTCATAAGCGGTAATTCCAATCGCGGTGATGCGTTGAGTTTTTGTGTTTCAAGTTATCGCAGGCTAGGTGTGATAAACTACTATCAGTAGTTTATACAGAAAGGACCGGACGTTATGCGACAATTATTTGCAAAACTTCATCTACCCGTCTTTATGCAAAATACACGGTTACGCTGGGTGGCGGGATATGGCTTCGCATTAGGCCTGTTGAGTGTGATTATCGCATTCATCCTTAATTGGATTTTTGGCATAGTCATGCTGGTGATCGTAGTCGTCTTGCTAGTCCTAGTTTTTAATACGCTTCAGGAAATCAGTATTGATACTCAAGAATTTATCGCAGACTTGTCTTATCGCATCAAACGTGGCGAGCAAGAAGCACTAATCGAGATGCCAATGGGAATCTTGATTTTTAATGAACGTCAGCGAATTTCTTGGATTAATCCCTACTTACAAACTTATTTTGGGGAAATTGACGTATTAGGTAAGACAATTGCGGAAGTGAGTGGTCAGTTAGCAGAGGCCATTGAGACACATGAAAAAGATGGTGCGTACACAACCATTACATGGGCTGATAAACAATTTTATCTGTTGGTACAGCCGGAACTAAATGTCGTTTATTTAATGGATGTTAGTCATTATGCCCAGATTGAACGAGATTACCATGATGAACAATTAGTTCTAGGTATGATTTCGCTAGATAATTATGATGAAGTCACCCAAAGTATGAATGACTCAGACGTGTCTACGCTTAGAAACTATGTGACCAGCACGTTAACAGACTGGACATTAGCATTTAATATGTATTTACGTCGATTAAACTCAGATCGTTATTTAATCTTGGGGCATCTAAGCGATTTAGAGCAATTAGAGACGGATAAATTTAAAATACTGGACACCATTCGTGAAACCACCTCTAAGCAAAATTATCCATTAACATTATCACTGGGAATTGCATACGGCCAGAAGGATTTGAATCGTTTGGCCACTTTATCGCAAAGCAATCTTGACTTGGCGCTTGGCCGTGGTGGTGATCAAGTGGTGGTTAAGGCAGAAGATGCTGAGGCGCGCTTCTATGGTGGTAAGACTAACCCGATGGAAAAACGAACCCGGGTTCGTGCTCGGATGATCTCACAGGCCTTACAAGAGCTTTTCAGCCAGTCTGACCAGATCTTTGTTGCTGGTCACCAATCACCAGATATGGACTCGCTAGGCGCTTGTTTGGGTATTCGAAGAATTGCGCAAATGAACGGGAAAAAATGTTGGATTATTCTTGATGAAGCGCAACAAACACATTCTGACATCCAGCGACTGTTAACCGTTATTGAAAAAGATTCTGAAATTCAAGATGCCATTATTACGCCGGCCGATGCTGCTAATCGTGCAACGGATCAGAGTTTGTTGATCATGGTCGATCATTCAAAACCATCACTTTCGATGGGAAGTAGCATTTACGAATCGCTCCAGAATCGGACCGTGATTATTGACCATCATCGACGTGGTGAAGAATTTCCAGAGAATCCGTTGCTGGTTTATATCGAACCCTATGCAAGTTCCACTTGTGAACTGATTACCGAAATGTTAGAGTATCAGCCACAAGAAGCTAATTCTATTAATCGGATTGAAGCAACAGCGATGCTCTCCGGGATCGAAATTGACACCAAACACTTCACAGATCATACAGGGACACGGACATTTGACGCTGCTAGCTATTTACGGTCTGCCGGTGCCGATGCCGAATTAATTGCTCAATTTAATAAAGAAAATCCCGATAGTTATATGGAACGAAATCACTTAATCAGTCGAGTTGAGTTGATCAACGACAACATGGCGTTGATTGCTGGTGAAGACAATCGCCCATATGACTCGGTTACCGCAGCTCAAGCCGCGGATTCGTTATTGAGTATGTCGGGAATCGATGCGTCTTTTGTCATTACACAACGAGGTGATGGTCGGGTTGGTGTGTCAGCTCGATCAACGGGCGAAGTGAACGTGCAAGTCATTATGGAACAAATGGGTGGTGGCGGACATCTGCAGAATGCGGCGACTCAAATTGAAAATCAAAGTGTTAGTGACGTTCGGCAGACACTAGTTGACTTGTTAATTAATCAAACGGACGACAATCCTACTGAAGCAAAGGAGTAAGACAATGAAAGTTATTTTTACTGAAGATGTACGTGGACGAGGCAAGCGTGGTGAAGTGAAAGATGTTCCAGATGGTTATGCTCAGAACTTTTTGATTAAATCAGGTAAAGCCAAAGCCGCAACAGCAGCTGCTTTAAGCCAGCTAAAAGGGCAGCAACGTGCCGAAGCACGTGAAGAGGCGACTGAGCTTGCCCACGCACAAGCGCTTAAATCACAGTTAGAAGCAGATGAGACGGTCGTGGAAATTAAAGCCAAGGCTGGTGCCGACAGTCGGTTGTTTGGTTCCATCCCATCTAAACAGATTGCCCAAGCGTTGAACCAACAATTTCAGATAAAACTGGATAAACATAAGATTGAACTACCAGAACCAATTCGAGTCCTGGGGTACACAAACGTCCCCGTTAAGTTGCACAGCCAAGTAACGGCTAAGATTCGAGTTCACGTCGTATCACAATAATGGCGCAATCTTGACCGTACTATTTCCTGGGAAATAGTACGGTCATTGTCTTAAAGTCGTGTTATTAGACCGGAGAAAGCATGGATAATGTAGATTTGCGGGAGCAAACCCCGCCCCAAAATATTGAAGCTGAACAGGCTGTTTTAGGAGCAGTATTTCTAAGTAATGATGCCTATTCAGAAGCAGCCGAATATTTACAACCGGAAGATTTTTATCGGCGCGCCCATCAGATTATTTTCCAAACTATGGTGGATTTAAATAATAACAACACTGTCGTGGATGCTGTCACTGTCAACGAGGCCTTGACTGCAAATGGACAGTTGGATGATGTCGGTGGTGTGGCCTATATCGCAGAATTGGCTCAAGCGGTACCCACCGCGGCTAATGTGGGTTACTACGCGCAAATTGTTCGTGAAAAGGCAGTATTACGTCGTCTAATCAAAACCGCCACGGATATCGTGACGCATTCTTATAATGAAGACGACGATGTTGCTACATTACTGGAAAATGCTGAGTCTGAGATCATGAAGGTGTCAGATGACCGGACGAGTGGTGGTTTTAAACCGATTGCCGAAGTTTTGAATCAAGCTATGAACACCGTCAATGAACTGGCAAAACATGGTGACGAGATTACTGGTTTAGCGACCGGTTTTCATGAATTGGATAAAATGACGACCGGATTCCATGATGATGAGTTAATCATCTTGGCGGCCAGACCAGGGGTTGGTAAGACGGCCTTTGTGTTGAATATTGCAGAAAACGTCGCCACGAAGACCAACAAAACCGTCGCATTGTTTAGCCTTGAAATGGGTGCCGAATCCTTAGTGAACCGGATGTTGTGTTCGGAAGGTAGTATTGATGCCAATCATTTGCGAACGGGTCAATTAACCGATGATGAGTGGCAAAATTTAGTGGTTGCCATGGGGGCATTGTCCAAGACTAGCGTGTTTATTGATGATACGCCTGGAAATCGAATGGCCGAAATTAGCGCGAAATGTCGACGATTAGCTAAGGAGCATGATCTGGGGCTAATTGTTATTGATTACTTGCAACTAATCGAAGGCGGAAATAAAGAAAACCGTCAGCAAGAAGTTTCCGAAATTTCCCGACAGTTAAAAAAATTAGCTAAAGAACTTAGTGTTCCCGTCATTGCGTTATCACAATTGTCACGTGGCTTGGAGCAACGACAAGATAAGCGGCCTGTTTTATCTGATATTCGTGAATCAGGCTCAATCGAACAGGATGCCGATATTGTCGCCTTTTTATACCGTGATGACTACTATCAACGGGATAACGATGATGAAGATAGTAATAGTGATCCACGGGATGACGAAGATCAGAATGTTGGTGAAGTTGAAGTCATCATTGAAAAGAACCGTTCCGGGGCACGAGGAACGGTTAAGCTATTGTTCGTGAAGTCATATAATAAATTTTCTAATATTGCTTATAATGCGCCTGGTTAATATCGGTATCACATGATTTTAGCTAGCCGCCTGTAGGCTGCATATTTCCAGGGAAATAATCGGGGAGGAGGGGACCTATGCAAACAAAGACAAACGGTAAAGAAATTAAACTACCGTGGTTACTAGTTGCCGGTTTATTAAATAATATGGGGCAGAGTTTCATCTGGCCCTTAACGACGATTTATATTCACGACGCGCTTCATGAGTCACTGACCATGGTCGGAATTGTCCTATTATTGAATTCAACGGCTAGCATCATCGGTGCTTATTTAGGCGGTTGGCTTTTTGATCGGGTAAATGCTTATCGACTAACTTTGATTGTCACGATATATGAATTTCTAGCTACCGCCTTCTTGATCTTTTGGCATGGGTGGCCGGCCTTTCCAATCGGGTTAGTCTTTATGGGATTTGGCAGTGGTCTCTTAATTACCCTGATTAATTCTTTAGGTACCACGATTAAAAGTCGTGATGGCCGTTATGTTTTCAACATGATTTATTTCATGCAGAATCTAGGGACGGTCTTTGGCACGATGATGGTGGGCTTTGTTTACCAGCATGGGGTCCAGTACCTTTTCATGATCACGGCCGCAATGTACTTTTTGTATTTCTTCATCGTGTTGTTTCAATTCAATGTCCCGACAATCAGCCATCATGTACAACACCGTGATCAGGCCCAGGCGTCGGTTAAGCTAGCTAAACCGAATTTAATTGTGATCTGGACACTGTTTATCTCGTTGATCGTGATTTGGATCATGTACGAACAATGGGTATCTAACATGGCCGTTTATATGACCGATCAAGGAATTCCATTGACGAAGTATAGCTTTTTATGGACGATCAACGCAGCACTCATTTTGGTTTTCCAGATGGGGGTAAATGTCCTTGGGGATCGAATTCGCAATCCATACTATCAAATTATTCCTGGGATTGCAGCGGTGGTTGTTTCGTTTATCATTTTGCTTTTTGTTAAACAGTATGGTGGTTTTGTTTTAGCAATGGCGGTATTAACTTTGGGCGAAGCAACCGCGTTCCCAGCTATTCCGGCTTTAGTCAATCAGTTAACACCGTTGGCGGTAAAGGGAAAGTACCAAGGATCGGTCAACGCAGCTGCATCTGCCGGACGAGCGCTAGGTCCATTATTAGGTGGAATTTTAATCGATGCGACGTCGTATAAATTTATGTTTGGATTTGCGGCGATTGCAGTGGCGGTGATTTTAGGGTTAGTCATTATTGTTCGGCGAACATTTTATGCCAAAACGGTTAGGTATTAATGTTTCACATGAAACAAAGCGTAGAATTGGAATTAACATCTCCAATTAGGCGTAATATTCAGGTAAAGTACCCCTCAATTAAAGGCCCTTATTTTGAAGCTATGATTTGCTTTGAAATAAGGGCCTTTTTGTTCTCGGTTAAATGTCATACGCGCTGTCCATACATACGCATTGAGTCACCACTAAAAGTACCAATTGTGAGGCTCGCAATAACGGTTCCTAACCCGCCGATTTTGAGAATTAAGACATAACCATAAAAAAACTGACCTAGGATCGGGGAATCCTAGGTCAGTCATCATTCTAGAGAGAGTCTTAACATATCTGGGGGGAGATACATTATGCGAAGGAGTGAGGGGTATCAACTCCTTCGATGCTTATAATATACCGATGTAACCTAAAGTGAAGCTTAAAAAGAAGTTACAAAAAATTTGCGGTGGTGAATCATGAAGCGTTAATCCGTTGATATGACTGATGTTTAGAGACAAAGAGGTCGTCAAAAGCAATAAAAATTTTTTTGATAGCAATCTAGGAGCACTGAGAACGCACTTTTTTACGTTAGTCAGTTATAATGACAGTCGTTAACAATGAATGACAGGAGGAAATAACAATGGATCTATCAGCAACAGATTACGATATTTTATCCGCCATTTCCGATGGGCGCGTTGAACCAGGGACACCGGTTACTCACTTCGTCGATTACTGTGATAACGCGATTGGGGGTAATCCGCGACCATTGATTGCGGCCGGGTATATCGATGCATCCGATAATGCTGTAACGGGATTGACCGACAAAGGTAAACAAGCGCTAGCTGAGCATCAAGCCTAGTTTCTAAATGAGGTCGTGTGATTCGTGGAATTGTGTCATAATGGATGACATTAATTAAAAAGGACGGAATTCCATGAATCAGCAATGGCGTGAAGAAGCAACCACAGCGGTTAGAGGTCTTCTCTTATGGGCCAGTCTCATTAATATCTTTGTCGGCGTGGTTTTAGCTTGGACAATGTTAAATAATGGTGCACCATTTTGGCTTTATATGTTATTTTTAATACCAGCTGTCGTGGGGGTCTGGCAATACACTAAAGTGGGTCGGTTAAGCGATCGTTGGCTAATTAATGCGCGGATGTTTTATAGCCAGGCAATTATCAGTTTTGTACTTGCCTCATGGCTTTCCAGCATTTTCTTATGGCTCGCTGGTCGCCGAGTGACTTTGATTGCTAACAACCATCAATCATAAGCTTAAAACTAAGGGTCTCTGGAAATCTGGAGGCCTGTTTTGTTGGCTTAATCGTCGCCGTGGTGAATTGTTTCAATTAAAATTGAAAATTGTTGAGAACGGGTAAAGTAGTGTATGATAAAGGGCGATTAAAATTTTATTGAGCAATTTTTTGGAGGATACACGGATGAGAAAGTATTTCGCCGAATTTATCGGAACTTTTATGCTCGTCTTTATTGGGACTGGTGCGGTGACAATCGCAAAGGGTGGTACATTAACCATTGGACTGGCTTTTGGCTTAGCTATTACAATGATGGCTTACGCGGTCGGTGGCGTTTCTGGTGGTCACTTTAATCCTGCGGTTTCAATCGCCATGTTCATTAACGGGCGGTTATCCGGCACAGATACCTTGTTTTACATTGTTTCACAGTTTTTAGGAGCAACTGTAGCTTCCAGTGTGATTGCCTTTATGGAACACGCATTAAAATTATCTAAAGCGGTTGGCTTTGGGCAAACAGATTTCCCCAATATTTCAGCTGGAGCAGCATTCTTGACGGAAGCTATCATTACATTCTTATTCGTCTTTGTTATTTTGATGGTCACGAGCGACGAATACGGTAATGGCCAAATGGCGCCCTTAGCGATTGGGTTAACTCTCGGCTTCTTAATCATCGTCGTCTTAAACTTAACAGGTGGCTCATTAAACCCAGCGCGGAGTTTTGGACCAGCTATTTTTGCTGGTGGTTCTGCTTTAGCTCATTACTGGGTCTACTTAACCGCCCCAGTTGTTGGAGCTGTGATTGCCGCTTTTGTCGGTCGTTTGATGGGTAGTGAAGATTAATTAGTTTGGATCAGTGAATCGCCAGTTTGGGCTTAACCCAGACTGGTTTTTTGTTCAAAAAATTTATTGATATTCGATAAACGATCCGAAGAGGAACGAACTATTTGGACCTAGGTATGTATAAATGAAGCTGGTCAGGTTAACGGTGTGATTTATTGGTCTATCAAAAAATATCTCACTAATGAAGAATCTGTTTAATGTCTTATTGACGATACTGTTACCAGACAAAAATTTTATGGAAAATTGGTCTACTTTTTGCCACAAAGGTTGATGGATTTAGCATTATCAGTAGGTTTACAAACAATTACATGAGTTATACTATTATACTAAATGTTTAATTTTGAAAACTGTTGATATAAGCGTTGCTTTTTTAGGATCCGGGGGAGTTATGAAAGAAAGTCAATTGGGGCATGTAAATACTGCACAAAAAACCCACTATAAAATGTATAAAGCCGGCAAACAATGGCTGTTTGCGGGCTTAACTTTACTGTTTTTTGGTGTCGCTGAGGGCTTTGCGACACAAACGGCAGCCGCTGATACAACTACTGACCAGACAACATTGACTGACGAATCAAAGGCAGCAACCAGTTCAGTTGCCAGTCAAGGCAGTGTTGTGTTATCGAACACGAGTGCTGCGAGTGAACCGTCAGCAGATAAACAAGCTGATTTGATGGCTGTCGCCAGTGAAGCACAGGTTGATGACATTGCAGTCTTGCAATCAACTCAACTAACATCACGGGCCAGTCTGACTGATTTAACAGATGTACCGACTGATACACCTGCGCCACAACCAGTTGATTTTCAAGCAGCGATTATTAATCCGGCGACGCTCACTTCGCGGGCAACGTTAGCTGCTGATTCGCAGGCGACCACTGTTGGTCCCACACTGGCTCTGCCAACTGGAGCGACTTCAAGTACCGCTGTTGATGGTGTGTTAACGGTCAATTTACCGACTGATACACCTAGTTCAGCTGTGCAAACGGTTAAGGCTGAATTAGCTGCTTTAAATCAACCGGTTGCAATTACGCAAACAGCAGCAGCTTCGACGATCTCAACTTTAAGCGACGGGATGGAAATCGGCACGACAGTCGGTAACGTGACCGCCACAAACGCGTCAACTCAATTTACTGGTAATGGGACCAGTGTGCAGTTTGATAGCACTGGAACAGTTGGATTAACGGACGATGTAAATGATCAAGTTGGCCATGCCAATTTAAACAATGTGGTGGATTTGACACGGAATTTCACTTTAAAGGGTGCTATTGAGGTTGGTAAGAGTGGTGGTGCTGATGGCATTTCGTTAGTTTTTGTTCAAGCACCTGAAAACCCTAGTGATACTTATGTTGCTCAAAAAGGGGGCGGATTAGGTATTGCCGGGCTATCTAACGCACTGGGCTTTACCTTTGATACTTATGGGAATACGGGTTCGCCTTATGAAGACCCCGATACAAAATCATGGATTTTTGGATCTTGGCAACCATATATGGGTTGGCGGACGACTAATAGTTCTGGGGTAATTAATGATTACTCGTCTGTGTCTGCTGGTCCAACAACTTGGCAAGTAATGAACAGCACAGTGTTAGACGCGCAGTATCATAAATTTACGATGGCATATCATTACGATAGTTCCAAAAATCAAGGCACGTTTACGATGACCGTCCCTGATAATGGAACAAATCAAACCTTTACGTACACCTTAACCATTAACCCTAGCTTAGCTAACTATACGATGTCCTTCGCGGCTTCAACTGGAAATTCCACAAATAAGCAAGGGGCGCAGGTAACGTCGTTTGAATACACTAAAGGAACTTCCCAAGTAACCCTCAACGTGCAAACGCCAAATGGAACATCGGCGCCACTGATCGTAACAGCTAACATCGGGGATACAATTCATGTTTACCCCGATCAAAAGTCAGCACAAGCCGCGATTGATATGGGGATGGGCCCATCTACAGTGGTGGTGTGGGATAACAGTGTTGGGTATGGTTTGAAGAAGCCATTTGATTATGTGGTGAAGAACAATCTGACGCAAACGACACCGGTCATTAATGCTGCCGCCGTTGTGTCGACAACGATCCAGTATCAAACTGCAAATGGACAAGTCGTCTTGCCTGATCGAACAGTGTCTGGGGTATTAGGGACAGCGATTGACTTATCAGTCGTTGAGCCAGGTGCTGAAGTGACGAGCACCAAAGACGGTGCTAAATATTTACTGACAACCTCGCCAGCGTTGAATGAGACATTTTCAAATAGTCAAATACTGACCTACACCTTTACACCTGACCCAACGCCAACTGTGACAGCGGCAGAAGTGCAAGTCAATTCATATCAAGGATTAACCAGCACAGCGTTATCAAACGCAGAATCAGCATTGTCAGCAGCTAGTTATGCAGCTTCAGTGTCGCCTAACGATTCAGCGGTCTTGGCTCAATACTCGGCCACACAAACCTATTACGATGAAGTCCAGAAGCAAGGTACAGCCGCGATCAGCGCGCAAGCTGTGCTTGATTCCGTTAATGCTCAAGTTGCGAATGTGATTATCACTGCTAATTCAGCTAATGATTTAGCGATGAGTCTAGAACAAACCTACCTAAAGGAGGTTGCCGACGCTTCAGCGGCGACAACTGCTGAAGCTTCCGCCACTTCACTGTACAATTTTGAATCTAAAAACTTTTCGAATGATTCTAATACTTCATACTATGCTGCTACGGCTTCATTGAACGCTTTAAAAGCAGCTAGTGCAACAGCTGCCGCCACTTCAGCAACGCAGGTCTACAATAGTGCTTTATCAGCAGCGCAAATGGCAATTAACAATGCGGCCAGTGTGGCTGACAGTGCTGCGGCTGCGGCTGAAGCCCTTACTTTGGCGACGAGTCAAACCGCTTCACAGACGACTTCAACGGCTTCACAAGCGATCGTTGTTGCGGATAAAGCCACCTCAATTGCAGCCTCCAATGTCGCGTCGACGGCGAAAAAAGTGGTCGATTCTGTACAATCAATGGCACTTTCAGCCGCTATGACCGCGATTGAAGCTAATTTGACTGCCAGCCAGGCAATGTCATTGGCTAGTGCTGACCAAGCAAATAACGATGTGCAGACAGGTGCCAATGCGACCTCGACGACAGCTAATGCCGGAAATGTGGCCGCCCAATCGGCAACGAATGATGCTAATCAAGCTTTACAGTACGCGTCCTTAGCTGCCAGTGCCGCATCAGCCAATGATGTTAGTGGCGCATACTCTTACGCCATGCAAGCTTCCAGTTTGGCGGCACAGGCAACCTCTGAAGCGGCGGTGACACACAGTGCGGCGTCAATCGTTACTTCTTCAACAAAGCAAGTGGCCAGTCAGGTTACGGTTGACAGCCAGGTTTCTTCGCAACTAGCCAGTCAAGCGCAAAGTGTGGCTTCGACAGCGGTAACGAATGCGGCTACTGCTAGTGGTGCGGCTGACTCGGCAGTAACCAACGCTAATGAAGCATCAGCTACTGGGCGGACCGACTTAGCGAACAGTGGGGTTGTTAGTGCAGCTAGTCTAGCCCAGTCGGCCGCCAGTGGCGCGATATCCGCTTCCTCATTGGCTAGTTATGAAGCTAAACAAGCGACCTCCTTCGCGAGTGCATCGAGTAACTACGCAAGTACGGCTAGCGACTTTGCTAGTCGAGCTTCGTTAGCGGCGGCGTCAAACAATGCCAGTTTAGCTAGCGATTTTGCGTTGTCTGCTTCTAGTGCTCAAGCGGCAGCATTTTCGGCAGCGATCGTGGCGACGAGCTTATTCGGTGTGGCGCAAAGTGCTAATAATTATGTTCAAAGTGCGGTGGCATCGGATAGTGCGGCAGCTAGTTCAGCAGCGACGGCTACCAGTTTAGCTGCTGACCAAGCTAGTCAGGATGTTATCACGATTCAAAGTTATGGTGATCACAACACATCCTTAAGTAATAAAGCGGCCTCTTTAGCCAAATTAGATCCGAATAATGCGAAAATTCAAACGCAAGCGGCTTCAGCGACAGTGGTTATCGCTGAAAATGCCTCCTTGCAAGCTGTTGCTAGCACCCAAACATTGAGTGCTAATCAGCTGTATGCGGCGGCTGTCTCAGCTGCAGATTTAAACCAAGCAGAATCGGCTCAGGGCATATATCAAAGTGCGGTAAACGCTCAAAGTATTGCCGACTCTGCGGCGGCTCGTGCACATCGGATCTATTTGGACTTTTTAGCCGTTGATGACGATATGGAACAACAAGTCAATACTGATTCAACGGTGGCGTCTACAAATGCCTCGGTGGCGGCTTCCGCAGATTCAGCCGCGGCTCAAATAATAACCAATGCTGCTACTACCGGCAGTGTGGCGATGTCTTTGGCAAACAAAGCGTTATCAATTGCCGCGACTGATTCGCAAAACGTTTCGGTGCAAGCTTCGGCCGCCACGGTTAGTACCGCTGCTTCGCAAATTGCTAGTACTGTTCAGCAGTTGCAAGATAATCAGGCGACAATTAATCAGTTAACCGCTAGTGCTGCTAGTGCGGCCTTGAGTTACGACGCTAGCCAAGCGGTCACGATGGCTTCACAAGTCAATTCCTTGATGACACAGGATAACGCCTTAATTGCAGCAATGAATTCGGCTGCGACAGTGATTAGTCAACAATCGCCGATTCTAAGTCAGGCGGTGCACGTGGATAGCGTGACTGCCAGTGAAAAGGCCTCAGACGCGGCGGCAGCGGCTTCAACGGCGTCAGGTCAAGTTAAAACGGTTAGTGAACAAACAAATACGATTTCACAGGCGACTAGTGAAGTGATGAGCGCGGCCAGTGCTGCAGCCACGGATGTCAAGTTACAGTCCGCAGCAGTTTCTGCGGCTTCGATGGCTGAGCTTGCAAATCAACTGGCGACAATCGCTCAGGAAGATGAAAACGCGGCGGCAGCGGCCAATACATCCGCGCAAAGTGCGGCGCAGGCGAATGATGTTGCTTCAGCGACCTTCTTCGCTTCAACAGCTGCCAGTTATGCGGCGTTAGTCCCGAGTTTACAGAATTCGCTAGCTTCGTTAATTAGTGCGGCTAATTCATTAGCGAGTGCTGCTGGGCAAAAAGTAATTGATGACCAGACAGCCGCTCAAATACAAGCTTCTGCTGCATCGATGACAGCGAGCGCGGCAACCAAAGCAGCCAGCGCCGGTTCCGCAGAAGGAATGAACGTCAACAATATCTTGAATTCTGCTCAAGTGATTGCGGCGACAGCACCTAAAGATGCTGCAGTAATTAATCTGCTTTCTGAAGCCAATAGCTTAACAGCTCAGGTAAACGCTGATAATGTTGCGGCCTCCGCGGCAGTTAGTGATGCTGATCGGTATGCCTCATTAGCTGTGTCAGCTGCAACTAATAATGATGTTTCAGGCGCGGCCGCATATGTGTTAGCTGCATCTACAGCGGGTTCTACGGTGAGTTCCTTGGAATATCAAGTGGATCATTTAGCTACTGCAGCCAACAACGTCTACAGTCAAATGACAACCCGAGTTGCTGGTGATGCGGCAGCTGCTAGCCAAGCGTTAAGTGAAGCCAATAGCTACGCGAGTCAAACAACTAGTGCGAACACTGCAACGATACAAGTTTCGGCAGCGATGAGTACGGCTGCCAGTCAGATTGCCCAGTTGGTGACAACTGATTCAGCTAATGGCGATTTAACGGGATTGTTAATTTCAGCCAATCAATTGAATCAGCAGGTCAGCGCGCTGACCAGCCGTGCTTCGATTGCACAGAGTATAGCCAATTCTGCGGCAAGTGATGCGCAATCAGCGACTGGCTTAAATGACAATCAAACGGCCAGTGCGGCGGCATCAGTTGCCGCTACTCAAGCCGGTGTGGCCGTAGCTGCTTTGGCCAGTGCGACAGCGTTAGCGACTAGCGTTAACGATTTGGCTAACCAAGTCAGTCAAGCTGTTAGCACTGACGCCAGTGTGGCTGCCAGTGCCGCTAGTGGTGCTAGTGCTGATGCTGCTTCAACTAGTAACGATGCAGCACTTGCTAGTCAGCAAGTGATTGATTTGAACAGCATGGTTGATCAAGTAAATTCTATTGTTGGTGCTGATCAGAAGAATTCTGCAGTTAAGGCTGATGCCACATTAGTCAAAAGTTTGGCTGACCAAGCTGGTAATGTCGCTAGTACCGCAGCTGCTTTTACTGACTCGGCAAATGAATTATCACGTCAAGCCAATTCAGCTGCCGCAGATAATAACGCCAGCGCAGCGCAAACATTAGCCAGCCAAGTGACAAGTCTTGAAGTTCAGGCAGCTAGCGCGGCTAACCAAGCAGTCGCTGCGGCTAAAGCTGCTAAAAATGCACTGGCGGATGCGACCAACAACTTAATTAACGATACGATTGGCGCCAATGATGCTGCTGATCAAGTTGCCAGTGCGGAAAATGTGACAAGTATCGCCGCGTCGTTAGTGGCCGCTAACGCTTCTGCCGCTGCGTCAGAAGTGGACTCACTCGTTAAAACAACGCAAAGTGATGCAGGCAATTCGACGCTATCAGGAAACATTGAAGCGGCTAAACAGCTTGTGAGTGGTTATGAGGAATTAACCAGTGCGGCTGCCAGCACGGAACAACAGGCGCAGTCCTTGGTCAGTGCTGCCAGTGTCGCTGCCGCTAGTCATGACCTGAATACAGCAAGTCAATTGGCTGATCAGGCGCAAACTGTGCAGACGCTAGCGAATAGTTTGGAAACGAGTGCGGAAAACTTAGCTACTCAGGTGGCCAGTGTGGCAACAACAGTCGATCACACTGTGGCATCTGATTTAGCTGCGACAGCCGCAGCAACAGTGGCCGCGGCTGCAAGTAACGTCACTTCAGCGAATACGCTGTCAGCAGCAGTTCTTAGTGATGTTGCCAGTTTGCAAGCCGATGTTGCGCAGACACCAAATGATTCGCGATTGGCAAGCGCACTTACGACGGGTCAATCTTTGAGTAGTGGCTACGATTCGGCCGCTAGTCTAGCTAGTTCAATGGCGACAATTGCCGCGAGTGCTGCCAGTGCGGCAAATAGTTTAGCTGAATTTAATAATCCATTATTGACCAGTCAGGCAGCGTCAACGGCGGCCAGTGCTGCTAGTGTCGCAACAAGTGCGGCAGCAACAGCCGCTACCATCCAACAATCATTAGCGGGGTTAGTGGCTAGTGCGGCAGCGGTTAATTCAGCTGATCAGAGTGCAGCAACACAGGATCAATTGGCAACTGATACGTTGAATACTAGTGCTCATCAAGCAGCAACGTCGCTGGCGGATATGTTTGCTAACCTGACCAGTGCCGACAAGGTCAGTCAGTCAACAGCCAAGACTGATTTACAGAATGCTGCAGTTACCAATTTGGCTAGTGATGCTAGTAGCGTACAGGCAGCGGCTAGCTTAGCTAATTCGCAAGCCATCATTGCCATTTCCTTGATTAACAGTGCGCAACAGGCGGCCTCCACCGCAGCTTTAAGCAATGATTCTAATGCCACCAGTCTTGCTTTATCAGCTGCACAAGTGGCGACTAAAGCATTGTCAACCGCTGCTGCACAATTAGATTCATTAGCGACGGTTGCCAAAGACACGGCGACAAAAGTTCAAAGTTCAGTCACGGCAGACTCAATGGCAGCAGTGGTTGACGCAATAACAGCCAGTGTTGCAGCAAATAATGCCGATCAGGCAGCCACCAGTGTTGATCAATTTAACCAGCAAATAAGTGCCCTGACCGACAGCGCTGCGACCCTAGCCAAAACTGATTTACAAAACGCAGCTGTCCAAAATGCAGCTAGTACTGCTGTGTCAGCGGCCAGTACCGCCGATTCGCTAGCAGGTGTGGCGCAATCAGCCGCTGCCGTGGCCAGCGTCGCGGCGGCTAAAGTCACCAGTGCTGCCGCTGCTAATGATGTCAGCGCAGCTAGCCAATTTGCTAGTGCCGCGATCGTCGCACAAAGCACGGCTACTTCAGCCGTGGCCGCCGCCAGCACCGCCGCAGTGACTGCGCATCAAGCGCAATCAACTGTTAGTGACCTAGTAACGGTTGATTCACAAGCTGCGTCTGGGTATGCGGATAATGCCAGTGACCAGGCTGACTCAGCCGGTGTGGCAACAACGAGCGCCCACACTGATTACACTAAAACGAGTAGTTTGACAACCGCTGGCCAACATCTAGCAACGACTGACTTGCAAAACTCGGCTGTTCAAAGTGCTGCAAACGCCTTATCAGCGACCAATAACCTAGTTCAGTCATTGGCGTCGGTCGCTGCGAGTGCTGCGGAGATCGCTAGTTTAGATGCTCAAAAAGCTGCGCGTGCAGCTCAATTAAATGATGTGACTGCCGCTAGTCAACTTGCTAGTGCCGCGACCAGTGCTGACCGTGTGGCTAGTTCTGCTGCCAGTCAAGCTGCTAGTGCTGAACAAGTTGCCAGTCAGACGATGACTGATTTAAGTACCGCCGTGACGACAGATTCTACGGCAGCTTCAGTTGAAGCAACAACGGCAGGCTTGGCGGCAAGTGGCGCTGACAAGACGGTCACTAGTGCCGATCAACTTAAACAGCAGGCGAGTGATTGGGCGGCTAGTGCAACTTCCCTAGCTAAGCGTGATTTACAAGATTCGGCCGTTCAAAATGCAGCTAGTACTGCGGCTTCAGCGGCCAATACTGCCGATTCATTGGCAAGGTTAGTGCAATCTGCGGCCGCCGTTGCTAGTCAAGCAAGTTCTTTGGCCGCGAGTGCAGCAGCGAACAATGATGTTAACTTGGCCAGTCAGTTGGCTAGCGCAGCGGCCAGTGCGCAAAGCGTCACTACTTCGGCCATGACGGCAGAAAGTGATGCGGCTAAAGTTGCTAGTCAAGCACAGTCTACCGCCGGTTCATTGGTAACAGTTGATTCTGTCGCGGCTGCAAGTAATGCAACGAAAGCTAGTACCGCGGCCAATCATACGAGTGACTTGTCTGCTCGTGCCGATCAGACGAGTAAGGCGCTGAGTTCATTAGCAACTGGTGCAACTTCTTTAGGCCAGACTGATGGTCAGAATGAAGTGGTTCAAAGTTTAACTAATAAAGTCAGTTCGATCGCTAATATTGCCGAGTCATTAACTAGTGTTGCTCAGTTAGCGGCTTCAGCAGTGAGCGCCGCCGCCCTAGCCGCTTCAAATGCTGCTAGTGTTAACGATACCAGCGCCGCTAGTCAGTTCGCTAGTGAAGCGGCTAGCGCGCAAAGTATCGCCACTTCCGCTAATCAAGCAGTGGCTGATGAACAACAGACTGCTACGGAAACGCTATCGGCAGCTAATTCATTAGTAACCGCTGACTCACTGGCCGCGGCAAAAGGTGCCGCTAATGCTAGTACAGCAGTCAGCGCAACCGGTGATGTCGTGACAAGCGCGGACCAACTCAACCAACAAACGCATTCTTTGGCTACCGAGGCAACTTCTTTAGCTAAAACCGACTTACAGAATTCGGCAGTTCAGAGTTTGGCGAATGTCGCAGAAGTAGCGGTCAGCGCTGCTGATTCGTTAGTCAGCCAAGCCCAATCTGCCGCGGACGTTGCTAGGATTACTGCGTCATTAGCGGCCAGTGCCGCTAGTGCCAATGATGCCAGCGCGGCCAGCCAATTTGCTAGTGAAGCAGTGAGTGCTTTAAGCTTAGCTACTTCGGCAAATCGAGCGGTCGGCGCTGAACAGATCACTACCAGCCAAGCCCAATCGATGACCGATTCGCTGGTGGCAGGTGACTCAAATGCGGCATTAGCCGCAGAAAGGGCAGTCAGTGAAGCCACGGTTTCACTGACTGGGGTCACTGAAAGTACTGATCAAAGTCGGCAACAAACCGATTCGCTTGCTGCAAATGCCGTTTCTCTAGCTAAGACAGATTTGCAGAATTCTGCCGTGCAAAGTTTAGCGGACGTTGTGAGCGCGACGGCCAGCGGTGCTGATTCATTAGTGGTTGTTACCCAATCAGCGACGGCGGTAG
The DNA here is from genome assembly GCF_057545565.1 of Furfurilactobacillus sp. W61-4. NCBI lineage: Bacteria > Bacillati > Bacillota > Bacilli > Lactobacillales > Lactobacillaceae > Furfurilactobacillus > Furfurilactobacillus sp. W61-4. Next base: position 311,024 of record NZ_BAAJNZ010000003.1, read on the forward strand.
CTAGTGCAGCGCTTGAGTCAGCAAAATGTGCTGCTAGTGCCAACGATGCCAGTGCCGCCAGACAATTTGCTAGTGAGGCAACGAGTGCTCAACTTGTGGCGCAATCAGCAGCTAATCAAGCAACGAGTGTCGAAACTTTGGCGAGTCAGCTGGTCAATGAATTAAGGACAGCGGTTCTTGACGATGCCAGCGCGGCCTTGAGTGAGGCAGCGAAGGCCAGCCAAGCCGCAGCTGCTGCAGAGGCGATAGCAATTAGCGCTGATCAAGTTGATCAGCAAACGAGTGCATTAGCTTCAACAGCCGGTTCACTCGCAAAAACGGATTTACAGAATTCCGCCGTGCGAAGTTTGGCTGGTGACGCCGGTTCCGCAGCAAGGACAGCCGATTTCCTGACGAGTGAAGCCCAATCCGCGGCCTCCGTCGCTAGTGAAGCCAGTTCGCTAGCTAAACGAGCCGCTAGCGTTAACGATGCCAGTGCCGCTAGTCAATTTGCCAGTGAAGCAGTGAGTGCACAGAGCGTGGCTGCTTCCGCGAATCAAGCTGCCAGCGCTGAACAAATTCGCGCCAGTCAAACGCAATCTATGGTTAGTTCATTAGTGACTGGTGATTCGACGTCCGCTTTGAAGGACGCCCAAGAGGCCAGTGAAGCCGCAGTTTCTGCTAGTTCAATTACGAACAGTACTGCTAAGTTGACTCAACCAACCAGCGAGCTAGTTACCCAAGCCGCGTCATTGGCTGAGCGCGATTTACAAAACTCCGCCGTGCAAAGTTTGGCTGCCCAAGTTAATTCGGCTAATCAGGTAACTGAATTATTAACTAGTGTGACCCAGTCAGCGACAGCGGTTGCTAGTATCGCTGCCTCATTAGCTGCTAGTGCTGCCGAGATCAACGATGCCAATGCTGCCAGTCAATTTGCTAGTGCAGCAGCGAATGCGCAAAGTGTTGCTGCTTCTGCAAACCGAGCTGCGACTCAAGCAATTCGCTCGGCCAATGATGCCTTATCGACAGTTGAACAATTGGTTGAGATCGATCAGTCAACTGCCCAAAGTGCGGCGAAAGTTGCTCAACAGCAAGCCGCAGTTGCTAGCTTGCAGGCCAGCGTCGCCGCTGAAAGTAAGCGCCAGACAGACTTAGCAACAGCTGATGTAGCAGCTTTGGCGGCCACTGATTCCAGTAACGAAGCGGTGCAAAGTTTAGTCAATGCCGCTAATGTTGCCGATAAAGCAGCCGATTCATTGAATGGTGCTGTTGAATCAGTTGCCTTGCTTGTTAGTGCAGCGGCTTCGTTAGCAAGTAGCACTGCCGCAAGCAATGATGCGTCACTAGCTAAGTGGTGGGCGACGCAAGCACAACGAGATGCTACCTACTTGTCCAGTCTGACGAATGAAGTCAAACAGCGGCGACAAGTCGCAGCGCAAGCTCAATCGCAGGCGCAACAATTAATTAAAATTGATTCAATGGCTGCAGCTCAACTAGCCAGTCAAATTGCCGAAGTAGCAGCTAGGTTGGCTAGTGCCGCAGCGGCGCTATCAGCAGCCAAGTTGGTGGCGAAAACAGGCGCTGCAGCACAATCTGCAACGAACCAAGTGTCGCAATCGTTGGCGAGTCAGGCGCAACAATTGGCCAGCCAAGCTGTCAGTCGGCAAGTTGACGTTAATCGATTGGTCGGGCAAGCAACGAAGCAGCTGCAGCCACATACGACTAATGAGCAAGCTCAACAGATACTAACCCATTTGACAGCCGCACAGCAGCAAGTGCAATCAATAACGGAGAACATTTCGTCATTGGCAGACCAAATTGCGAAATTATTGTTAGAGGCAGCCCAAACGAATGGTGACGCGAAATCAGTTGAGCCGTTAAAACCGATGTCTTCGAATCAGCCGATGGTTTCAACAAAGCCGGGAGCTTTCGCGGATCAACATTTTGGCAAATCGCAAGTTGAGGAAATTAAGGTTAGTGCTAAAACAATTGCATCAGCGCCGAAAGCAAGCAATATTTCGACAGCTAAGCATTCAACAAAAGCGCAGCCGCAGCTACCAGCAACGAATACGCCAGTAAGCTCATCACGCTGGGGGTTGGTTGGCTTAACCTTACTCAGCTTAGTGGGGCTTGGCAGCTTGCGAAGGAAAAAAGATAATTAAGAGGGATTAAAAGTTCGTTCAGTCGTAACGAGGTACGGTAAAATAGGGTTTAGCAATGTGCTAGATCCTATTTTTTTGAAAGGCACTCAGTGAGGTCATAAAATGTATTATTTTATTAATGCGAGTTTCAATGAAAAAAAATCAGGGATTGAGCACGCTGAAATGAAGCGACTCAATTTGTTTAAAGATCACCATGTGCCAGCTAAAATCGTGACGCGCTCGTTTTCACTGAGCCTACACGACACACTAGCTAATGCCGGTTTAGCTGATGACGATATGGTCAATTTATTTGATTTTTTTGAAGGGACTGAGACATTCCCCAAGCAGTCTTTTAAGCTAGCTGATTTGCATATCAAACCCAATTTGCAAGTTTTGGTGAATGATCAAGACGAGCATGGTTTTATGGTGCGCAATTCAGAGCGAATTATTCAGCGTATTAAAATGCGCGCCCCGCAGTATCAAGAAGTTGAAAACGTCCTGACGTTTGATCGGTTCGCTAAATTGGTGAAGAGTGAATATTGGGATACCCGTGGCTTTAAGGCGTTGGAACAGTGGCATGATGCTAATGGGGCAGTCACGGCTGAACAGGTCTTTAATCCGCAAGGCGACGTGGTTTACCAAACATTTCATATGAAAAATCAACAAGGGAAAGCGGTCAATTCGCTTTATCGAATTTTGAATTGGCATGGCAGCGATTACTCGTTTAACGGTGAGCAAGCGATGATGCGTTTCTTCCTTGATGAATTAAACCGGCGCGATGGTGAGAATAATGTTATGGTCGTTGATCGGACGTTTGAATTAGCTTGGTCGGTCCTAAACATGAAGACGCGCGCCTTCAAAATGATGCATTTACATTCCAACCACTTGAATGACCCAGAACAAGTGATGACAGCGACGCTTAATTATAATTACGAATATGCGATTAAGAACTTACATCAGTGGCAAGGTGTGATTGCACCGACGCCACAGCAACGCCTCGATTTCATGCATCGGTGGGGTGATGTACCAACGGTTTTCGAATTGCCGGTGGGAATTGTGGATGACCAAGTGCTCAATGCTCCGCACGTGGATTGGCGTAAACGGACACTTGGAAAAATCATTATGGTGGCCCGTCTCTCGCCTGAAAAGCAACAGGATAAGGTGATTGAAGCGTTCGAGCAGGTCCACAAACAGGTACCAAGTGCGCGTCTAGAGTTCTGGGGTTACGCTAATGGTAAGGAAGGTGAACGACTGCATAAGATCGTTGCCGACAAACAACTGGGTGAACTCGTTACCTTCCACGATTACACGTTGGATATTGGCAAGGTTTATGATGGTGCGCAGATCAATGTCTTGGCCTCTCGAGCTGAAGGCTTCTCATTGGCGCTGTTAGAAGCGCAGTCACATGGGGTACCAACGGTTTCTTACGATGCTAAATATGGGCCACAGGGGATTATTCAAAATGATCGGGATGGCTATTTGGTCAAACTTGACGATGTGGATGCCTTAGCTAACGCAATTAGCAAATTATTGAGCGATGATACGCTGATGCAGACTTTTAGTGAGCATGCCTATGACGACGCCAAACGTTTTTCTGAAGCGGCAGTTTGGGAAAAATGGCAGGCGGTCTTTGAAGCAGTGGCCGCGTTTAATCAAGGTCATGAACAGGAGGTTCAAGCGTGATTTATTTTGTAAACGAATACTTGATGGCGTTGAACTCTGGGATTGAACACGCCGAAATTAAACGGCTCCAATTATTCAAACACCAAGGTAAGCCAGCGAAGTTAGTGACGCGAAATTTTGATCAAATGTTGTACTCGAACAAGCAACGCTTTGGTCTTGAAGATGATCAAATCGTTAATATGTATGACTTTTTCCAAGGAATTGAAACACGGGTCCCTGTTGGGAAAAATGAACCAAAAATTGAAGCACTTCACTTAGCACCTGAATATAATGTTGATCCAGGGGCAGATGTGAGCCATGTCTATGATGGTGATCAGCTCATCATGGATGTCCATTTTGCGCCTGGGACAATCGGCCAGCTATACAGCGTCGATGTGTACGATAAGACTGGCAAAAAAGTTCAAATGAGTTTGTGGGATTTTCGTGGTTTCAAGACCCGGGATCAGTTCTTTAGTAACGAAGGCGACCTGATTAGTCAGGTGACTTATGACCCCAGCGGTCAACGAGTGATTGAAGAATATTTTGGGCATGATGCAGATGGTCGCACTGTGTTGACATTGTTACAGTTGTTGGATTATCAGAATCAGGATTTGTTTTTTAATAGTTATGACGAATTATTCACGTTCTTTTTGGATGAACTTAATCGACGTGACGGTGAGAAATCGACTTTTGTAGCCGACCGACCAGGGGCTTCCTACGATGCCGTTTTGAGTATGACGACCAAGGCTCGGCGCTACATAACGCTACCGACAACGCATACGGTGGACGCCAAGGATCAAGTTTATGCCAACCTGTCGGGATTGTATGCTAACGCGCTGGTTAATCATATTGATCAACTCGACGGCGTGATTGTGGCGACTGAAGCTCAAAAAGCTGATTTAACGCGTTGGATGGGCGGCGAAGAACGTGTGAAGACACCGATTTTTGCTGTGCCAGCAGGCGTCGTTGATCCAAAACAAGAGCACGCTAAGCACATTGCGTTGGCGCAACGTCACCGGCACGAGGTAGTCGTCGTCGGTCGTTTAACCAAAGAACGGCATACCGAAGATGTTGTGACCGCTTTTGCTAAGGTCAAACAACAGATTCCTGACGCGACATTAGCGATTTATGGTTACGGAGATCAAGAAAAACCGTTAAATGACCAAATTAAACAACAATCGTTGACTGATAGTGTGAAGTTACACGGTTATCAAGCCAAGCTGGACGACGTATATGATCAAGCCCAAGTCTACGTGAATGCCACAGAGGGCGACAATGATCCACTGGCATTAACAGAAGCGTTGTCACATGGCTTACCAGCAGTTGTTTATAACGTCTTCTATGGACCAGCTGATCTAATTATGGATGGCCGTAATGGTTATTTAGTCGGCCGTGGTGATGTGGATGGTTTAGCAGGAGCGATGATCCGGCTGCTTAAAGATGACAAACTATGGCAACAGATGAGTCAACATGCTTATCAGAGCATGACAACTCGGATTGAATCGGTCGTGTATGCAAAGTGGAAACGTGCTTTACACATAACGCATTAAATTGAGTAATCAAAAAGATCAGCAAATTTGCTGATCTTTTTGTTTTGTGAGCTTAAGTGAATGGTAGGGCAATGGATTGCTGAGGAAAGCGGTCTTGTAAGTCGTTTAGCGAAACTTGGTGAATTTGTTGGGTTCTGGTGGATTTAAAAGTCATCTGCAGATTAGTCAAATCCAAAACATCCTCATAATGAGTGTAGTCTAAATTATGACGGGTTAAGCGGTCGGGGGTACGCGCAATGACCACATCATCTAGCAACATAATTAATTGATTAACAGCCGCTGCTGCGTCTTGTGGTTGCGCTTGTTGCCACAGGTGAATGGCAGTTCGTTGAAACCGATCGGTGGGTAAATTTGTATGTGGCAGATCACCGATAAAAGCTTTTATTTGTGAAAGTAGGTTTGACCAAGAGGTCGCTTCTGGGTGGCCTAATCGTTGCTGCAATCGTTTGACGTGCGCCGGATAATTCGGCGTATTCGTCAGGACGTGCAATGGTGCTGGGGTTAAGGTAAGCGTCTCATCCCGTGGTTCAAGGATGGCTGTTTGTCCGGTCCGATCGGTTAACAGCCAGTGAAACGGCCGCCAGTTGTCTTCTTGTTGCCAAGCCTTTGCAACGATGCGGAGGGTGGGTAGATCAGCTGCAACACTAGCAATTGAGTCGTGTAAGAGCGCCCAGTAAATAAAATCTTGGGGCGTGAGGTTCAAATGATGTGCCGATGGCGTTGTCGCATAGTGGGCTTCGATGGGGAAAAAGAGCTCTGCGCAGGCTAACCCGGCCGTATTCATCGCGTCCCCCATTAGGTAATGATTGCCGGGCGTCCAGCGACCGCCACCTAATAAGGCAAATGGCAGTGATTGTCCAGTATCGCCAGTGGATGGTTGCCACCAACTATCTGCGGGTAAATAAACTGGCCGCCATGGGGTCGTTGTTGGTAAATCCATCGTGCGCGCAAAAAAATGATGTTGGTCTAAACTAGACGTTGTGATTGCTGTACACATGATATGCCTCCATGTGGCTCAATATACCACAATTGGCTTGAAAAACGGTTATGAAAATAGCAGAGCGTGAACCATCACGGGTGAAGGCGAGCAACAACTGAAAATCGTGAGCGGGCGGTCTTGGCCCGAACAGGATTTTGGGTTGTGCACAGGCTTCAGTGATGGTGAGCGCGTTTATGTCAGAGTGTGAGCCAGACTGGGTGAGACCGAGCAACAACGGACAATCGCAATTGGGCGCTTTTGGCCTGGTGGCGATTGTTGGTTCTGTACAGGGCTCAGGCCTGGCGAGCACGTTAATAGCAAATGCTGGTCGGTAGCCTTTTCTAAGCGGAGACCTGTCTACAAATCTCGTTTAACGCCAACGGTGGTAATTTTTTACCAATCCTTACGATTCCTCATCTTGAAAGCTGGGTAAAAAGGACTAAACTTTGGTGACATTATTAAATCGGACAAGAAAAACGGAGGACCACAAATGGGTTTATTAATCGGCTTAGCCCTGTTACTTTTATTCGGACGTTTTATTGGCAAATTAGTTTTTTGGATTTTAGGTGGGCTATTAGTCATTGGTGCATTTATGTTTTTTGCCCATTTAGCGATCTGGTTAGTCGTAATTTTTCTAGCAATCGGCGGGTTGTCGTATTTGGGAAGTAACTAAGGAGGCTTGGTTTATTTAAAGACCAAGGTTGCCAAGAGCAGTGTTTTTGTTTCACGTGAAACAGGCAGTCTTGGGGAAACGAAAATAGGTATCTAAGGCGTGCTTTGTTATAATGGTTCACATTGGAAAATCAATTAAAACAGATGGGACTAACCCAGCTGTTTGTAAGGAGTCATCATGTCCAGACCAATGCGAATTAGCCTGATTTTAATTACTGTCGGTTTGATTAGTTTATTAGCTTGGGGCAGTGTATATCGTCAAGTACGTCGAACGACCAAAGTCGAGCATGTGGTTCATCATCGCAAGTCAACTGCTGAGCCTGTTCGTCAATGGTCCACGCTAAAGTTACCGAAGACCATTAATCAGCAAGAAGCGACGACGTTGAATCAGCAAATTAATGACATGCATTTTGTCGGCTCGGTGCTGATTGTGCGTGATGGTAAAATCACTTATGAACGACAATTTGGACAAGCCAACGTGGCGAGAAAGCTACCGAATCGCGCATCAACGGCCTACGCAATTGATTCAATTCAGAAAATTGCCACGGGTGCACTGGTGATGCAACAGATTGAACAACATCACTTGTCAATGACAGATCACTTGAAGCGCTTCTTTCCTGAAGTACCACACAGTAATGAGATCACGATTCGTCAAATGTTAGATATGACCTCTGGCTTACGGATGGACGGTCCGGCTGGTCCAACAAATTTACAAACGGACGATCAAATCGTTGATTATGATGTCCACCATGTGACATTTGATCCAGCGTTGTACAATCAATGGCAATACTCACAAGTTAACTACAACATTTTAACGGGCGTATTGAAGAAGTTAACTGGGAAATCGTATGAACAGCTATTTAATCAACAAGTGGTTAAACGACTAGGCTTACATCAAACAGTGATGATGCCTTCAGAGCGACTACAAGTAGCGGTGGCCTATGCGGGTACGCCAGCGGGAGATGTTGATTACAATCGAGCGGTCGTTACGCCAGCGGCGCAATGGCATGATGAAGTCGGAACGGGGCGTGTAGCCACTTCCGCACGGGATTTGTATGGCCTGATCAGCGGCATCATGGCCGGAAAAATTATCTCTAAACAAGCCGTCACGCAACTATATCAGTCGGGCAGTCGGAGCACGTACGGGGGTGGCACATATAATCTGTACGGGGCGGCTGTCAATCATGGTCTCGGTTACGGGTATCAATCGATGAGTTGTGTATCAAAAGACGGCAAAAATGCGGTCATTATGTTAAGCAATAGCTTTCGACCGCGGTATAGTTTTAAGCCATTTGCAGAACAGCTGTATCTAAAATTATTTTCAAATTAATTTCTTTGGGCCACCAATGATTGGTGGTCTTTTTGTCGATCGACGGCAGTCCGCCGCTGGTGTTTTAATGGCCATCAGCTAAGGGTGCCAGTTGCCAAGGCTCAAGATCACCCGAGCGTTTTGTCTGGCTACACAAGCCTGCTGTCTGCGCCTAGCCCAGACTTATCAATTGGCCAAGACCATGCCAACTGCTAAGTCTCAGCTAGTGCTCGACACCAACCCGGCTTGTTTCGCCTTGAGGCCCTTTTGCCCAGAGTCCTATCACTGATCGGAAGTTAAAATCTGTACAGATGGAAGAAATCAGGTATGATAATTCTAATAATCAAGGGGGTCTGGGGATGAAGGGGACTAAACGAACTAGTATTTGGCGATTTACGCGAGCGTTTTGGTATTTTTTTAAACATTATTCATTTACAGCTATTATTGTCTATGCAGTATTAATTCCTGTTTTTTCGTGGTTGGGAGCCGGTATTTTACGGTGGAGCAATATTGCCTATTTGTCATACACGAATTTTGGCACCGTCGTGAAGGCGCACCCGGTAGCGATCGTTAGTTTACTGTTACTGTTGTTCGTGATTTTGGCGGCTATTTATCTTCAATTTGCTTATCTTTTGTTGATGGTGGCCTATCGACGTAAGGAGCAGCGGCCGACGATTCGCCAATTGGTTAGCGAACTATGGCATCGTTTGCCGCGTTTGTCGCTAGGAACTTTTGGCTTTTTCCTCCTTTATTTCATCTTAATTGTGCCTTTTGGCGGCAGTTTCATTCGTACGCCATTGTTAGCTAAGGTTCAAATTCCAGCCTTTATTTTGGAATTCATTACGACGAAACCGTTACTTTTAGCTGCCTTAGTTCTCGTTTATGTGCTCGGGTATTATTTTGGCTTGCGTTTGTTGGTTGTAATTCCACTTTTGATGTTCCAACGGAGCTCTGTTAAACAAGCCGTTAAAGAATCGTGGCAACAAACATGGGGTTCTTTTTGGTGGATCACGTTAAGGATCATCGGCATTATTGTGAGCGCAGCCATTTTGTACTTTGTTATTTTAATGGGCTTTTATGGTGCACAGACTTGGTTTGATCAACAAAGTCATGTCACTGCGTTGACGGCAGCAATTGTTAATTTCAATTTGTTATCACTATTGACCTACACGATCTCGATTTTAACGACTGTCTGGGTAATCGATTTAAGTTTGCAAGTCATGCAACGCTATGATGTTCACGCGTTGGAACAGTTACCTGATATGCCTCGTGTCGTCGCTAAACCATGGTGGCGCGTTAGTGTGTTTGTTGCTTTTGTCGTTGTCGGAGTTATTTTTGCTGGCTATGGGTATAGTTACTTTGATGGACTCTTGGAAGTTAATCCACAAACCCTATCTCATCGGGGCGTTAACGATGGTAATGGTGTCCAAAATACGATCCCTGCGCTAACCAAAACGCATCGCGAGCACCCGAAATATGTTGAAATGGATATTCGTGAAACTAAAGATCATCAATTTGTCGTCATGCATGACGATAATTTAATGAATTTAGCTGGTAAAAATGAAAAAGTTGATCAACAGACATTAGCTCATTTGACTGCGATGACGATTCATGAGAATGGCTATTCCACCAAGATTGATTCATTTGATCAGTATCTAAAAGCGGCCCAGGCGATGCATCAAAAATTGTTGGTTGAAATTAAAATTGATTCTGATCAGGATCGAAAAGCGTTGGTGAATCGCTTCATCGATCGCTATGCGGACACGTTATTGGCCCATCAAGATATCATTCATACACTTGATTACGGCATTGTGGAACAATTGAAACGTGAACGTCCAGCATTAACAGTTGGATACATTTTGCCGTATAACTTCGTTGGCGTTCCACGAACGAGAGCCAACTTTTTCACAATGGAATATAGCACGTTAAACGATCGTTTTGTTTCAGCGGCCCACCGTGATCACAAGCGGGTTTTTGCGTGGACCGTCAATGATGAAGATGATATGGACCAAGTGATGCGTTTGGATGTCGACGGGATTATCACAGATCAATTAACTACCCTAAAAAGTGAAATTTCGCAGCAGAAACGTGATCGCAATTATGCGGATCAATTGCTTAAATACGGCACTGAGGTTCTTTATCAGCAACCAAGATAAAGCTGAGCTTCGTTTTTGGTGAGCTTGCTGACTATTGCTCGGCTTATCTGACTTATACGCTGCATAAACGTGCTCGCCAGATCTGAGTGCTGTGCACACCCGGTCTGGCACACACTCTGATCTAAACGTGCTCGCCAGATCTGAACCCTGTGCACAACCAACAATCGCCACCGGGCCAAAAGCGCCCAATCGCGATTGTCTGTTGTTGCTCGGGCTCACCCGGTCTGGCACACACTCTGATCTTAAAAACCTTTGCATGAATAAAATTGCTGTGTTAAGGTGGACAACATAAATTAATACGTTGAGCGACAACGCTTATATATGGTCATAATACGGATGGCTGTCTCTACCCAGAACCTTAAACTCTGGACTATAAGCAAAATGAGCTGTCTTTAGTGAGCTCCTTTTGCGGATTTCCGTAAAGGGAGCTTTTTGTGTCTGATCATTTAGATTAGAGCTGGTTGTCAGATTGACAGTGATTCTCGACGCGCACACATAACATTGAATCAGCAAGCTATCAGAGGAGGAGACCATTATCAAAGAATTAGAGCAACGAATTGAGTCAGAAGGTCGTGTATTAGGTGATGATATTTTAAAAGTAGATGGTTTTCTTAACCATCAGGTCGACCCCAAGTTAATGCAAAATATTGGTGAGGCTTTTGCTGACCGCTTTGATGGGCTTGGGATTACTAAAGTATTGACAGTTGAGTCTTCGGGCATTGCTCCAGCTGTAATGACTGCGTTATCGTTACAGGTTCCGCTAGTATTTGCTCGTAAACACAAGAGTCTGACACTTACGGATAATTTGTACACGGCGACAGTTTATTCATTTACAAAACAAGTCGACAATCAGATTTCAATTTCGCGCGATTTCCTTTCGGCTGATGATAATGTTCTCATTATTGACGACTTTTTAGCCAATGGGCAAGCAGTCAATGGTCTGCTTGAGATTATTAAGCAAGCCGGCGCGACTGTTGGCGGCGTAGGAGTAGTGATTGAAAAACGTTTCCAGCGTGGCCATGCTCTGATTGAAGAACAAGGTATTCCGTTACTTGCGTTAGCCAGCATCAGTGGTTTTGAACAGGGCCATGTGATTTTTGCTGAAACCGAAGATAAGGAGTCGACGAATGTTGAAAAAGGTTAATCCCGCTCGTGAATCAAAAGCAGCTATGTTAGGACTTCAACACTTACTAGCAATGTATTCAGGCGCTATTTTGGTTCCTTTACTGATTGGTGGTGCGTTACATTTTAACAGTAGCCAAATGACCTATCTTGTTTCAATTGATATTTTTATGTGTGGGTTAGCCACTTTATTGCAGTTACTGAAGAATCGCATGTTTGGCATCGGCCTACCAGTTGTTTTAGGTTGTGCCGTCCAAGCTGTGGCGCCATTACAGATGATTGGCCAACACTTTACGATCGGGACGATGTACGGTGCAATCATTGTTGCTGGGATTTTCGTCTTTGCGATTGCTGGTGTTTTTGCAAAGATTCGGCGCTTATTTCCGCCACTAGTGACGGGGACAGTTATTACGGTTATCGGTTTAACACTGATTCCAATTGCATTTTTAAATTTGGGTGGTGGCGATGTCACTGCTAAAAACTTCGGCTCACCCGTTAACTTAGGGGTTGGCGCCCTAACCATTGTTGTCATTCTAGCTTGCAATATCTGGGGCCGAGGGTTTATTCGTCAAATTGCTGTCTTAATCGGGTTATTAGTGGGGAGCTTAGCTGCAGGATTTGCCGGGATGGTTTCGGTACGCCCAGTCCTAGAGGCGAGCTGGTTTCACTTCCCACAACCCTTTTACTTTGGTATGCCTCATTTTGAACTCTCCTCTAGCTTGACGATGATCATGATTGCCTTGGTGTCGATGGTTGAATCGACTGGGGTCTTCTTTGCTCTTGGCGATTTGCTCAATCGACCGGTATCCACAGCGGATCTGAAGAAAGGTTATCGTGCCGAAGCGTTAGCAGTGATGCTAGGCGGGATCTTCAATACCTTTCCTTATACCACGTACTCACAAAATGTTGGGTTAGTGCAATTATCGGGTATTAAAACGCGGCGCCCAGTCTTTTATGCGGCAGGGTTCTTAATGCTACTAGGTTTGTTGCCTAAAGTAGGCGCATTGGCAACCATGATTCCTGTACCAGTTATCGGCGGCGCGATGGTCGTGATGTTTGGAATGGTTGCGATGCAAGGGGTTCGGATGTTAGGGCAGGTAGATTTTCGAAACAACAAGAATATTCTGATTGCCGCGGTTTCCATTGGCTTAGGCTTGGGAGTCACGGTTCAACCAGCTATTTTCCAAGCATTACCGAAAACAGCTCAATTGATGCTGAGTAATGGCATTGTGATGGCCAGTGTGACTGCAGTAGTCCTGAATCTATTATTAAAGCCGGAAGAAGAGACCGTAACGGCAACACCAACGGCTAACGAGATCGAACAACCTGTTTCGCATAGTTAAATATGATCGTAACCAACTAAAAAGTGGCGGTTCATCTGATTACTCAGAGGAAACCGCCACTTTTTTATGTGGATTAATTAATCACCATTGGTAATGGTGTTGCGAACTAAAACATAGTCAACTGTTTTTAAAGCGGTTAAGTCATTGCCCCCAGCGTAAGAAATGGATGATTGCAGATCTTCACTCATTTCGGTGAGTGTATCTTGAATGTCGCCACGATAAGGGACCAGCATGTCTTTGCCTTCGACATTTTTATGCGCGCCTTTTTGCTGGGCAGAGGCCGAACCATAATATTGCTTGAAATGACGATGGTCAATCATAAGATCAGTACCTGGCGATTGTTTGTGGCCGGCAAATAAAGAACCGACCATGACCATGCTAGCGCCGAAACGAAGGGATTTAGCGATATCACCATTATGACGAATACCACCATCCGCAATGATCGGTTTGCGTGCGGCTTTAGCACACCATCTTACAGCCGCAAGTTGCCAACCACCAGTGCCGAAGCCAGTTTTTAGTTTAGTGATGCACGCCTTACCTGGTCCGATACCAACTTTGGTGGCATCAGCACCCGCATCTTCTAGTTCACGAACGGCTTCGGGTGTTGCCACGTTACCAGCAATGACAAAGCTGTCTGGTAATTGTGATTTAATCGCGTGAATCATTTCAATAACCCGGTTTGAGTGGCCGTGAGCGATATCGATGGTAATGAAGTCAGGCGTCAATTCAGCAGCGGCCAGTGCATCGATGAGTTGGTATTCTTCTGGCTTCACGCCGACACTGATCGAACTGAATAGTCCGCGTTCGTGCATGGCTTGTACGAAGGCTAAGCGACGCTCTGGATTAAAACGGTGCATGATGTAAAAATAATCGTGTTCCGCTAGCCAAATTGCCAAGGGCTCATCGATAACCGTCGCCATATTAGCGGGAACAACCGGGAGCTTAAAGCGGTGCCCACCAAATGTCGTTGTCGGATCGGCTTGAGATCGACTATCGATCAAACATTTATTGGGAATGAGTTGCACATCTTCGTAATCAAAAATTTCCATCACGTGACGACCTCTTTCTAAAATGAATCGTTGTAAAGTTCGGCAACGGAAACTAAGATAAGCGTTTTTACGATGCAAGTCAAATGTTTTTGGAATATAAAAGAACGTTCTAAATTGAAACTAATTAGTTCGTTCGATTTTTGTTGATAAACTGAACGATATACGTTAAACTCAACCTTGTTGTTCGAAAATAAAACGTTGAGGTGAAAAAATGACAGCAGTTGTGATTGTTGGTAGTCAATGGGGCGATGAAGGAAAAGGAAAGATTACAGATTTCGTTAGTCAACGCGCTGACATGATCTCACGGTATCAAGGTGGTGACAACGCAGGTCACACCATCACTTTTGCTGGTGATCGATATCAACTCCAATTGTTGCCATCCGGTATTTTTGAAGCTGATAAATTATGTTTGATCGGTAATGGGGTTGTGCTGAACCCGAAGACCTTGTTAGCTGAAATTGATTATTTACATGAACGGGGCATTAAGACTGATAATTTACGGATTTCTGATCGAGCGCATCTCATTTTTCCGTATCATATTTTGCAAGACCATTGTGAAGAGACAAGTAAACAGGGTCATAAAATTGGCACGACTAATAAAGGAATCGGGCCAGCCTACATGGATAAGGCATCACGGATTGGTATTCGTGTGGCTGACCTGCTTGAGCCGGAAACGTTTAAAACATTATTGCAACGTAATTTAATTGTTAAAAATAACTTACTGGCGAAGGTCTACGACGCACAACCACTGGACTTTAACACGATCTACCAAGACTATGTTGGTTATGCAAAGCGCTTGGCGCCGTATGTAACGGATACGTCGGTGGTTATCGATGAAGCTTTGACTAAAGGTGAACGCGTCTTGTTTGAAGGGGCGCAAGGTGTGATGCTAGACATTGATCATGGCACATATCCTTATGTAACGTCTTCGAACCCAATCGCCGGTGGCGTGACCATCGGTAGTGGTCTTGGACCGAATAAGGTAATGGCCGTCGTGGGTGCCGCAAAAGCCTATACGTCTCGCGTGGGGGATGGTCCGTTCCCTACTGAATTGCATGATCAAATTGGCGATCAAATTCGCGAAGTCGGTCATGAATATGGCACGGTGACTAAGCGTCCTCGGCGTATCGGCTGGCTTGATACGGTTGTCTTACGTCATGCACGACGGGTATCAGGTTTGGACTATTTAGCCCTGAACTGTCTCGATGTTTTGACTGGTTTACCAGAGCTAAAAATCTGTGTTGCTTATGACTTGGATGGTGAACGGATTGACCGGTATCCGGCTGGCCGTGAAGCCTTGTTAAGATGCCAACCAGTTTATGAGACCTTGCCAGGATGGACAGAAGATATTACGCAGTGTCAGCGATTTGAAGATCTGCCTGTGAACGCACAACGCTATGTGCAACGCGTGGTTGAACTAGTTGGCACGAAGTTAGCGACCTTGTCGGTCGGACCTGACCGCGAACAAACGATGATTTTGGCAGATGTTTGGCAAAAGCCGAACATTGAAGCGGAAATGGCGGTGTCCGAATGATTGATCGATACGTTCGTTCGGAAATGGGGCAAATTTGGTCACAGGAAAACAAGTTACAGCAGTGGTTGGCTGTTGAACTCGCTGCTTGCCAAGCGTGGGCCGACGCCGGTAAAATTCCTCAGGCTGATGTTGACGCCTTAAGGATGCACGCAACGATTAATGTGGAGCGGATGGCCGAAATTGAAGCAGAGACACATCATGATGTCGTTGCTTTCACGCGAATGTTATCAGAATCACTTGGCTCGGAACGAAAATGGGTTCATTATGGTTTGACCAGTACCGATGTGGTCGACACTGCGCAAGCGTTACAACTAAAGGCCGCTAATGCCTTAATCAAAACAGATTTGGAAACGCTACGCGATACGTTGGTTCGGCAAGCTAGACGCTATAAAAGGACCATGTTGATGGGGCGAACTCACGGTATACAGGCAGAACCAATGTCGTTAGGAATTAAACTTGCGCGATGGGTGGATGAACTAAACCGGGATTTGAATCGCTTTCAATTGGTCAGTGATGAGCTGGCGGTCGGTGAATTGAGTGGTGCGGTCGGAACGTTTGCCAACATCCCACCACAGATCGAAGCAGATGTTTGTCAGCAGTTAGGCTTGCGCCCGCAACCCGTCACCAGCCAAGTTCTACCACGCGATTTGCACGCTCATTATCTGAGTGTCTTAGCACTAATTGCGACCGGGTTGGAAACCTACGCCACTGAGATTCGCGGTCTGCAACGTTCAGAGATTCATGAAGTGGCCGAACCGTTTGCCAGTGGTCAAAAGGGGTCGTCAGCGATGCCCCATAAACATAACCCGATCGGCTCAGAAAACATCACGGGTTTGTCACGAGTTATTCGCGGGTACATGGTGACAGCCTATGAGGACGTTGCGTTGTGGCATGAACGTGATATTTCTCATTCATCAGCCGAACGGATCATTTTACCGGATGCGACGGCGCTATTAGATTACATGCTGCACCGGTTTAATCGAATTATGGACAAACTTGTCGTGGACGAGCGGCAAATGTTGACCAATATTAACGCGAGCGGTGGGTTGGTCTTTAGTCAGCAGGTCTTGCTGGCGCTAGTTGATACTGGACTAAGTCGTGAGGTGGCCTATGATCACGTACAACAGTTAGCTAATCAAGCAATAACGACCGGGCAGTCCTTTAAGCAATTGGTCACTGACGATCGGTTCATTAAAGAACACTTAGATGCGAGCGCCATTGAAGCGGCATTTGACCTGCAGCGGCACGTTCAATATGTTGATGAAATCTTCAGTCGGGTGGGCATTCCAACAGATTAGAATAGCGTTCCCAGAAAACACTTGTCAGTTGATAAGTGTTTTTTTAGTTAAAACAGTTTCCGTAAGAAACAAATGGTGCTATACTGCTCGCTGGTTGTTAAAATTGTGGTGTCACTGATCTTTATTGCGTCATCAATCTGATAAATTTTGGAAATCCACAATTAAGTCGACTACAAGCGGTACAAAAAGCGTATAATGGCGTGCTGTCGTTACACACAGCTACATAGTTGATAAACAGGAGGAACGTGCTAAATGCTAAAAATTGCAAGAGGCCGAATTTCATCATGGGCAGTTCTCGGGGCGGTCTTTTTCATGATTATTCAGGTCGTTGCCAATCTAAATTTACCTAGTTTGACGTCAGATATCGTCAACAATGGGGTCGCCAAGGGGGATATTGGTTATATTTGGCGGATTGGTTTTGAAATGATTGCTTTTTCATTGCTCTCAGTTGGAGCGGCGGTCGTCAATGTGCTGCTAGCAGCACGCTCGTCACAAAAATTGGGACAAAATTTACGAAGTGATATCTATCGTAAAGTAATGAATTTTTCAAATGATGAATTTGATCAAGTCGAAACATCCTCTTTAATTACGCGGACTACTAACGACGTGGTGCAAATTCAAAACGTCACGATGATGGCTTTGCGGATGATGATCATGGCACCGATCATGCTGGTGGGGGCAAGCTTCTTGGCTTACAACAAGAGTCCTCAACTATCTTGGATTTTTGTGGTCGCCATTCCCGTGTTAGTGCTCTGTATTGGATTAATTATGGGTCTGGCAATTCCACTTTTCCGGGCGATGCAGACGAAAACCGATCGTTTAAACTTAGTCTTTCGTGAAGGGTTAACTGGGGTGCGAGTGATTCGGGCTTTCCGACAAGATCAATTTGAGCAAGATCGGTTTGAAGCTGCCAACCAAGACTATACGCAAAATTCGATCAAAGTTAACACGATTGTCGCCTTTGCTTTTCCCGTGATGACTTTGATCATGAGTGGCACGAATATCGCAATTGTCTGGTTTGGCGGACAATTAATTAGTTCGCAAACAATGCAAGTTGGGAACATGATTGCGTTTATGACTTATGCGATGCAGGTCTTGATGAGCTTTATGATGTTGGCGATGATTATGGCTTTTCTGCCACGGGCAGCAGCTTCAGCCACACGAATTCAGGAAGTTCTTTCATTAGAGAGTCATATTACTGACCCAAAAGAAGCCACGAATCAAGCAGCCGAAGCGCCGAAAGCCTTGGCCTTTGATCACGTTGATTTCCGTTATCAGCAAGCCGAACAGCCAGCGTTGACGGATATTGACTTTAAGGTCCACGCGGGTCAGACCGTGGCAATCATTGGTGGTACGGGTTCTGGTAAGACAACCCTCGTTAATTTAATTCCTCGTTTCTTCGATGTGGAGAAGGGGGCTGTTAAAGTCAACGACGTGGACGTGCGCCAGCAAAATTTACATCAGTTACACGGTGAAGTTGCGATGGTTCCTCAAAAAGCAACCTTATTTACAGGAACCATTCGTGATAATTTGAAGTTTGGTAATGAAAATGCGACGGATGATGATTTATGGCAGGCGTTAGCCATCGCTCAGTCAACCGACTTTGTCAAAGAAGAGGGCGGCTTGGATGCCCATGTTGAGCAAGGTGGAGACAACTTCTCTGGTGGTCAAAAGCAGCGATTGGCGATTGCTCGAGCATTGGTTAAACAAGCTAGCGTCTATGTCTTCGACGATTCATTTTCAGCGTTAGACTTTAAAACAGACGCTGCCTTACGAGCGCAATTACGCGCCGATCAGCAAATTCAGCAAAGCGTGGTTGTCATTGTCGCTCAACGGATTGCGACAGTTGCGGATGCCGATCTTATTTTGGTGTTAGATAACGGCAAATTAGTGGGTAAAGGAACTCACGATGAACTCCGGGCAAACAACGCTGTTTATCAAGAAATTATGAAATCACAACTACGTGAAGGGGAGGCGGCCTTATCATGAGTGAAAATAAAGCAAAAAGTTCAACGCCAGCTTCACGTCCGATGGGCGGCCATGGCCCCGGTGGTCATGGTGGACCAGGTTTAGTTGAAAAACCGAATCATTTTTGGCGCACTTTCGGCCGCTTATTACGGTATATGTCAGATCGGTGGCTAGGAATGGTCTTAGTCTTAATCTTTGCCATTACAGCCGTTATTTTCCAAATTCGGACGCCGAAAATTTTAGGACAAGCCACGACAGAAATTTTTAAGGGCATTATGAAGGGAACTGCTGAACAAAAAGCCGGCATTCCCATGAATGGCTTTCCAATTAACTTCGGTAAAGTTTTGAATATTATTGTCGTTGTGTTGATCATGTATCTAGCATCGGCGATCTTCAACTTTTTACAACAGTATATTATGACCCGTATTTCTCAACGAACCGTTTATAAATTACGGCGTGAATTTAAGGGTAAAATGCGTCTGGTTCCGATTAAGTATTATGATACCCACAGCAATGGGGACATTATGAGTCGGGCCGTCAATGATATGGATAATATCGCTAGTACGTTACAGCAAAGTTTGACCCAAGCGATCACGAGTTTAGTCACTTTTGTGGGAACTTTGTGGATGATGCTTACAATTAGTTGGCAGTTGACCTTGATTGCCTTAGTGACAATTCCACTGAGTTTGGTTGTTGTTGGCCTGGTGGCGCCTCGATCACAGCGTTTCTTCGGGCAGCAGCAGAAAAGCTTGGGCTTGATCAATAATGAAGTCGAAGAAAATTACGCGGGTCATGAGGTCGTCAAAAGCTTCAATCGTGAAGACCGGGCGATTGAAACGTTTGAAAAGCAGAATGAAGCCTACTATGGCGCGGCCTGGAAAGCACAATTTATTTCCGGTGTGATCATGCCATTGATGATGTTTATTAACAACATTGGTTATGTATTCGTTGCGATCGTTGGTGGGATTCAAGTTGCCAATGGGAACGTAACTTTAGGGAACGTGCAAGCCTTCTTGCAATATACCCAACAATTCTCGCAACCAATTTCGCAGTTGGCTAACTTATTGAACACCATTCAGTCCACAATTGCCTCAGCTGAACGGGTCTTTGATGTCATTGATGAAGAAGAAATGACGGATACGAAGTCCGGTTTGCCGGTGAAAACAGATGATCCGAACTTAATCACATTAGATCATGTGAAATTTGGTTACGGCGATGAACTGTTGATGACTGACTATAATTTAGCCGTTAAGCGTGGTCAACAGGTGGCAATTGTGGGACCAACCGGTGCTGGTAAGACGACGATTATTAACTTACTGGAACGCTTCTATGATGTTTCCGGCGGGTCAATTCGATTAAGCGGCACCGATACTCGTGATTTAGCTCGTGAAGATTTACGGTCACACTTTGCGATGGTTCTGCAAGATACCTGGCTCTTTACCGGCACAATTTGGGACAATTTGAAGTATGGGCGTGAGGACGCGACTGATGATGAGATTTTAGCGGCCGCTCAAGCAGCCCATGTGGACGAATTTGTTCGTAAATTACCAGATGGCTATCAAACAATCTTAAATGAAGAAGCTTCCAATATTTCGCAGGGGCAACGACAGCTGTTAACGATTGCTAGAGCGTTCGTGGCCAATCCTGAAATTCTGATTTTGGATGAAGCAACTAGTTCCGTGGATACGCGGACTGAAGTACAGATTCAACATGCCATGGAGCAGCTCTTGGTCAACCGAACGAGCTTTATCGTGGCTCACCGATTATCCACAATTCAAAATGCGGATAACATTATCGTGATGAATCATGGTTCAGTCGTGGAGACCGGGAATCATAATGAGTTAATGGCTGCTAATGGTTTTTACGCGGACCTTTACAACAGTCAATTTTCTGGCAACATTTCGATGGACGAGGAGGCTAACTAAGATGCGACGAAATTCATTATTGATTGTGACAGCCGCGGTTAGTTTGCTGGCATTAGCTGGCTGTGGCCGTACCTCATTATCAACGACGAAACAAACTTACCATGCTAATGTGTTAGTGGCGGCAGTTAAAGGTCACACGAATGCTAAGACCGTGACCTATCAAATTGATCAACAAGCGCATCGGAAGCAAACAGTTCACGACGGGACTTTCGTCATTCAGGTGCCGAGTACCACCAAGCGCCAGCAAGTTAAGTTGAGTGCCAATGGTGATCGTCAGACCGTCCAGGTAGCGGCGGTGAAACCGCTGGCTAATTATCAAAGCCTGCAACAAGCTTATAATCAGGCATTGACAGGTTCGAAAATGTCTCCAGCTGCGCAAAAGCAAGCCGCAACTTTACAAAAAGCTGCCGCGCAGTTAAAGCAACAACCTAATCCAGAATTGGCGGCGACCGTGCAACAGTTACAACCACAAGTGCAAGCTGCGATGGCGCAGGCTAAGACCGCAGCTAAGGGACAGTTATTGCCATTAACCACACCGAAAAATGGCTTGCATGACGTGGTTAGAACGAAAGTTGTTCAAACGCGGATGAATGTTCAAGATGGTCAAGTGATGGCAGCGTCGATGATGGTGCCAACTAAGGCTTTCAAGACCAAAGCAGGGCAAAAAGAATTTGGCACGAGTTTTGCCCTAATGGCTAGTACGACAGGTGCGGATGCCAAGAAAGTGATGAAAGAATTTGGTAAGCAAACAAAAGCGGCCAAAAAAGGTAATACGACAGTTCATCCAATCTATTCAAATGGCGTGAAATTTACGTTTGGCGTCTCAGCTAGTAAGATTTATCTGTTTATGGAAAAATAATGGTTCACTATTAGTCTGAAATGGCTGGTTCAATTCAGTCAGCAAATGGCAGGAGCCGTGACATAATTCCGCTTTGCCAACGAGTACCAACGAAAATAACCCTGCTTCCCGAACTTTGGGAAACAGGGCTATTTATGTTGGCCGGAATTGGCCGGAGTTTGGTGCGCGTGATTGAGACAACGTTCGTCTTACATACTTATGTCACAAGTCCGCCGTTTAATTTATTGGCTTAATTCCCGTAAACGTTGATGCAACGCAGGCTGACTAGCATACAGATATAAGCCTTGGACGCCGCGTTTCATTAAGACGTTTAGAACGTTTAACGTCAACTGTTCGTTAATTTGCTGGCGCTCTTTTGGATCTGACAAATCAGCGCGTCGTTTGAAGACCTCTGGATCGGTCACGCGACTTGGATCTACCGTTAATTGATCACTAACCGGATCATAACCAAAAGGTGGCCCAATAATGACCCCGACATAATTTAAATCGAAGCCTTGAACCGTGTAAATTGAGCCGACTTCGTCAATGGTGCTGGCTTTTTCAGCCCAAGCCGTGGTTTGGTAATTGTATTGATCCCAAGGTAGTTTGAAACGTCCTGCAGTGACAAAGTGCTGCCCACCATCGAGTTTAGAGGGATAACCAGATGTAGCAACGATACGAGAGAGCCCCATTTGTTCATTTTTGTCGCGAATTTTTTGATACATCGTTTGAGCATCATCAAAAATTTGCAAATCATAGTGATCTTGATGCAGTGGCAGGGGCAATAGTTGGCGACTAGTAAAGGCGTTAATCCAATCAACCACCGCCGAGTCGGCATGCATGCGAAACTGTTCGCGTAGTTCGAAATCGGCGTGTGGAATGGATCCAATCAATTGTTGCAAGCGTTGCGGCGTCCAAAAGCTCTTTGTTTTTAGAACTTGGTTAGCGTCGAAGACAATAATGACGACTTTAGCGAGTTTTAAGAGCTCACCTAATTGATTTTGTTGATCGAAGTTATTGTAGCGGTCGGGTCGTGATAACAGGAGGTGAGCTTCATCAACGATCACTATGTCAGCCTGGGTCTGCTGTTTGTGCGAGCGATTGATGAACGATGTCGGTCGATCAAAGTCTTTCTTGCGTAAATTGGGTAGAGGACCGGCGAGTTCCTTATAGACTTTGAGAATCTCGGGATGATTAACGAGAAAAATATTAGTTGTTTGATAAAACGGACTCTGTGGCTCAGTCCGAGCGGCCGTTTGTAAAGTGTTAAATAGGTGACTGAGAACGACACTTTTGCCGGTTCCCGTTTCACCACGAATCGTAAAAATTGCCGGTTCTGACGTCTTGGTTTGCATTCGTTGCGTGCAAAAAGCCAGTGCTTGGTTGACCAGTTCTGACTGTTGTTTTGATAAAGGCTGATCTGGTGCCAATTTGGCGAGTGCTGAATTGTGGTTACTCACATTAAACTTCCTTACTAAGGTTTTACGTTATTTTACACCTCAGTAAACATCATGGTAGTGGGTTTGTTTAACAGAGGTTATC
The DNA here is from genome assembly GCF_057545565.1 of Furfurilactobacillus sp. W61-4. Lineage (NCBI taxonomy): Bacteria > Bacillati > Bacillota > Bacilli > Lactobacillales > Lactobacillaceae > Furfurilactobacillus > Furfurilactobacillus sp. W61-4. The sequence continues at coordinate 334,091 of NZ_BAAJNZ010000003.1, forward strand.
AATGAAGGCGGCTACTTGACGTATGCGGCTTTATAATTCCAGTTGATACCAGCTGAATTATAGACAATCCCTTTAACATAAGGTCGTTGTAAGAAAGGCCCAGAACCGGGTACCGATCCGTCAAATAATGGCAGGACACCGTAGTCTTTGACTAGTGTTTGGTCTGAGGTGACAAGGTTATCGAATCGTTTGGTTGGGGAAAGGGCATTTTTTCCGGCGGCATTGGCAACATTTTCATCATAAGTTTCATTTGACCAATGGCCATTGTTGTAGGAATTATCGCTGGTAAAGATTGCGTAAGTGTTGGGATCGCTGTAGTCGGCTAGCCAACTAGAAAGCGCTAATTGGAATTGCCCTTTACTGGTATGAGCGAGTTTAACTTTACCAGGCATGGGTGTAACGGTGATTTTAACATTGGGTAATTTTTCTAATTCGGATTGGATAAACTGCGCATTACGCTTATCTGAGTCGGTGTCACCAGCTAGCAGACTTAATTTTAGTTCAGAAATGCCACTTTCTTGTTCACCTTGTTTGAGTAATGTCTTAGCTTTGGCGAGGTTTTTGGACAAGGCACCTGGTATAGCCGCTTGTTTGGCGAAATCTTGTCCGGTCGTCGGATTGCTAGCCAACTTTGGTGGTGTGAATGTCTTGGCAGCCGTTGAACCATCTTGGAGGACGTTATTGACCAGTTGTTGGCGATCAATCGCATAGGATAGCGCGGCGCGGATCTTTTGATTCTTTAGCGCAGGGACCGATTTTTCGTTGAGTTGCAAGTAGGTCACGGCTGATCCTGGTCGGTAAATGTAGTTTTTGTTGTGCTTATATTGTTCCACCTGGTCACCAGTTAGTTGTGTCATGTCGGCTTTGTTTGAGTTGTATAAATTCAATTGGGTGCTAGCGTCTTTAACGACTTGGAAGTTAATACGGTCGAGCTTGACGTGCTTTTTGTCCCAATAGGTTGGATTTTTAACCCAGGCCCATTTGGTATTCGTTCCTTTATAACCGGTCACTTTAAACGGTCCATTAAAAACTTGGTGACTAGAGGTTTGTCCATAAGTCTTCCCATACTTGTCAACGACTTTTTGATCTTGTGGAAAAAATACAGGAAAACCTAGCAATAATTTGAAATATGGAATTGGCTTTTCTAGCGTGATGACGAGTTTATGTGCGCCAATAGCTCGAATACCCAAGCTTTTGACCGAAGCCTTGCCCGCTTGAATTGCATCGGCATTCTTTACTCCGCTGAATAAATAAGCAAATTCTGATGCCGTTTTGGGATCGTTAGTCCGTTGCCAAGCGTACACAAAATTTTGGGCGGTTACGGGGTCGCCATTGGACCATTTAACGTGCCGACGCAACGTGAAGGTCCATTTTAAACCGTCAGTGGAAGTTTTGGTGGCCGTTGCTAATGCGTTTTCTGGTTTTGCATTTTTACCGATTCGATATAATCCGTCGTTAGTGTTCGACAAGGCAGTTAATGATGCATCGTCAGTTGCTAATGATGGATCTAACGTTGGCATTTCGCCACTAGCCATCAGGTTAAGCTGATTAGCGTGTCCTGAAGCATTCTTATTGCCACAGGCGGCTAATGTGGTGAGTGTACATATCGATAGAACTAGTAGGCCAAGTTCTTTAGTTAGTTTCATGTTTTGTCGTACTCCCCTCAGAAAACGATTTTTGCATAATATAAAGATAAAACGGGGTAAAGTCAAACAAATATGAATATTATTGCTATTTTTTGTGTTTAAAATGCATATATTCATCATATTCAGTTTGCGTGACAAGTGTGATATTGATAACTTTCGATCGGATGACGAATATTTTCTTGATAAAATGCTTGACCCAAATGAAACGGATTGATATAGTATTACTTGCTGTTACGGACGAGCAAGTAATTGATAAACAGATTTCAAAAAAATGTTCATTTAATTGCTTGACTCATGACGGATGGCATGATACACTAATTAAGTTGTCACATGGCAACAAAGTAGATCTTTGAAAACTGAACAACGTTTCGACGAATCAAATGTGTAGGGTCTTTGAACTTCGGTTCGAAGCAATACA